>JBBRLA010000621.1:0-5163 GCA_038231615.1 Polyangia bacterium | reverse complement strand
TGACCGTCAAGGGCGCCACCGTGAACATCAACTAACCGTAGCTCAGTGCCAAAGCTTTTGATCCAAGCTCAAACAGACCCTACTTAATGAAGGTCAAGTTGATGAAAGTCATGTTGATGAAAAGCCATCAAAGGAAGAAGCACCTGGCCGGAGCAGATTTTGGCGCACCCCCGCAGCGACCGAGGGAGCGTACTACTGTACGTGACCGAGGGAACGAGGAGGTACGCCAAAAGATGCCCGGTCCAGGGGCTTCTGTTTAACCATGCCGCCACAAGCTAGAGTAGGGGACAATGCGCAGTGCCCGGCAGACGCCCACGGTTGCCCGGCCTGCCCGCATCCGACCATCGGCCCGGCGGTCATGGGGTCGCCCACGGTCAATGTCAACAGCCTGCCCGCGGTGCGGGTAGGGGACATGGGCATCCACGCGGCCTGCTGCGGGCCGAACATGTGGAACGCCCAGATGGGATCGGGCACCGTGTTCATCAACGGCAAGCCCGCCCACCGCGTCGGCGACATGACCAAGCATTGCGGCGGGGTCGGGCAGACCATCGCCGGATCGCCGAGCGTCATCGTCGGGGGGTAGAAGCAGATTCGCGTTCCAGGGGCTTGCAAGGGCCAAAGCCGTGCCTATCTCCCTGTCCACGGAGGAACGGGATGGATGATCAACGGCTCAGGAGCGCCCTGGGATATCGCCGGTTTGCCGGCCCCACACGGGTGCTGGTGTTCGACACCGGCTATCATGTGGTCGGCGATGTGCTCGACGGGGCGGCGCAGCTTGGATGGGAGGTCCTGGCCCTGCCCACCCGGGTCGGCGGGCGCGGCGAGGACCGCTTCATCGGCGACCTTCTGGGCGCCATCTTGCGCCATCGTCCCGACTTCCTGCTGACCCTGAGTCATACCGGCTTCGACGATCAGGGGGTGCTCGCGCAGCTCTTGCACCGCTACGGGCTGCCCCTGGCCTCGTGGTTCGTCGATCACCCGGCGCCGACGCTGGGTTGCTCCCCGGGCAACACCACCGACACGTGCCAGATCTTCTGCATCGAACGCAGCGCCTTGCCGTGGCTGCGGCAGCAGGGTTTTGCCGATCCGGTGTATCTGCCCAGTGCCTCCAACGCTGGCTGCTTTCATCCCGATCGCGTCGATCCGGCGCAGGCCCGCACGTTGGCCGCTCCGCTGACTTTTGTCGGCTCGTCGTGGTGGGAGAAGGCCCGGGAGGAGCCATCCGCCGCCGTGCGCGAGGCGGTGGGCGCCCTGCGGGGCAAGCTGTCTCTCGACAAGGGGCTGGTGCGGCAGGGCCTTGCGGAGGTGCTGGCGGCGCTGCCCGCCGGCTTCGACCTGCCCGCCCGCTACGCCATCGCCCAGGTGGCCCTGGCGGAGGCGGCGATGGTCGAGCGCGCCCGCTTCGCCGGTGCCTTTTCCTCGGCGGGCCTGGGCCTGCGCATTCATGGCGATCCCCACTGGCGCCACCTGCTTCTGGGCACCGCGGGCATCGAACTGGCCCCTGCGCTGGACTATCGCACGCAGCTCCCGGCGCTGTTTTCGGGGAGCGCGGTCAACCTGAACCTCACCTCGGTGCAACTGGCGACCGGCGTCAACCAGCGGGTGTGGGATGTGCCCGGCGCCGGCGGCTTCTTGCTCACGGATGCCCAAGAAGACGCGGTGGAGTTCTTCCGCGATGGGGAAGACGTGGCCCTGTACCACGACTTCGAGGAAGCCTGCGACAAGGCCCGCCACTACCTGGCCCACCCAAAGGAGCGCCAGGTCATCGCGGCCCGCGCCCTGGCCAAGGTCGAGCGGGTCCACCGCTACCCCGATCGCCTTCGCCGCATGGCCCAGGTGATGCGCGCCCGCTTCGCCTGAAGCGGAAAAGGTCCCGCCTATCTGCCCGCCAGCGTCATCTTGGTCACCCGGAACGACGGGTTCATCGTCGAAGAACGCCGGTCCTGATCGTTGCCCACCGCGTCGATCCCCTTCAGCAGATCGTCGAAGTTGGCCGAGATGGTCACCTCGCTGACCGGCCGGGTCAGCTCGCCGTTCTCGATGAGGAACCCGCCCGCTCCCCGGGAGAAGTCCCCGGTGGTGGGGTTGAACCCGAAGCCCATCATCTCGGTGACGTAGAGCCCCCGGGTGATGCCTTCGAGCAGTTTTTCCGGCTTGATGGGCCCCGGCTGCATGATGAAGTTGGAGGTGCTGACGTGAGGCGCCCCGCCGATGCTTCTGCCGGCGCAGGCGTTGGAACGCCGGCCCAGTTTCCGCGCCGAATAATTGTCCAAAAGGTAGGTCCGCAGCACCCCCTTCTCGATCACCGCGTTGACCCGCGCCGCCAGCCCTTCGCCGTCGAAGACGCGCGAGCCGGGGCCGCGCTCGATGAGCGGATAGTCCATCACCGAGACCTTCGGCGAGGCCACGATTGAACCCTCCCTGCCGCACAGGTAGCTCGACTTGCGGTAGATCGCCCCGCCGGACACCACCGAGAAGAGCAGCCCCAAAAGCGGTCGTCCTCCGTCGGGAGAAAAAACCACCGGCAGCTCCTGGGTGTCGATCTTTCCGGCCCCCAGCTTGGCCACCGCCCGTCGCGCCGCCTCCTTGCCCACCGCGCCCGGTTCCAGCAGCTTGTCCAGGTAGCGGTCCCCGGTCCAGTACGAGGCGTTGCGCTTCTTCCCATCGGCGTCGTCGCAGATCGCCTCCACCGAGAGCGACTGATAGGTGCCCCGGGACGTCCCCGAGAAAGAGATGCCGGTCTTGTCGGCGCTGCAAAAGGCCCGCGCCCCGTGGCCGCGATCGTAGGTGGCACCCTTGCTGTTGGTGACCTTGTCCGAGAAAGCGAAGGCGGCGGCCTCGGCGGCCTTGGCGCGGGACATCGCCTCCTTGGTGGTCACCGTCAGGGTGTTGGCATCCCACAAGTGCAGGTCCAGCGGCGGTCGCTTGCCTTCTTCCTGCTCCGGCTGCTCCGGCAGCTCGTTCAGCTCGTCGGGTTCGCTGAGCTGGCACAGACCCACCGTGTCGATGATGAAGGCGTGCAACGCCGGGCCGGTGAAATCCGAGGTGTACGTCACGGCGGAGCGGTGGTCGCGGAACACGCGCAGGCCCAGGCCCTTGCTGGCCGCCTCCTGTACCAGTTCCGCCTCGCCCTTGCGCACCCGCACCGAGAGTTCCGCCCCCGACGCCGTCAGTACCTCGACCGCGTCCGCGCCGGCCTCCAGCGCCTGCGCCGCCACGTTCTCGGCGATCCTCTGAAGTATCAATCGATCGTCTTTTGCGTCCATGGTCATCGGTTCCGATTTTCTTGTTGCGGCTGCGTCAGGCCCGGGTCCCGCCCACCGTGATGGCGGCGATCTTCACCGTCGGCGTCCCGACCCCGACGGGCACCGACTGCCCTTCCTTGCCGCAGGTCCAGATCCCGTCGGAAAGCTGGAAGTCGTGGCCCAGCATGGTCACCTTGTTCAGCACGTCGGGGCCGTTGCCGATGAGGTTCACCCCCTTCAGCGGCGCAGTGATCTTGCCGTCCTCGATGAGATAGCCCTCGGTCAGGGAGAACACGAAGTCGCCGTTGCTGATGTTGACCTGTCCGCCGGAGAAGCGCTTGGCATACACCCCCCGCTTGACCGAGCGCAGGATCTCCTCGGGGTCGCTTTGCCCGGCCGTCAGGTAGGTGTTGGTCATGCGCGGCATCGGGTTGTGGCGGAACGACTGCCGCCGCCCGTTTCCCGAGGGCCGGGTGTTCAAATGCTTGGCCGAGAGCCAGTCCTGCATGTAGGCCCGCAGGATGCCCTTCTCGATGAGCACGTTGTACTGCCCCGGCTCGCCCTCGTCGTCGACGTTGATGGCGCCGCGGGAGTGCCGCACGGTGCCGTCGTCGACCACGGTGCACAGCTCGGAGGCCACCCGCTGCCCGATGCGGCCCGAATAGTTGGAGGTCTGCTTGCGGTTGAAGTCCGCTTCCAGCCCGTGGCCCACGGCCTCGTGCAAAAGGATGCCGGAATCGCCTGCGGCCAGCACCACCTCCATCTCGCCCGCGGGGGCGTCGTGGGCGTCCAGCATGGCGATGGCCACCCGGGCCGCCTCCTTGCCGTGGCCCTCTGGGGGATGGGCATCGAAATACTCCATGCCGAAGCGCCCGCCGCCGCCGCCGGAGCCCGACTGGCGCTTGCCTTTCTCCTCGGCCACCACCGAAACGCCGAAGCGCAGGAGGGGCTGCACGTCGCGGTACAGGCGCCCGTCGGCGGTGATCAAAAGGATTTCCTTGATCTCCTCGGAAAAGCTGGCGCTGACCTTGACGATGCGCGGGTCGAAGGCGCGGGCCGCCTGGTCCGCCCGGCGCAAGAGCTGGAGCTTGGCCTCCGGCAGCGTCTCGATGCTGGGGATGGCGACGGGGTAAAACGACGGGGTGCGCACAGCGGCTTGAATGTGCTCCGGCGGGGGGCTTTGGCCCGAGGAGGCGATCTGCCCAGCGATGCGCGCGGCCTCGGCCATGGCCTCCTCGCCGAGTTCCTCGCAGTAGGCGTAGCCGGTGGCCTCGCCGCGGAGCACCCGGACGCCCAGGCCCAGGGCGATGCCGCGCCCCACGGTCTTGACCTTCTCGTCCTCGAAGACATAGGTGGCACCGGCGCAATATTCGAAATACAGGTCGGCGTAATCGCCGCCCTGCGAGAGGGCCAGGGAAAGCAGGCGCCGCGCCATCTGCGCGTCCACCACCACCGGCCCTCCCTCGGCAAAAGGAGCAACAAGCTTGGACATGATAGGAAACGTTCTACGCCGCTCCCGCCCCCCGCGCAACCTGTTTCGACGAGAATCTTCCTGGCCGGACAAGAGCGGCGCTCAGTTGCGTTGAGGGCGAGTGCGCCCGGAGACGGCGAGCGGAGCGGCCTACTGGCCGTGAGCACGGGTTCGTGGGGGCACCACCCATGGATTCGCGAATGCGAATCCGTGGGGGAGACGTAAACCGCCCCGCCCCCCGCGCAACCTGTTTCGCCGAGAATCTTCCTGGCAGGACAAGAGCGGCGCTCAGTTGCGTTGAGGGCGAGTGCGCCCGGAGAACCCGCGCGGAGCGGCCTACTGGCCGTGAGCACGGCGGCGTGGGGGCACCACCCCTGGATTCGCGAATGCGAATCCGTGGGGGAGACATAAACCGCCCCGCCCCCCGCGCAACCTGTTTCGCCGAGA
>JBBRLA010000620.1:0-5163 GCA_038231615.1 Polyangia bacterium | reverse complement strand
GCAGGGTGCATCACCAGCGACGGCAAACGGTCCTTACATGCGGATGGGGGAAGCTCCCACCAGGGTTGGCCTGGGCCGGTACTCGTGGTACGGTTCGGCCTATGAACCCGAAGGCTCACCACTCCATCCTGATGGCCCCCCTATTGCTGTCGGTGCTGGTGCTCCCAGGATGTGCCCCCCTGACCCTCATACCGCCCTTCGAGGCCGTCAGAATCTTCGACTACATGGCTGATTCGGGCTTTGGTGTCCACCATCAAGTCGAGCCCGATCATCTTGCCATCGAGTTCTACTGTTTTGGGGGGGACTACGGGGGGAGCTGCCTGAAACCACGGGATGGAGGTCTGCTCAATGTGGCCGACTACCACTGGTTGATCGTGGAACTGGACACTTCCACGCCTCAGCATGAACTGAACATCGTGATCTCTGGACCTGGCAAAGGACGGTATGATAGCTATCCCATTTATAGTCGCACACTTGGGAGGGTAGGTCGCCAAACGCTGCGCCTACCCCTCTCGGACATGCCAGCACTACATAGGCCGATCCTGCAGTCTCTGAAGACGATCTGCTTTTCCACCCGCATTGACCAGTTCCACGGAGAGCCCCGCGAGATCCGCCTCCAAGTCTATCGCATAAGCTTTGAGTGAGGGCTTGGGAGAACCGGCCGTAGTAGTTCATCCAGCCGCACACCGCGGGTTGACTAGCCGCGCCAGATCCTCCAGGCGCCGGCGGCCTTTGTCCTTGGGCGGCGGCTCTGGTACTTTGTTTCCATCAACTCCGTGACGCAGCCTCACTTCATGACCCGCGTCCCCTTCCCCCGTCTGCTCTCGTTTGTCGCCCTGGGCGTCGGCACCGGCTTTTGTGCCAGCCCGGCGCGGGCCGCCGGCGACGCCGCATCGGCGAAGCCCTCTGGCGCCGCCGCCGCAGACCCGTCTGTTGCCGGCGACAGCGCCCCGGTGGTCTCGGTAAACCAGGTGCTGGGGTCCTTGCAGTACGACCTGGAGCCGACCATCGGCACCGCCGAGTCGCAGCACCTGATCTGTCTGTTCCGCTCCGCCGGGGCGGCCGACGGCAAGATGGTGGTGACCGGGGCCGGCGTGGTCGAGGCCATCAACGACGCCCTGTCGGAGATCGGCAAGAAGGTTAGCGGCGACGGGGTGGCCACCCTGGTCGACCATGGCTTCCCGCGCGCCCTGGTCGACGACAAGCACAAGCTGTGGCGCAAGTACGACGGCCACTACGTGCCAAGCTGGATGGTGACCGCCGCCGCCGCGGACGATGTTTGGGGCACCCTGTACGCCGCCGACCCGCAGGGCCGCCTGTTCACCTTCGAAGAGGAGCGGCAGAAGTGGCGCTACGCCGGGGTGGACCACATCCGCGCCGTGCAGTCCAGCGATGGGGTCCTGTACTACATGCAGGAGGACGGCGGGCTATTCGACTACCGCAACGGGGTGTCCACCCGCCTGTCGGCGCGCAACGTGATGGGGACGCTTTTGGTGTCCCACGGGGTGATCTACGTGCTGGAGGGCGGGCGCCTGGCCCGCTACCAGGACGGCCACTGGGACCGCGCTGGCGAGCCGATCCAGGCCAACGTCGCGTCGGTATTGGCCAACGGGCCGAATTATTTCACCCTCGACAACGCTGGCGGGGTCTTCTCCAGCCAGGAGAAGCGCTACATCGAGCGGAAGGTCAAGACCACCGGAATCTTCCTGATCGGGCCGAACCTTCTGGCCACGGCGCAGGGCATCATGCGGGCCTACGACCCCGTCAAGAAGGCGTGGCGCAACCTGCCGCCCTCCACCGGGGTGCCCGCCGGCAAGGAGTGGCACCCCCTGGCGGAGACGGATCTGCGCTCGCCCGGGCACGACGCCGACAACTGCTTCGCCGGGTTAGAGGACAAGTACTCGGTCAGCGACGCATACGCCCAGGGGGTCGAGGGCACAGTGATCCTCCGCATCGAATTGGACGACCGCGGAAAGATCAGCCGCATGTCGAAGAGTCAGGGCCTCGGCCATGGACTCGACGAGATGGTCATGGGCTGGCTGCGATTCAATCCGAAATGCGGGTTCACGCCCGCCATCGGCAAGGATGGCCGGCCCGTTGGCTACGTCATCGAGAGATACTCCATCAAATTCGAAATCCTGAAGGACGGCAGCAAGCAAAACCAGGAGGCTGTCTCTGAGGAACTTCACAAGAATGTGCCGCACTTCGCCATCAAGAAGGACAAGCTAGGCGGCGAGATGCCCCACCTTCCAGAGGCCATCAAGTCCCGGCGCCGGGGCAGCACTGTGACCGGCTCGTACAAGATCTGCATTGATACCAGCGGCTATGTGAGCACGGTCAACCCAGTGGGCAGTGTCCCCGGCGCCGACGAGCCGATCATGGCCACCCTGCGCGGCTGGACCTACAGGCCGCAACCGGTGCCGGTGTGCTTTATCGAAAATTTCCAGTTTGTAGTTGAGTAAAATACAATGCAATCCGGCGAAGGCCGACTGAGATCGTGGCCGCGGCACCGAAGCCACTGCCCGATGGCCGGACCGGGCCAGCCAGCCTCGGCCAGGTCCCTGCTCTTGCCGTGGGCCAGCCCCCGGTGTTCTCCGGGTACATTCCTGGAGCAGGCCCAGGGCTTGACCCCTCACCCTTCCCTGCTACTCTCATCCAATGAGCACCGCCGCCGCCCCCGCCGCCCCCCGCCAGGACTTTACCCCCGAGTTGAAGCAACAGATCGCCGCCTGGCTCTCCCACCCCGATTCCCACATCGAGCTGCTGGACGGACGCCTGGCCCCCAAGTCCATGGCCAAACTCAAGCACGGCGGGGCGCAGCTCGCTATCGCCACGGCAATTGGCCACCTGCTCGGCCCGGCACCCACGGAAGGCGGCCCCAAGGGGCCGGGCGGCGGGCAGGGCCGCTGGTGGCTCGGAATGGAGGTAGACGTATACATCGGCGGAGAGGGCATGCGTCCCGACGTGGTCGGCTGGCGCATCGACCGCCACCCCACCCCGCCCGAAGAGGTGAACGTGGGCGATCACCTGGGCGTGATCGTCACCCCACCCGACTGGGTCTGCGAGGTCCTGTCCAAGTCCACCTCCGCCCGGGACCGGGGCATCAAGTGGAAAGCATACCAGCGGGCCGGGGTCGAGTGGTACTGGATCGTGGACCTGCCGGGCGGGACGCTCACCGTCTATGAGCGCACGACGCGCAGCTATGAGGTCGTCGAGATGGCAGGCCCCGGCGACGTCATGCGCCTGCCTCCTTTTGCGGGCGTGGAGTTCGTGCTCGAGCCCCTCTTCGTGTATTGCATGGACTCAGCCATTCAGCAGCCCACGACCCAAACCTGATGCTCCCCATGCCGGCGCTTGCGGATCTTGAGCTTCTCCTTCCACGACCGCCGCTTGCGCAGGTCGAAGAGCACCAGCCAGCCAGCCCGAAGCCCCAGAGTGTCCAGATATCCCCCAATCTGATCCAGCGCCTCCTTCTCGGTCTCCGTGTCGCGGCGGAGTTTGACCTCGATGACGTGCCGCTCCTTTTGCCAGCAGATGAGCAGATCCAGGGCGCCGCGCCCCAGCGCGTACTCTCGCTCGATCTGCCCGCCCCCGTTGATGATTCGCTGTAGAAAGGCCATGAGCATCAGGTGCGGCCCCGCCTCCTGATAGCTGAAGCCGGCAGCGGAGACATGGCCATCTTTGCGCCAGAACTCCTGCCAGGCCGCCATCATCTTCGGCAGGTCCAGCGAGCCGTCGGGCCTGACGTACCAGGCGGTCTCCTGCCGAAGCTGGACCTGGGTGTAGTAAGTGAGGACCCGGGGGATCACTTCCTTGTAAATGGGGTTGGCGATCTCGACGTTGGGCCCGCGTTTCACCAGCAGGCCCAGCCCCATCACATAGGAAAAGTCGTCGTCCAGCGTGTCGGACTCCGGCGCTTCGGTCCCGATCAGCATGGGTTGCAGGATGCGCCGCACCCGCGGCTCCCGCAGTCGGGCGATCAGCGAATCGATATGGCTCCGCCGCTCCAGGATGATCGTCTCCTTGGCCGTGTCCACATGGGCGCGGGTGATCGCAATGGCGCGGTCTTCCACGTCCCGGTTGACGATCTGGTCGGCGATCGCGTTCACCAGCCAGGGGTGGCCGCAGGACAGGGTATAGATGCGGTCGATCGCCTCGGCAAGGAAGGGCTGGCCGGTGGCCTGGGTGTGTTGACCCAAAAGCTCCGCGACCTCGTCCGCGCTGAAGGGGGACAGGGTGGCCGCCTCCGCGGTGACGTTGAAGGGAGAGGCGCTGCCGAGCCAGGACACGGCCTGCCGGTCCTTTTGGGTGAGCACGTAGTCGCGGACCTGCCGTCTGCCGATCAGCGCCACGCTATGGGGGAACGGCATCACCCGGCGATCGAGGTAGCCTTGCCGAAGCTGCGTCAGGAAGGAGACCACGGTCTCGCCGATCAGGCCGTCCGCCTCGTCGATCAGGACGACCAGGGGCCTTTCCGCCTTCTCGGCCGCCGCCCCCAGATAGTCCAGGACCGCGCTCCGAGGGTCGCTAAGCAGCGCCTCCTTGTCGGGCAGCGCCAGGGCCGGCAGATCCCGCCGGAAGGCCCGCTCAAAGTTGTTGAGCAGCGTGCGAAAGGCGGTGCCCGGGTCGGGGTTTTCGCGGGCGGTCTGGATGTCGATCCAGACACAGGCGTAGGGGCCGCCCTGGTTGTAGTGCCGCACCAGCCACTGAGCCAAGGTCGTCTTGCCGGTCTGGTGGCCGGCGTGGATCGTGAAATATTTCCTGTCATCGATCAGCCGCATGATCCGGCCCAGCCGCCGCTCGGGCGGGAGCATGTAGTGTTCGTCTGGGAAACAGGGGCCGGCCGTGTTGAAGGATGGGACCATGGGGTACCCTATACCATGACGGGAGAAGTTGCCGCACCAGGGCTCCGTGGCGAGCGCAGATAGGCCGTCCCGATGGCGAAACGTCGGCAGCGAAAGCTGGGGGGTGGGGAGCGCCCCCGAAGGGGCGGTGAGGGGAACAACCCGGGTTGTCGAAGGGGTGCTGGTTCAGCGTTTGATCGTGCGACCACCGCCGCGGTTCTTGGTGGGCGAAGGGGCCGCCAAGGTCACCGCCCCGGTGGGGGTGGAGGTCTTACGGCCCTTGTTCTTCGAGGCGGAGGCCGGGGACGGCAGGATCACG
>JBBRLA010000619.1:0-5165 GCA_038231615.1 Polyangia bacterium | reverse complement strand
TTGAACGATCGCAAGCTACAAAGAGAAGGGCGGCTTCTGCTTTACTCCATCGAGGAGCCCCCCACGGGCTGCCAGTTCAGTTGATCGGATCGATCTCCTCCCCTCTGGCCGAAGTCCCTGTCAGATAGGTGAGGTCGTGTTCACCAGGGTGTTCGACGGTAGCTTCTCCGGGACTGACACACCAATTAACGCAGGCCGTACACAGGGAAAGAAGTTGTGTGGCTTGTTGGGCAAGTAATTCAGTAGAAAAACGGAGAGACATCTGAATCGGCTTCCACTCTTTTTGAGTTGCGGCGAGCGCCTGCTGAAATTCTCAGGATGGCTCATCGGGGCCGCTCTCGCTGACCGCCTCGGCGGCTGTGTCGGTGGTTACCGCCCGCAAGGCCCAGCGCTTTAGCACGGCGCCATCGGCGCAAAGCGCCAGTCGGGCCGACGTCGCCTGATCCAGCGGGATGCCGCGGATGGTAAGAATACCCGAGACGGTGGCACGAAGCTGCGCCAGCATGTCCTGCGCCCGCTCCGCTTCCTTCTGCGCCCGCTCCGCTTCCTTCTGCGCCCGCTCCTGCGCCTCCACCCGCTGGTGCTGGACCTCGTCTACCATCCCCTGCGCGCGCAGCAAGAGTTCATCCGAGTCGGGCACTTCGGCATCGCCATAGTAAAAGCGCAGCCGCCCCTCATACAGGGCCAGATCCAGCCCCAACACATGGGACGAAAGTCGCCCAAATCTAGACTTCATCTTCTGATAGCGCACCGCATTCTTGCCGGGCAGCCGATACCCGTGCAGCTCCTGATGCTGCCGATCGTAGAGGAAATACTCCGGGATGCCCAGGCGCGCGTACTTCTCGACGTTGTCCACGAAGTCTTTTTGCCAGTTGCCGCTGAAGTACACCTCCAGCGCCAGGTCCAGGCCGCGGCCTTCGCTCTCCACGACCCAGGCAGTGCGCAGATCTTCATCCCGCGTATCCTCCACATCCAGCACCGCCATCAGGTCCGGGGCAAACATACGATCACCCGGATAGAGCACCGGCAGTTCGGAGCCCAGGTAGATGTGCCTGCCGATGCTCTGGAAGTGCCGGCCCAGCCGGTCCAGCGCCGTGCTCTTGGCCCGGGTGTGGGGCCGGCTCTCGGCCATGAGATCGGCCTGCTCCTCCAGCGCCGCGATGCTCTGCTCCACATACCTTTGCCGGGCCTCTTCCGACAGGGCCCGCCATTCCTCGGCGCTGAGGACCACGGGCAGCTCCGGGCCGGGCTCCTGATTTTTCGCCGCGAGGTTCATTCCAGAGACAGTAGCACAGGCCTCACGGATGGCGCCCCAAAAGCGGCGTGGACGGGGAGACGCCAAAGTCAATCCGTACCCGCAGCAGCAGACCGCCCTTGCCGCTTTGTCCCGCCTCCCGGATACTTCTACCCGAACCCATGTTGCGCATCCTTCACCTTTCCGATCTGCATTTCCGCAAAAGCGACCCCGACGACCGCGACCGCGCCCTGCGCGCGCTGCTTGGCACCCTCGGCGACTGGCAAAAGGCCGGGCGCCCCCCAGAAGTGGTCCTCATCAGCGGCGATCTGGTCGAACACGGCGATCCCGCTGCCTATGCCACCGTGGGCCGGTTCCTCGATCGCCTGCGTGCCGCCTGCGGGGGCCTGCCCGCAGCGCGGATCTTCGTCGTCCCCGGCAACCAGGACGTGCAGCGCGCCGCGGGCCGGCGCCTCCAGCGCATTCTTTTGACCGCCGAGGACGCCGCCGCCTTCTTCGGCGCCCCCGAGGAGCGCACCCTTCACAACAAGAAGCTCGCCGCCTACACCGCCTTCGTCGACACCTACTTCGGCCCCGGCCGCGCCGCCCGCACGACCCACCTTTTGGATCTGGCCGGGCTGACGGTGGGCATCGGCACTTTCTGCACCGCCTGGTTTTCCCAGGACGGCGACGACAGCGACCGCGAGTGCCTCTTTGTGGGCGAGTCAGTTCTCCTTCACGCCGAACGCGAGCTGGCCGCCGCCGACCTGAGCATCGCCGTGTGCCACCACCCCCCGGACTGGCTGCACCCCATCGAGCGCGCCGCCGTCACCGCCATCCTGGGCCAAAGCTTCCACCTGCTGTGCCACGGACACTTGCGCACACAGCGGCCGACGGAGTGGCAGGGCACGCCCCTTTCCGCCACCCTGGTCCTGGCCGCCGGCGCCAGCCACCGCAGCGCCACGACCCCCAGCCGGGTGTTCGTCATCGACATCGACCCCGCCGAGCGCACCGCCCTCATATCTCCGCTCTGCTTCACGACTGGCGCCAGCCGTTGGGAAGCCGACCGCACCCTCGCCGACCTTTACGGCACAAGCACCGCCCCCCGGGCCTTGCCTTTGCCCACCCGCGCCGCGGATCGCAAAAAGCCGGCCGACGATGCGGCGGCACACGAAAAGGACTGCCAGCGCCGCTACCTTACCTGGCTCTCGGCGCAGGTGGATGAAGCATTGTCGGTTTTCACCCACCCCAACCAGGGCACTGCGCTGCGCCTTGAACCGCTTTATGTCGAATTGCCCGCGTCGGTGGGTGGCCACGTCGTCCCGGTCCACGGCCTGCCCGCGGCCCACGAGCGCCTGCTGCTCCTGGGCGAGGCGGGCGCCGGGAAGACCGCCACGGTGCGGCGCCTGTGCGGTCTTTTGGCCCGGCTGGCCCTGGGGCTGCCGTCGGAAGCCGAGGGCTACGGCTTTGCCAAGGGGCACGCCCCGGTCCCGCTGTATCTGTCTTTGGACCAGACCCCCGGCGCCGGCCACGTGGACCTGGCCTCCCTGCTGCTGGCAAACATCGCCTCGCTTTGCGGGGGCCTGGATACCGGGTTTGCCCAAAATCTGCTCTTTGCCGGCAGCGGCACGCTGCTTTGTGTCGATGGGCTGTCGCGGGTGCCGCGGGCGCGGCAAGAGACGCTTTTGCAAGAGCTGATGGATCTTCTGCGCGAGATCCCGCGGCTGCGGGTGCTGCTGACGCTGTCCCCGAAATGCGGCCTGGTGCCGCCTGCCGAGGCGGGCTTCACCACCGCGACCCTTTTCCCGCTGCGCCCGGCGGAAAGCACGCTTTTGGTGGACCGCTGGGTGCAGCAGGTCAGCACCATCCCGGAGGGCATGACTCTCGATGGGGCCGCGGCGGAGCTGACCACGCTGATGCGGCGGGCGATCACCAGCGACCACTACACCGCGCTGGTGCGCCACCCCTTGCTGCTAACGTCGATGTGCTGGGTATCGGGAAAGCAGGGGTTGCCGCGGCAGCGAGCGGAACTTTACGCCACCTGCCTGGGGGCGCTGGTGCAGAACAAGGTGCGGCCGACGCCGCAGGAGGTGGGCGATCTGGTGGACGAACTGGCCGAGCGCAGCGAACCGCTCCAGTCCTTCCGCATCGCCCAGACGTTGAACGGGCGGGTGGATCTATGGCAGGCGGTGCGTTCGCTGCTGGACGATCCGATGAGCTACGATGCGCTGCGCTTCCTGTCGGGCCTGCAGGCGCGGCGTTCGCCGGAGCACGGGGCGCGGCTTTTGCGTTCGATGAGCAGCGAAGTGGGCGGACGCAGCGAGGTGGGACAGCGGGCGCAGCTCATCGGGCTGGGCGCTCAGATGCTCGACGAGATGGCGCCGTGCCCGGTGGACCCGAAGGCGGCGAAGAAGATCAAGGACGATTTGCAGCGGGTGCTGGACGACCTGTCGGATCGGGTACAGCGCACGGCGCTGTCGACGCGGATCGCCATGGCCGAGGGGCTGGGCATGGCGGGGGACCCGCGCCTGTCGCTGGACATTTTGGACCCGACGCCCAGGCCCCCGGGGCTTTTTGTCGATTTGCCTGCGGGGCGGGGAATGCCGGCATGCGGGATGATGCGCTATCCGCTGACGTGCGCGCAGCTCTGGCACTTGGTGCGGACCTCGGGATATCGTCCGCCGCAAGATGAGGAACACGACGGGCGGGTGGACATTTTGTCCCTGTGGGAGCAGCGTGCGCGGGAGCGGCCGACGCACCCGGCGACGATGTTGAGCTGGGATGATGCGCTTGGCCTGTGCCGCTTCCTGACCGCTGGGGACTGGCGCTATCGCTACGATTTGCCCACAGAGAGCGAGTGGGAGCGGGCGGTGCGGCAGGGGAGCGACGACAACCGGCAGTACCCCTGGGGGGCAACCGCGGAGCCCTCGTATTGCAACACCGGAAGGCGGGTGGGGCACACCACGCCGGTGGGTGTGTTCCCCGCGGGCACGGCGAACGCCGGGGCGGGGTGTGCGGATCTCATCGGCAATGTGTGGGAGTGGGCCCAGAACGAATACGATGACGACCCCACGATGACCGACACAGACGAGGGCGGGCATGCGGACCTGAGCGGGATGATGCTGCCGGGAGGCAAGGTGGTGCGGGGCGGATCGTGGAACTATCTGCGCGCGGGCGTGATGAGAAGCATGATGCCGGGGCACCGCAGCGAGGAGATCGGGGTCCGGCTGGTGCGGCGCAGCAGATATCAGGCGCCCGGGACCGGCGACATCGGCTGAGGGGTGGCCAAGAAAGTCGGAGGGTCCTATGCCGCGTCCATCATCTCCACGCGCAGCCGCTTGCCGAGCACCGAAAGGGCCGCCTCGATGCTCTCCAACGTGCTGTCGTGGTCGGGGTCAAGCAGCCGGCGCACGTGCTTCTCGTCCCGCGAAAGGGCTTTGGCCAGGTTTACGTTGGTGATGCCTGCCTCCCGCATGAGGAGATACAGGTGCGCCTTGGCGGCCATCTGTGCGCCCAGCATCACCCGGGGCGCACCCGGCACCTCGGACGGGGCGGGAATGCCCTCGCCATCGATGATGCGCGAGTCGTGGCCTTCTGCCCCTTCGACCGGGATGTGGGCGGGGCGGGAATGCCCTCGCCATCGATGATGCGCGAGGCCACCGCCACCTCCAAGCAGTCACCGGCCATCGCCAGCGCATCGGCCTCATCGGTGCCATAGGTGTGGGCCTCAGGGAAGTCGGGGAACTCGATGGTGACGGCCCCCTCCTCCGACGCCAGCAGGACAGGATAGATGAAGGTCATGTGCTACTCCTCGATGTCCTTCAGGGTAAGTCCGAGGTCCCGCAGCATGCAGCATGCTGCGCAGGGTGCCGATCGGAGTGTCAGCAACCATGTCCGTCGACTTTCGGTGAGACGACACTGCGAGCGCGAG
>JBBRLA010000618.1:0-5166 GCA_038231615.1 Polyangia bacterium | reverse complement strand
GCCGCTTCACAGAAGGAAAAATGAGGGCGGGTATTTGGCCACCGAAGCTGGCGTGAGCTCCTCCTCCTCATCGGCGAGCGCCGCCTCGGGAGGCTGCTCTCGGCTGATGTCGATTGTCTGCTCCAACTCGACCTTCAGGGGATGACCGGGCGAGGCATCGTCGGGTACCCGCCGGAAGGGGCGATGGAAGACGGGGATGTCGATCGAGACGATGACTTTGCCATCGAGAAAGCGCCGCCCTGCGGGCGGCTGCGGCGACGCTCGGCCGGCGGTCGGCTACTTGTCGCGCTCCGCCAGAAGGAGGGCCAACAGCTTGGCCTTGGCCTCGGCCTTGAGCCCCTTGAACAGGTCTTCGGTGCCCAGTCCCCGCAGCCGCTCTTCGGCGCCCAGCCCCCGCAGCCGCTCTTCGGCGCCCAGCCCCCGCAGCCGCTCTTCGACGCCCAGCCCCCGCAGCCGTTTTTCGGGCTCGATGCTTTCCAGGTACTGCCGTTGAAACTCGTCGACGTCTCGCTCGACTTCTTCAGAACCTTTCAGCTCGCTGAATCGCATGCCGCGCACCGTTCCTTGCTTAATAAGATACTCGATTCGCTGGACCAGCGCCATCGTGTGGGGGTCCAGATGGGCCTCTCGAATGTAGTGCCGGTGCCGCGCTGAAACCAGGTTCATTGGGCTGTCAGGCTTCTGCTTCCCCAGCGCCACCAGATCCACCGCGTACATCCGCAACGACCCCCGGTGACAGCGGATGCCCTCTTCCTCTTGCTCGAAGGGCAGCCCGTCGGCCGCCAGGGCCTCGAACAGGCCCTTGCTCGCATACGAGTACATCATCACCACCCGCACCTGTGCGTCTCGCAAGAGCTTGTACTTGCGCTTGCCCAGCAGCGCGTAGACCCGCGCCTTGTCCACGTCCTCCCAGCCCAGAACATCACCTGGGCCCTTGTACTCCAGCGCCGTCAGCTCTCCCAGTCGCGGCCCCAGAAAGGCCAGCGGACCGGTCATCAGCGCCTCGTCGGCCGCGCCCGCAGCTTCCAGGTCCTTCTTGCGGATGAGCATCGCGTCCGCTTCCAGCGGCAGAGTGCCCAGCTTGTCAAACTCCCGGATCTCCAGCCGCCGCGGGTTGGCGAAGTGTTTGATGATTTCGTTGGCAAACACATGCCAGGCCGTCAGGTGAAGTTCTTGGGGGGTTTCAGGTTCCGGGGTGTCCGCCATGCCCCCTTGTTCCATTTCTTTTGACGGCAAGCAAGTTTTTTATGGCCCACGGACTGACAGCGCAAACCCGGGTGCTTACAACCCAACCCATGGCCCGAAAACCTCCTGTCCTCATCGACCCGACCGTCGACGTCATTCGAGGACTGCACGCTTACATCGCCGAGCAACGCGATCGCCGGGCGCAGTTGCGGAAGCACAGCGCGAGCATCACCCAGAAATCTCCCGCCATGAAGGCGGCCTGCGCCAAGGTCGTCGATGCGGCCAACCGGGGACGGCGGCTCCTGCTTCTCGGAGAAAAGCCCGCCCGGGTAACAACCCTTGCGAGCTCGTGCACGAACTGCGCTTTCCGCATCCGGGAAAGTTGGCCGAGCAAGTGCGGGAGCTGTCGCAAAAGAGCCCTGAAGGAAGGAGGCCACCCGCGAACCCAGCTTGATCTTCATGTAGAGCAGCGGCGTCCGCGGCACCCAGGTCCGGTCCGGTGCCAGCGTCAGCAGACCATGGCGAGCCCGGGTTCATCGCCGCCTCGATGGCGTAGCGCTGAGCGCCTTTCTGGACATGGCCCATTTTCGGCAGTTCTAGAGCATGCGCAGGGTCTCGCCGCCGGCCCAGGTGGCGGTGGCGCGGAGGTGGGCCAGAAAGGCCCGGTCGCGGAAGGCCGGGTCGTTGGCCTGGTGGAAGGCCATGTAGGCGCTGCCGGGCCGTAGCTCCGCGATGTGCCGGAAGGGGATGCCCTGGAAGGCGTAGAAGAGCTGCTGCAAGAGCTGGTAGTCGAGCTGGTTGGTGGTCTTGCACTGCAAGATCCCCGTGCACAGCGCCACCAGCTCCCGAGGCAGAAAGCCCGTCTGCTGGGTCTCCAGGTAGTACGAGCATTCGTTGTGCCGCACCTCCGCCGCTCGCTCGATGAGGTAGGGCGCTATGATCTCATGCAGCGCTTGCTTGCCCAGTTCGTGCATGAAGAACCAGCGCAGGGGGTGGGAGCCATCTCGCAGGATGGCGCTCAACGCCGCCATGATCGCCACCTCCAAAGACAAAAGACGCTGCGGTCCCAGGTTGCGGCTCTCCATCAGCACCACCAGCGGCGCGTTGCCCTTGAGCCGGTCGATCATGTACTCCCCTGGGCGGGTCAGCTTCTTGATCAGCTCGAACTGCGCCCGGAAGGCGGCCTGGTTGACGCCGGGGAACTTGGCCTTGATAAACTCGGCGAAGAGCTTTTCTGGATGGCAGCCCAGGCCCATGTTGCCGATGATGCTGTCGAGCAGCGACCGGGCCTGGGTGTGGGCCTGCCCATTGCCCCGGGTGCCGATGGGCAGCATCAGCCGGTAAAACAGGCTGTTCATCTCGCTGGGGTCAAAGCCCATCTCGTGCAGGATCAGGCGCTCGTGCTGCTCGCCGTAGACGTTTTGGAACTGGCTCCGGTAGTGGTCGATCTGGCCGGGCAGGACCATGACGTCGATCTTGGGGAAGGCCACGATCTGCTCAAAGTCAAAGAGGCCCTTGAGTTGCTGCCGGTGCTCGGGGTAGGGGCTGGGGAAGATGCCGCTCAAGGAGCAGCGACGGGTGCTGCCTTTGTTGAAGTCGACCTCAAAGCTGATGCTCTTTTTGCCTTGCGGGACCACGCCGAGGCCGGGCAAAGGAAGGTGCAGGGTCTCGCGCAACAAGGCGGCCCCCTGGGTCTTGCCCGTCCCCTGCAGGCCCACGGCGATGATCACCTGGGCCACCACCATGCTGATGGCGACGTGGCGGCCGCACAGGATGGTGCCGATCTTGCTGTAGTGGCTGGAGATGGCGTCGTCACCGAGGATCAGGATGCGGCTCTGGGTGAGCTTCTTCTGCTCCTCGATCTGCTGCTGCTCTTCTTCCCATTCGGCCTCCTGCTCCAGGGCCCGCTGGCCCTCGATGTAGCACAAGCCGCGCACGCGGATGAGGTAGCCACCCAGGTCCTCCAGCGCCCGTTCGAGCTGGTAGGCCAACGCCGGGTACAGGGCCTGCCGCGAGTCGCTGGCGCGCGGCTCGAAGTCGAGAATCTTCTGGCGCAATACCTTGAGCAGGGCCAGATAGTAGAACACACGCACGCACAGGGTGCCCTTCTCCTTGAAGGGGTTTTTCTCCTCGTAGGGGGCCAAAACGTTCAGGGTCAGGTAGCTCATCGGCAGCTCGGGCTCGTCGACGATGTCCAGGGGCATGTTCTCGATGAGGTGCGGGGGCACGAAGGTGTCGTACCGCGGGGTCTTGCTGGCGGCGGGGTCCTTGCCCGTTTGCTGGAAGAGGTTTTCCAGCTCGGCCTCGCCCTGTTGGGCCAGGTTCTTGAGCATGGGCTGCACGCGCTCGGCCGCGTCGCCGAGGACTTCGCAGACGCGGCACAGGTGGAGCTGGAGGCGGTCCTCGAAGTTCTTGTAGCGGTCGAGGTCGTAGCGCAGGTCGAGGACCGGCTTGGTCCACTGGATGACGTGGGTGACCAGGGTGATGATCTCGCAGGCGTCGCGCTCGGCGTCGGTGAGGTCGTAGGCCTCGAAAGGGTAGCTGGTGGCGATGAAGTGCTGGTAGGGGTAAAGCTGCTCGGGACGCAGGGCCGGCTCGGGGCGGACCAACTCTGGTTCGTCGGGCTCGGGGGATTCGGGCTCGGGGGCGTCAAGCTCGGGCTCGGACTCGTCGGCGTTGGCCTCTACCTCGTCAGCCTCTGCCTCGTCAGCCCCTGCCTCGTCAGCCCCTGCCTCGTCAGCCTCTGCTTCGTCAGCCTCTGCTTCGTCAGCCTCTGCTTCGTCGACCTCTGCCTCGTGGGCCTCCGCCGCGGCGGCCTCCATAGAGTCCTCGGGTTCATCGTTCATTGAATCGGCGTCGAATTCGGCGTCCGCAGCAAAGTCCTTTGGGTCGTCCTTCGCGGAATCGTCCGGCGCTACCGGCCTCCCCGTCGCTGCGCTGGGGGCCGCGGTGGGCCTTTGACCGGGTCTTGGAACAGGGTCTGGAACAGGTCTTGGAACCTGTTCCGCACCCTGTTCCGCGGACGCCTCCCGTGGGTACTTCCGGTGCCCCCGCTTCGAGGCCGTCTCCTCTTGCGTTTCCTCCCGCCTCGCCACCCCGCTCCCCGCCAGCACCTCGGAGATCCGCCCGAGCTTCCGGGTCAGCTTCTTGGCCACCTTGAGGAGCTTGCGCTCGCCCTCCGTGCCCGAATCGCCGTACATCGCCTTGCTGGCCGCCCCCAGTGCCTTGGTCTCCGACTGTCCCTTGCAGAACGCCCGCTTCACCGCCTTGATCCCGCGGCGGATCGTCGCTGCCGTCTCCACCTGCATCACGGTGGACAGCATGCACAGGCACTGCTTGGACGGGTAGGGGATGGTCGCAATCTCGGCCATCAGCTTGATGCCGGCCTTGCCCGAGCGCGCCGCCTCATCGGGGATCTCCTGGGCCACCTTCAGGTAATTCCGCTTCTGCCGATCGCAGAGAGCCGGATCATCCCAGGTGTGGCCCAGCACTGCCAGATACGCCTCGACTTCCTTGGGGTCATGGGCCGACCGGCCCTCTCGTTCCCAGAGGGCCTGCAACCGAACGATCAGGCCGGCGTGGTCCAGGTTCCGGCTCTCGGCGGAGTCATCCCACTTCTTCTTGTTGTCCCTGGCCAGTTTCAGCGCTTCTCTGATCGTCTCGCCGTCCAGGTTCGGCCCGCGCCCGGGTTTCTTCAAGAATTCCGCCAGCGCAAGCGGGTCCTGGCCAGCGTCGAAGATCCCGGCGGCCAGGGACAGGACCGGGCAGCCGAATGAGTCGCGGGTGACGGCAAATGGGGTAGAGGTCTCGTTCTGCATGAAGGGGATGTCGGCACCGCCAGGCCCGCTGCAAGGGGTGACCTATAGAAAGTTGCGAATAAAGTGAAGGGGAGGAAACCAGGGCGCCGATCGGCACCCCTGCGGATTGCGGCGGCGGCCCATCGAGAGGTGCCTATGCCCAGCTCATGGGCGAGGCGGTCCT
>JBBRLA010000617.1:0-5167 GCA_038231615.1 Polyangia bacterium | reverse complement strand
TTATAGCTGACGGACAGGTCGCGGCGGTACTGGGCATTGCCGGGGTCGGCCTTGGCCAGGGCCTCGCGCAGGTCCAGGGATTTCTGGAAGGAGGAGCGAGCCAGGGCCAGGTTTCCCTCCGCCTGGGCCACATCCCCCAGCTTCTCGTAGCTGATGGACAGGTCGCGGCGGTACTGGGCATTGCCGGGGTCGGCCTTGGCCAGGGCCTCGCGGAGGTCCAGGGATTTCTGGAGGGAGGACCGAGCCAGGGCCAGGTTTCCCTCGGCCTGGGCCACATCCCCCAGCTTGTTATAGCTGACGGACAGGTCGCGGCGGTACTGGGCATTGCCGGGGTCGGCCTTGGCCAGGGCCTCGCGCAGGTCCAGGGATTTCTGGAAGGAGGAGCGAGCCAGGGCCAGGTTTCCCTCGGCCTGGGCCACATCCCCCAGCCTCTCGTAGGAGGTGGCCTGATTGCTGCGATACTGCGTGTTGCCGGGCTGCCTCTTGAGGAGTTCCTCATCGACCGCCAGACTGGCTTCAAATTCCTTCCGCGCCTGCGCGAGGTTGCCCCGGGTCATCTCCAGGTCGCCGCGTCGAACATGAGCGGCCCCGCTCTCATACAGGGCATCATCATCCTCGCGCCCATCGCTGCCCAGCCGCTGGTGCAGGTCCAGGGCGGCGGCGAGCAGTTCCTGCTGGGCACCGCCCGCCCCCGCGATATTGTTCAGCCGGTCGTTGATGACATAGGTAATTTTGCTCACCACCACCTTGGCATCCGCCAGCCGCTTCTGGGCGAGTTGCCGCTGCTCGTCCGCCCGCCGCTCCTGCCGGATCGCCTGCCCCCGCTGGTAGAGCGCCACTCCCGCCATCCCCAGCGCCAGCACCGTCAGCGTGGCCAGTCCGCCCATGGCGCCCCGCCGCCACCGCCGCTGCTGCGCCTCGCGGGCCTTGCGCCCGGCCTCCGCCTTGCGCGCCCCTTGCAGGTACTGCCGCGCCAGCGGGCCCGCCAGTCCCTCGAAACGCTGCCGCTGATCCTCCGACAGACCCAGCCCTTCGTGGTAGTCCAAAAGCGCCCCGCCGGGCAGCCCGTCCGCGGGACAGCCCGCCTCCTTCCACGCCTGCGCCGCCGCCTCCAGGTCGTCGCGCCGCTCCAGCATCTTGCGGTCGGCGTCCAGCCACTGGCGCAACGTGGCCCAGCGGAGCAGCAGCGCCTCGTGGGCCAGGTCCACCCGCTGCGGGTCCTTTGCATCCCCCGGCCCTTTGGCCGACCCGCTGACCACCACCACCCGCGGCGGTGCCGGGGCCGCGGCCGGCGCATCCGGGTTGCGTCCCCCCGACAGGCGCACCAACACCTGCTCCGCCTCCCCGTCACCGCCCGCGGCCAGCAGCGCCTCCGGGCGAGTCAGCACCCGACGCGTGTCCGCCGCCCCCCGCCCCAGCTTCACCAGGGAGAGCAAGAGCGCCTGCGCCCGCCGCCGCCCCGCCTCGCCCAGGGAATCCAGCAGCTCGTCGGCCTTTCGGCTCAGCGCCCCGCCCACCCCGCCCAACTCCTCGTAGGCCGCGTTGGTCAGCTCGTCGCCGGTGCGCTGGGTCCACAGGGCGCGCAGCGCGTGGCCCAGAAGCGGCAGGCAACCTTCTTCCTTGGCCGCGTCGGTCACCACCCGGTCCAAAAGCCCCCCTTCCCAGCGCACCTTCCCCAGGCGCGCCAGCTCGGTGAGCGCGGTGCGCAGGGCGTCCTCTTTCATCGGCCGCAGGTAGTAGCGCGAGGCCTGGTTCAGCGCCGCCTCCAACTGCGGCAGGCGAGAAAAATGCCCCACGAAGTCGCTGCGCACGGTGCTCAGCAGGTGCAGCGCCCCGTCGGGGTCGGCGAGCGCCCGCGCCAGCAGGGCATCGAAGGCCGTGCTGCGAGCGGGGTCTTCCGTCGATAAGGTGAAGACTTCTTCCAGTTGATCGACCACCAGCAGCAGGCCGTGCCGTTTGGGCAGGGACTCCGCCAAAAGGTCCCGCAGCCCATCGGGTCCGTTGCTCAGCCGATCCAGCGCGGCCGAGAAGGTCAGTCGCGGCGCCAGCGCCTCGGTCAGGGCCTGAGCCAGGTTGCGTAGGGGCTCCCGCCCCGGGCGCAGTACCGCCACCACCCAGCTCTGCGGCGCCCCTTTCACCTGGCCCCGCCGCACCGCCGGCACGATCCCGGCCCGTGCCAGCGACGACTTCCCCGAGCCGCTGGCACCCTCGATCTGGAGCCAGCGCTGGTAGGCGCCGGGCACCTGACCCAGCCGCGCCACCGCCTCTTTCACCTCGGTGTCGCGGCCGGCGAACAGGGGCGCCTGCTCCTCGTCGAAGAATTCCAGGCCGGGGTAGGGACAGCCCGCGGCGGCGTCCTCGGCGTGGATCAGGCGCCGCAGCCCCTGCACCACGTCCACCCAGGCCGCGTCCGCGTCGTGCCATGCGGTCACCGGCCGCCCATCGCGAGGCAGGGCGAACAGGTCGCCCAGCACCCCGCGCCAGTCCACCGGCCGCGCCAGCACCGGCACCACGATCAGTTGCCGCTGGCCTGGCTCCACCCGGCGTCGCTCCCGCTCCGCCAGCGCCCGCGCGAAGAGCGCCTGGTGATGCTCCGAGGCCAGCAGGTCCGCCGAGAGCAGCAGCACCACAATGTCGGCCCGCTCGATCTGCGCGGCGATCTCGGCATCCACCGTGTCACCCGCGCGCAGGTCCCCCTGGTGCCAGCTTTCGAGCAGCCCCTCCTGCTTCAGCGGCGCAAGATGCGTCTCCATCGCCCGCAAGAGCGCGTCATCTTCAGGAGCATGGAAAGAAAGGAGTCGGGCCCGCCCAGTCATCGGGCTGAAGCATAGCAGAACCCGGCGCATCGTTCACACCGGACCCCGCCCGCGGACGTCCCAAACGTCCGCGGGGCCCCAAACTGGCCCCGCCGGGGACTCACGTCAGCGACGGAAGAGCCGACAACCCTCCGGGTCGCCGCCATTACACGGAAGGGCGACATCTTGACGCATGGCGGCCTCGCCACGCAGGAAGGGGCCCGAGGCCGCCTGCCTTCTTGCCAAAAAATTGACCCCCCAAGCGCCCGATGTTACGAGGCTCCATGACCCAGAAGATTCATGACCGATCGCTCAAGTTCCTGGTCGCGGATGACCCCACCGGGTTCATTCTCTTTGGCCTGCGACCGCGGACCCTGTTGGTCCTGCGCCCGGTGGAGACCGACCTGCCGAGCCGCGATCGGGTGGTGGACGGCAGCTATCTGGTCGAGCGGGACGGGGTGCCGCAGGTGATCCACATCGAGTTCTTCCGCATGCACCAGGGCCTGCTCGATCTGGCCCTGGACATCGGCGAGGCCCAGGTGCGCATCCACCGCAAGGAACGGGTGCCGGTCTACTCACTTTTATGGGACTTGTACGGCGCGGCCAAGGCGCCGGTGCTGGAGCGTCGCGCCGTGTCGTTGGGAGTCGAGGGTGACCCGGAAGCAACGCGGATCGTGTACGTGCGGGTCAACCTGCGGGGGATGGCCACCGCGGAGCTGCTGGAGACGGCGCCCAAGAGCTTGTACCCGCTGGTGCCGCTGACCCGAGACGGCGCCAACATCGAAAGCGTCCGGCAGGCGATGGCGGCCATCGAGGGGCGCCCCGATCTGAGCCCGGCGCAGCGGGCCGACCATCTCACCGTGTTGAGGTTCCTCGCGGAAGCGGAACATGTGCCGGCGAAGGTGCTAGAATTCTACCTGACCAAGGAGAAGATGATGGAGAGCAGCCTGTACCAGAGCATTTATTCCGACGGAGAGGCAGCGGGGCGGGCCGATGGGCTGATCCGGCTGCTGGTGGTCCGGTTGGGGCAGGTGCCGTTGGAGGTCCGGCAGGCGATCCTGACTCGCGCCAAGGAAAGCCCCGAACTCATCTCCGGGTGGTCCGACGAGGTCATGCTGGCCCCTGATGCCGAAACCGCCCTGGGGCTGGTCCGCAAGATCACCGGCATCTGAACCGGCACGGCACGCCTTTATCCCCATCAACGCCGTCCCGCGGACGTTTCGGACGTCCGCGGACCCCGAAACGGCCCTTCCAGGAGAAGATGATGGAGAGCAGCCTGTACCAGAGCATTTATTCCGACGGAGTGGCCGAGGGGCGGGCCGATGGTGAGGCCAAGGGGCTGATCCGGCTGCTGGTGGTCCGGTTGGGGCAGGTGCCGTCGGAGGTCCGGCAGGCGATCCTGACTCGCGCCAAGGAAAGCCCCGAACTCATCTCCGGGTGGTCCGACGAGGTTATGCTGGCCCCTGATGCCGAAACCGTCCTGGGGCTGGTCCGCAAGATCACCGGCATCTGAACCTGCACGGCACGCCTTCATTCCCATCCACGCCGTCCCGCGGACGTTTCGGACGTCCGCGGACCCCCGAAACGGCCCTGCCAGAGTCCCCTATCAGCGACGGAAAAGCCCACGCGACACCGGGTCGCCGCCATTACACGGAATGGCGAAGGCTGGCTTCGCGCCTACGCATGAAAGATGCGCCGATGAAGTGGATGCGAGGGGGTTAGCGGGAGGGGGACTTGAGGTGGGCGGCGACGATGTTCCGCATGCGGGCGACTTCGGGGTCGCTGCTGAAGAGGTCAGCTTGCTTGAACTCGTCCAGGATGGCGCCAGCCGCGGTGGTGTGCTGGTGGACGGTGGCCTTGTCCTTCATCTTCAGAGCGAGCGCTGCCAAATCGAGATGGCTGCTGGCCAGATCGCGGCGGAACCAGGCATTGGCGGGGTTGGCCTTGACCAGTGCCTCGCTGATGTCCAGCTCCTTTTGGAAAAAGGAGAGAGCTTGGGAGAGGTCGCCTTTAACCTGGGCCACTTCCCCCAGCTTAGTATAGATGACGGAGAGATCGCGGCGATACTCAGCATTGGCGGGGTCGGCCTTGATCAGTGCCTCGTGGAGTTCTAAGGATTTCTGAAAGGATGAGCGAGCCTGGATGAGGCTTCCATCGGCCTGGGCCACACTTCCGAGGCTGTCGTAGCTGATGGACAGGTCGCGGCGGTACTGGGCATTGCCGGGGTCGGCCTTGGCCAGGGCCTCGCGCAGGTCCAGGGATTTCTGGAAGGAGGACCGAGCCAGGGCCAGGTTTCCCTCGGCCTGGGCCACATCCCCCAGCTTGTTATAGCTGACGGACAGGTCGCGGCGGTACTGGGCATTGCCGGGGTC
>JBBRLA010000616.1:0-5177 GCA_038231615.1 Polyangia bacterium | reverse complement strand
TGTCGGCGAACCCGGCCAGGGCGTACTGCCGGAAGGTCGGCCCGGCATGGACCTCGGCGCCCCGGCGAAGCGGCCCCGCAGGCCCGGTCACCGCGTCCATCAAATCGCGCAGGCGGGTGGTGCAGTTGTCGCGGAAGTGGTGGTAGCGGTAGAAACGGCCTGGGCCGACGGTGGCAGTCGTGAGGCGCCGCGCCAGGTCCTGCGCCTGTAAAATGGGCAGCGGCAGGCGCTGGCGGTAGACGGTGCGGTCCTGCCACTTATATGTGGCCATCATCCGCGGCAGTTCCTGATCGGCGACCCAGAAGAGCGCCCGGCCCCGCAGGAAGGCCCAGGTGAAGGGCACCGGGGAGCTGAAGTCGGCGGTGCCGTAGTTGTAGCAGCGCCCCTGGGGCGTCAGTGCGTCGGTCACGCAGAGGGCCGCGTGGCCGAAGGTGCTGAACAGTTCGTCCCCCGGGCCCATGGTGTACAGGTCGATGATGGGCGCCGGGGCCGGCACTTGGGCCTGCGCCTGCACGGCGGGAAGCAAGAGCAAAAGGGCCAGCGCAGCACGGCGCAACCACGATTCTGAAAGCGGCAGCATCTCAGTCCAACTAATCATGACACTCCGCCTGCATTCTGGCAGGCGCCAACCTCACTTCAGACCTCCCGGGCCAGCACCGATGCCCCGAGCAGGCCAATGTCCTCGCTCAGCATCACGTACACCGGCACCGTCGCCAGAAATGCCGAGAACCGCCCCTTGGCCAAAAACCCCTCCATGAACGGCCCCTCCCGCAGCTTCGCCAGGATCTTCGGCGCAATCCCCCCAGACAGGTAAATCCCGCCCGTCGCCAGCGCCCGCAGCGCCAGGTTCCCCGCCTCCGCCCCGTAGAGCGCCGCGAACCGGTTCAGCGCCTCCCCGCATACTTGGTCCGTCCCCAAAAGCCCGTACTTCGAGATCAGCGCCGGGGCCGCCTCCCGATCGTGATCCAGCGCCGCCTGCAAATCCTTTGGCGGGGCCAAAGGGTCCTGCAAGTGCCCGCGAAAAAACTCATACAACGCCAAAAGCCCCACACCGCTCAACACCCGCTCATAACTCACATGCCCCCCGTGACGCTGCTGTAGGAAACGCAACAAGGCGATCTCCACCTCGTCCCGCGGCGCGAAGTCCCCGTGCCCCCCCTCCGACGGCATCACCACGGGCACCCCGGTCGAGCGCACCACCATCGCCTCGCCCAGCCCGGTCCCCGCCCCCAGCACCCCGATGGCCCCCCTGCCCTGCGCCTGCGTCCCGGGGTTTAAGTGACACAACGTTTCGCCGTCCTGCGCCCCCTCGCTCAGCGGCCCCGTCGCCGCCGCCACCGCATAGAAATCGTTTACCAAAAGCGCCCGCCGCAGCCCCACCACCTGCTCCAGCTTCGCCGTCTCGATGCCCCAGCTCAGGTTGGTGATCCGCGCCCGCTGTCCCGTCCCCGCCTCCTCGACCCGTCCCGCCACCCCGAAGGCCGCCCGCTCAGGCCGCGGGTGCGCCCGCCCCTCCGGGCTGTCCAAAAGCGCCGCTACCATCGCCTCCAGACTGGCAAACGCCTGACTCGGAAAGCGCCGCGACACCAGCAGCTTCCCGTCGTCGCCATAAAGCCCGAGCAGGGTCTTGGTACCGCCCAGATCGCCCGCCAGTAGAGTCATCGCTCCGCATCTCCGTTCGCGTTCGGTCCGTCCGTTGCGTCCATGATCTCAGCGCGCCGCGTTGGTCAGCGCCCGCGCCGCCCGCCGGTCGATCAGCCAGGTCAGGATGCCCGTCTCCGGCGCAATCGCCCGGATCGGAATCTCCGACGGCGCCGCATCGCTCTCCAGCGCCGCCGACACCGCCGCTACCTTGTCCTCGCCGGCCACCAGCACCAGCACCTGCCTGGCGTGGTTGATAATGAACGGCGTCAGCGTCACCCGCTGCTGCGGCAGCTTGGGCGAATCCCGCACCGGCGCGCACAGCGGCTGGGTGCTGTACGACCGCGCGGATCGAGCCACCCGCGCCGCCCGCATCAGCTCCGAGTCCGGCGAATTGGAGAAGAACTCGTCCCCCGCCAAAAGCGGAGACCCGGGAAAGATGGATGCCGTGTGCCCGTCAGGCCCCATCCCCAGAATCACCATGTCCAGCCGCGGCTCCCGCGAGTCCAGGATCTCCCGCAGCGTCGCCTCGTAGGCCGCCGCCGCCTCCTCCACCGGCAGTCCCGTGGGCACCCCGTGGATGCGCTCCGGCTGCGCATGCACCGGCTTCATCAGCGTCTCGTCCACCATGGCATAGTTCGACTCGGGGTCGTCCCTGGGGACCATGCGCTCGTCCCCGAAAAGGAACTCGACTTTGCTCCAGTCGATGCCGTGCTCGTCGGCCGCCAGCATCCGGTACATCCGCCGCGGAGTGGTCCCGCCGGCCAGCACCAGAGTGAAGCGGCCACGCAGGGCAATCGCGCGCCGCGCCGACTCTGCGACCCGGCGCACACCCTCGCGCGCCAGGGCTATCGCGTCATCGCCGATCCAGACCTCTGGAGCATGTTGATTCACCTTGGCACCTCGTATGTTCTGGCCTAAGAAGGCCCGCCCTTTTGTCCCGGCAAGACCAGCAGCGACTTGCGCAGCGCCTCGTACATCAGCGGGTCGCGCCCACCCACGCCCAGCGCGGTCACCAGCAGTTCGCTGTCGCTGCGCCCGAGCACCACCTGCATCGCGGGCGCCGAGGCAATCGGACTGTGCAGTTCCACGCACCGGGGGCCGGTCGCGCACACCCGAAACACCTGTGGGCCGCACTGCATCCTCACCTGATCGATGCCGGCGGGGGACTCGGATGCGTCCACTTGCCTGAACACCACCCGCACCTTGCGCCCCGCCTTGTCGAGCAGCCCTCCCGGCAGCGGCACTCCCCCCGGCGCTTCCGCCCGCCAGCCGAGCCGCGAGATCAGCCACCCGGCCAGCAGATGGGCCCCGGTAGCGGCCGGCTGGGTGTGCTGGATGTGCAGTTCGTCCAGCGCGTCCAGCGCCGGCAGCGCCTCCGGCCTGTCGAAGAGCGACGCCAAAAGGGCCCGCCACGGCGACAGACGCAGCCAGCCCAGGTCGGCCACCTCGGTCGGCGTCTGCCCCGGCAAAGAGGCCGGCTTCACCAGTTCGCAGGCCCCGACCACCGCCGCGCCCGGCATCCTGCCGGTGTCCAGGATCACCCGGTCCACCTCGGTGACCAACTCCCGCAAGAGCGCCCGCGACCCGCCCGGCAAAGCACCTGCCGAAGCATCTGGCGACCCACCCGGCAAAGCACCTGGCAAAGCACCTGCCGAAGCATCTGGCGACTCACCCGGCAAATCCCCGGCGAAGAACAGCGCCGTCGGCAGGTCCGGCAAAAGCAGCGAACGCACCAGTTGCAGCACCCGCCGCATCTCCGAACTCGGCGCCTCCAGGGTGATCTCTTCCGAGATCACTTCGCGCCGCTCCCCGGATCGCCGCAGGTTGGCCTCCACCGAGGCGCGCACCGGCTCGCTGCCGCTCCACACCTCCCCGGGCTGGCTTTCCACCAGCACGATCAGCCGAGTCGGCACCGCCTCGGACACCTTATCCAAAAGCCCCTTCAGCTCCTGAAACGCATCCTCGCCGCTGACATGGACCACCAGGTTCCACAGGCAGGCCCGCGTCACCGCGAACTGCGAGCCCTCGGCCCGCGACCGCTCCGCCGCCTGACGCCACAGCGCCGAAAGCTCCTTCTCGATGGCATCCGGCTCCACCGCCAGGGCCGCGCCCCGGGTGAAGGCCTCGACCCGATCCATCGGCACCGCCCAGCCCTCGCGCCGCTCGGTGCCGCCGGCCGGCTTTCCCGCCTCACCGTTGCCCGTATTGCCGCCGCTCATGGCTTCCGCCACGCGCGTTCGTCGCGCATCAGCATGTCGCTCGATTCCTTGGGGCCCCAGGTGCCGGCCTCATAAGCCGGCAGCGCCGTGCCGCGTCGCTTGTCTTCTTGCGCCCATCCTTGCAAGATTCTGCTGCAAAAACGCCAGGACGCCAGGACTTCGTCACCGCGAGTGAAAAGAGTGCCATCCCCCAGCATGCAATCCAGGATCAGCCGCTCGTAGGCCTCCGGCGGTTCCGTGCCGAAGCTGGACCCATAACGAAAGTCCATGGTCACCGGCCGTGGATCGATGGTCGGACCCGGCACCTTGGACAAGAACTTCAGCGTGATGCCCTCGTCGGGCTGGATGCGCAGCGCCAGCACGTTGGGCTCGTGGGCCAGGCGCGAGTCCCCGGCGCCAAAGAGCGAATGCGGCACGCTCTTGAAAGTGATGGCGATCTCGCTCACCCGCTTGGGCATCCTTTTGGCCGCCCGCAGATAGAACGGCACCCCGCCCCAGCGCCAGTTGTCGATGTACAGTTTAAGCCCGACATACGTCTCCGTGGTCGAGGTCGGCGACACATCCGGCTCCTCCTTGTAGCCCGGCACCGGCCGCCCCTGATCAAACCCCGCGGCGTACTGCCCGCGGGTGGCCCATTCCGAAATCGTCTCCACGGGCAGGTAGCGCAGGGCCCGCAGTACCTTCAGCTTCTCGTCGCGCACGGCGTCGGCCTCGAAGGCCACCGGGGGCTCCATCGCCATCAGCGACATGAACTGAAACATGTGGTTTTGCACCATGTCGCGCAAGGTCCCGGACTTGTCGTAGTAGTTGCCCCGTCCCTCGATGCCGATCGCCTCCGCCACAGTCAGTTGTACGTTGTCGATGTACTTGTTATTCCACAGCGGCTCGAAAATTCCGTTGGCGAAGCGAAAAACCAGGATGTTCTGGACCGTCTCTTTGCCCAGGTAGTGGTCGATGCGGTAGATCTGGTCCTCCCGCAGCACCTGCAAGCACACCGAGTTCAGCTTCTGGGCCGACTCCAGGTCGTGGCCGAAGGGCTTTTCGATGATCACGCGAGTGAATGGGGCCTTGCCCTCGGCGATCAGCCCCGCCTTACCCAGGTTCTCGATGATCACCTCGAACATCTCAGGCGGCGTGGAGATATAGAAGATGCGGTTGCCCTGGGTGCCCCGGGTCTTGTCGATCTCTTCCAGGTGCTCCTTCAGGCGGTGAAAGGCCTTTACATCGTCAAAATCCCCGACGACGTACGAGATGCCGTCCTGGAAGCTCTTCCACAATTCCGTGCCGCCGCTTTGGGCGTCGGGTTTCTTGCGG
>JBBRLA010000615.1:0-5182 GCA_038231615.1 Polyangia bacterium | reverse complement strand
GATCGCCGACGCGCATGGGATCTCGCGCGCGCCCCTCGTCGAAGCGGCGCAGATCTGGAAAGATGGGTGAGCGGTCTGTCGATGGCGGCTTGATGACTTGCGCGGTTGCCTGAAGTGGCAGGATTTGAAGGATAGGGGCCAGCCTTCACCAACTGCTCTCGGAACTGTGCTTTGCGCCACGATCTGGGTGTCCGCCTCCCGGACGCGCGGTCCGCCTCCCGGACGCGCGGTCCGCCTCCCGGACGATGAGGGCTGCGACCTGGTCAATCGCCGCATCCTGCCTCATGGCACGCTGGTTGCTTGCACGCCGGACATGATGGCCCACCCGCAGCCTACTCGACGTAAAACCAGAAAGTCACGATTGAAGGTGGTCGTTTCCCTCACACCAGGGCCAATTCCTGCCTACAATGCCGGCGATGACCCGATTGGGAGACGATGCGTGCCGGTAAATCTGAACCAACCCCAGAAATGGAAAGCCGACGTCGCCACGTCGGTTGACATGTACAACGAGTGGTTCATGAAGTTTGCCCCTGTTACCTATAGGGAGACGCGGGTCAAAACAACAAAAGACGTAGAGGAAACGCTCCACAAAACCAAAAACCTGACCGACATAAAAGTCAATCTCCTTCGTGCGCATCCAGGGGTGCTGCCAACCCTGCGAATGTCCACTTGCCCACCTATCGCCCTCGACAGGCTGGTTGGCCTGGCCGGAATCTCGAAAAACCTCGCATTGAAAATGGAAGAGGGCTGTCTTCCACCGCGCATGTCGCCTACCGAGTTGCAAGCCGACCTTGAGAAGATCGGCGCCCTGATCGAGAAGTTGGCAGACCCTGATATCTTCGTCTGGCTCAATCCTCTTCGCCCAGCTACCGAAATAGAAATTCATCGAGCAGCAACGATCGTCGCAGACCGACTTTGCGGTGCAGTCGCCAATCCGATCATAAGAAACGCCCAGGAGCAACGTCAGCTTGCCAAAATCGGTGCCTGGCTGGGCGCCCGTGGATATAAGCCGCTCCCCGAGGGTATCAAATTCGACGCGATGCCACCTGGCACCTATAGCGTTCGCCTCAACGTGCCTGTGAATGTAGAAAGCAAAGTCGAAGGCGGAGCAATTACGATCAATATTCCAGTTGACACGATCGTCATGCCCATGACGGCGATCCCTGGAACTTTGCCTATTATGATCGAGGCAAAGTCTGCCGGAGATTTTACGAATACCAACAAGCGCCGTAAGGAAGAGGCCCAGAAAATCAACCAACTCCGTCACACGTTCGACAACAATGTACGGTTTGTTCTGTTCCTCTGTGGGTACTTTGACACGGGATATCTTGGCTATGAGGCAGCAGAGTCGATTGATTGGGTATGGGAACATCGCATCGACGACTTTGCTCTCCTCGGACTCTAGGAAAATGAACCAGAAAATGCTTGATGAAGAACGCCGACTTGGGCTGCAAGAGCAGCTTGATTCAGAAAAGAGCGCAAAGGACCGCAACAAGCTAGGTCAGTTCGCTACCCCGACTGGTCTGGCATCTGACGTGCTGGCCTATGCTCACAAACTCCTGCCGAAAAAGATCCCGGTCCGTTTCCTCGATCCGGCAATCGGCACTGGCTCATTCTACTCTGCTCTTTTGCGCGAATTTTCGGACAGGCGCATTGAACAGGCGGTAGGGTTCGAGATTGATCCTCATTACGGCGAACCCGCCCTCTCCCTCTGGAGAAAGCAACCGATCGAGATCAAGTTGGCAGACTTCACGGCAGAACCGCCACCAGCAAAAGGAGAGGGGTTCAACCTCATCATCTGCAATCCGCCCTATGTGCGCCACCATCACATGGACAAGGCAGAGAAAAGCCGCCTTCTTCTGGCTACGGCCACTGCGAGTGGCATCCATATGGCGGGCCTTGCCGGGCTCTATTGCTACTTCCTTGGGCTGTCCCACGCCTGGATGGAGCCTGACGGCATCGCTGGCTGGCTGATCCCGAGCGAGTTTATGGATGTCAACTATGGGGTTCCGGTAAAGCAGTACCTCCTTGGCGAGGTCGAACTTATCCGCATCCACCGCTTTGACCCGAGTGAACTGCAATTTGGAGACGCTCTTGTGTCATCGGCCGTCGTATGGTTCCGCAAACGAAAACCGGCGACCGGACACCAGGTGGAGTTTTCCTACGGGGGAACACTGACGAAACCAAAAATTTCTCGAATGGTGGCGGTGTCTGCCCTACCTGCTGCGGCCAAGTGGACGAGCCTGGCTGCGGACGGCGTGCGCGTGACCGCGAAAGGGGCGCGTCTTTCGGACTTCTTCAACATCAAGCGAGGGTTGGCGACTGGGGACAATGGATTCTTTATTCTGAGTCGTGACCAGATCGCCGCACAGGGTCTGCCGATGGAATGCTTCAAGCCGATCCTGCCGAGCCCTCGCTACCTGGAAGCAGACATTATCGAGGCAGAGCCCGACGGAACTCCCAGAGTCGCAAAGCCGCTCTATCTTCTCGACTGCGACTTGCCGGAAAGAGAGGTCAAGGACCGCTACCCGGCCCTGTGGAGGTACTTGCAGACCGCCAGTACGACGGTAGCGAATACCTACCTGTGCAGCCGGCGCGTGCCATGGTACTCGCAAGAGGACCGCCCACCAACTCTATTTATTTGCACCTACATGGGCCGCAATATGGCAACTCGGGATAAGCCATTCCGCTTTATCCTGAACCTGTCACAGGCGACGGCAGCCAATGTCTATCTCCTGCTTTATCCAAAGCTGGCGCTTGCTGAGATGCTCTCCACCAGCCCGTCTCTCGGCCGCAAAATATGGGAATTCCTGAACGAGATTGATGCTGCGACTCTGCTCGGTGAAGGGCGTGTCTACGGAGGAGGACTCTACAAGATGGAGCCCAAGGAACTCGCCAACGTACCCGCCGCGGCGATTGCCGCGCTTCTTCCTGCTCTGGCGGATCGGAGTCCTTCACAGATCGAGATGTTTCAGGCCGAACTGCCTACTTGATGACCTGAAAAGTTGGCCTGAAATGATGCGGTTGCGGCTAGGTGATCCGACACCGGTCATGAGAACTCCCGCTTCATGAATAGATAGAGCGTTCGCGGGTAGCCGACCTCGGTGCCGTAGGGCCAGCCGTCGATCGGCTGCCAGCCGAGATCACGGAAGGCCCGTGAGAGCATCAGAGAGTCCGCGGGCGGGTCGGCCTACTGGTAGCCAGTAGCCAGATCGCCAACCTCGGCGGGCGGGTCGGCCCACTCCACAGGCGGATCGGCAAAGTCCCAGCGGGTCTGCACCTGATGCCGCGAGAGGATCGAGGACATCTCCGTCGAAGTACATCGAAAGCCCACACAGACGCCGCGACTTACGCTCAGAAAACCAAGCCGATCGCCAGCCGGTCGGCCTTCCCGATCCCGCGGGGCGACAGGCGGGCGGACTTCTCGGGCAGCCGCCGGGCGTCCAGTACGAAGAGGACCGCCGAGGTCACGATCAAGGCGCCGCCGCCCACGGCCAGGGGAATGCCGTAGATGTCCGTCCGGTAGCGCTGCGGGCAGTCGTGGGTCGGGTCCGGGGCGTCGCAAGAGGGAATGCCGCCGACGCCCCACAGGGCCCCGCCCGCCCCCAGGAGCGCGACCCCGGCCCCGAGCGTGGCCCACGTCGCTACGCCAAAGCGGCGCGGTGACGGCGGCGAGGGCAAAATCTTCGGGTCGGCGATCACTGACGCCTCGGCGGGGACGGTGGTCTCGGCGGGCGTCGTGGTCCCTGCCGTGCCCTTTGCCGGCGTCTCGGCAGGCGTCGAGGTCCCGGCCGCCCCATGGGACTCGCCCGACACTGAGGTCCCGGCCGCCCCCGGAGTTCCCACGGGGCCCGCACCTTCCTTCGCACCCGAAGTGCCGGCTGGCCCCGATTCCCCAGGCGACTTCGTGTTCTTCTTCCCCTCGCGCGCCGGCTTTTGCGGGGGCCGCTTCTTCACATTTTGCCCACGACCCGGACACCAGGGGAGAGATTCCTTCTCCGCGCATCCCTCCGTCCGGCACAGCACGCACTCCTCCTCCTGCGCCGTGGCCGCCCCGGGCGCGGCGAGAAGAAGGGCAATCAGAAGCGACAGGACCAGGGATCGCATGCTCCTCCTTTACGGGAGACTGAAGGCACAACGGAACCCGTAGAGCGGGCCCGCGGTCCTGGGATTGACGAAGGTCCGCGCCGTCACCGACAGGTCCTTGGGGGCGGTGCTCAGGTCGCCGCCGCGCACGGTCGCGGTATTCGCTGGGACGGCGGCGCCGCCGAGATAGGGCGTCGCCGGGCCGGCGGTCCACTCGGCGACATTGCCCAAGAGGTTGCGCACGCCCGCCGAGGTGGCCCCTTCTTCCAGGGCGCTTACCGGCACAAAGCGCATCGGTCGCCTGCCGGCGTTGATCCGCGCCCCATCGAAGCGCGGCCCAAAGGGCCAGGGCGACCGACCGCTGTCCGTGGCCGCGAACTCCCATTCGGCCTCGGTGGGCAGGCGACCGCCCTGCTGGTCGTAGCGCCAGCGACAGTACGCCTCGGCACCGCGCTGGTCGACCTGGTTCACCGGATGGTCCGCGATTTTGGCAAAATCCGGGTTCCCCTTCCAGGGCATGGTGCCCGGCAAGTCCGTCTTCTTCGCGAAGACGCGGTACTCGGCCATGCTGATCTCATATTTTCCCAGGGCAAATCGACCGACCGCGACCGGATGCGCCGGGCCGTCGGGGGCGCGGACGCTTTTGGACAGCTTGCGCCCCATCATGAAGCGCCCCGGCCCGATCACCGCCATCTCGTCGCGAGGCGCCGGGACCGGCGGCGGAGGTGGCTTCGCCTCGGTCCCGACCGGCGGCTTCGCATCGGTCCCGACCGGCGGGAGGCGCGACCCGGTGTCCACGCGCTTCGGGCTAAATGCAACCCATCCTCCGGTCAACATCGCGGCTATGGCGAGGAGGCCGCCGCCGAAGTAGAGCGCGGTGCGTTTCTTCCTGCCCGGGGACACCATTTGCCCGCTGCTGCGCGAGAGCGTGGATCGCCGCGCCTCCTGGGGCTTTTCGACCGGCAAAAGCGTCGGCGCGACCGGGACACCGGGGCCCGCCGCCGCCCCGTCGAAGCGCTGCCCGCGCAGGGCGTCGTGGACCTGGGCCATGCTTTGGGGCCGGTCCTTGGGCTCCTTGGCTCCCATCGACAGGATC
>JBBRLA010000614.1:0-5191 GCA_038231615.1 Polyangia bacterium | reverse complement strand
TCCTCGCCCGCTGGCTGGAGGGAAACAACAAGAGCTTTTCCCAGTACGGCTCGGTGGTGCTAAACCCCGGCCTGGGCTTCGACATTCTGACCATGCTCACCCTGACCACGGGTACGGCCTTCATCATGTGGCTGGGCGAGCAGATCACCGAGCGCGGCATTGGCAACGGCATCTCGCTAATCATCTTCGCAGGGATTGTGGCCCGTTTTCCCGACGCGATGGTCCAGCTCTTTCAGAAGAGTTCGGCGCAGGGCGACCTGACCGCTTTCGAGCTTTTCCTGATCGGCGCCATCGTGGTCTTGGTCATCGCCGCCATCATCTTCTTCGAAAGAGGACAGCGGCGCATTCCGGTCCAGTACGCCAAGCGGGTGGTGGGCAAGAAGACATATGGTGGTCAGTCGACCCACCTGCCGCTCAAGATCAACGTGGCCGGCGTCATTCCGCCGATCTTCGCCTCGTCGATCCTCCTGTTTCCGGCGCAGCTCGCCAGCTTTGTCCAGTCGTCGTGGATGCAGCGGGCCGCGGATGTCCTGAACCCCGGGGACTGGCGCTACAACACGCTTTATGTCGCCCTGATCATCTTCTTTTGCTACTTCTACACCGCGGTGACCTTCAACCCGGTGGACGTGGCGGATAACATGAAGAAGTACGGCGGCTTCATCCCGGGCATCCGGCCGGGCAAGCAGACGGCGGATTATATCGACCGTGTTCTCACCAGGCTGACCTTTGGTGGGGCGCTTTACATCTCCGCGGTCTGTGTGCTGCCGACCTTCATGCAGCAGAAGTTCAAGGTCCCGTTCTACTTCGGCGGGACCTCCCTGCTGATCGTCGTCGGCGTGGCGCTGGACACGGTGCAACAGATAGAGAGTCACCTGATCACCCGTAACTATGATCAGGTCATTGGTCCGAAAGGCCCAAGAATCCGGGGTCGCACGACCCGCTCCAAGTAAATCGTGAAAAGCGGAATTCGCTGCCTGCGCAGTCCAGTCACCCCAGCGTATGAAGATCTTTTTTAAGAGCAAGGCAGAGATCGCGAAGCTGAGGGACGCCAACCTGCTGGTGTCCGAGGTGCTGGATCTCGTCGAGGCGAAGTGCAAGCCCGGCGTCAGTACCGCCGAACTGAACGAGACCGCGGATGCCGCCCTGAAGAAAAGGGGTGGTATCTCGGCTTTTCTAGGCTACGCAGACCCGCCTTACCCGGCGGTACTTTGCACTTCGATCAACCACGTCGTGGTTCACGGAATTCCTCGGAACAACGAAGTGCTCAAGGACGGCGACATCGTAGGAGTTGATTTTGGCGCGTTTCGGCATGGTTTCTGCGGCGACTCCGCCCGCACCTTGATGGTCGGACGCGTCTCCGATGAGGCGCGACGTCTGGTCGAGGCCACCAGGCGGGCCCTGGACTTGGCGATCGAGCGCTGCACGCCGGGCAACCGTCTGCAGGATGTTGGCTGGGCGGTCCAGTCGTACATAGAACCCCTGGGCTATTCGGTGGTAAGAAAGTTCGTCGGTCATGGGATCGGACGAGCAATGCATGAGGATCCGCAGGTACCCAATTATGGCGAACCCAACAAGGGGCTTCGCCTGAAGCCCGGCCTGGTGCTGGCGCTTGAGCCCATGGTAAATCTGGGCTCGCCGGAGGTCGATCTTCTGGATGACGGCTGGACGGCGGTCACCAAGGATCGGCGGCTCTCCGCGCACTTCGAACATTCCGTGGCGATCACGGACAGTGGCCCCGTTGTCCTGAGCAAGTCGTAGGCGTTGTCCGCGCCGCCGACATTTTTCACTTGCGCGCGCTTGAATTGTCTTGTATATCAGGCCGCTCTGTTGTGCTACTCGGACGTCGATAGCTGGAGCTGAGTCATGAAAGTACGAACGTCAGTCAAGAAAATCTGCGAGAAGTGCAAAGTCGTGCGCCGGAAGGGCGTCGTGCGAGTGATCTGCGATAACCCCAGACACAAGCAGCGTCAGGGCTAGGCCCGGCTAACCTCAGGCTCCCAGAAGGAAGATTGAATCATGGCTCGTATCGCTGGCGTCGACCTGCCGAGAAACAAGCGAATGGAAATTGCGCTCACTTACATCTACGGCATCGGGCTTACCCGATCCCGGGAACTGCTCGGCAAGGCCGCCGTATCGCTGGATAAGCGATCGGACGACCTGGACGAGACCGAGATCCGCAGGATCCGCGACGCCATTGAGGCGGAGTACAAGGTCGAGGGCGATCTGCGGCGTGAGGTGTCCATGAACATCAAGCGCCTTATGGACCTTGGCTGCTACCGTGGGCTGCGACACCGCAAGGGCCTGCCCGTCCGCGGACAGCGCACCCACACCAACGCCAGGACGCGCAAGGGCCCCCGCAAGGGCATGCTGCGGAAGAAGCCCAGCGGAGGCGCGTCGACTTCGGCGTAGGGATGAACTTGCAAGGCAAAAGCTCCATCAGAACGGCGGATTGAAATCATGAGCAAGCCCAAGGTCAAAAAAAAGGTCAAGAAGAACGTCCAGAGCGGAATTGCTCACATTCAGTCGACGTTCAATAACACCATCGTCACGATCACCGATGTCTCGGGGAACGTGGTTTCCTGGTCGTCGGCAGGCGTTCGTGGCTTCAAGGGGTCGCGCAAGTCCACTCCCTTTGCCGCGCAGCTTGCCGCCGAGGACGCGGCCAAGAAGGCGATGGACCACGGCATGCGCTCGATCACCGTGTACGTCAATGGTCCGGGCTCCGGCAGGGAGTCGGCTTTGCGCGCGCTCCAGGTCGCCGGCTTCAAGATTTCCCTGATTCGAGACGTCACCCCGATTCCCCACAATGGTTGTCGCCCGCCGAAGCGGCGTCGAGTTTGAGTAACGAACGTAGAAACCATTCCAATGCGTAACGAGCAAGCACGAGCTCGAGGCGGTCCGAGGACCGGAGCGGAGCGGCCCCAATGGACGGCCCGTGAGCACTGGACTGGAGCGACAACGCAGCGATCGGGCTGCGCAGTAGCATTGAGATGGTTTCTTAGGCCGACTGACGGAAAGAGACACACATGGCTCGTTATATTGGACCTGTTTGCCGACTCTGCCGGCGCGAAGATATGAAGCTCTTCCTCAAGGGCGATCGCTGCTACACGGACAAGTGCGGCTATGAACGGCGCGCGTATGCCCCTGGCCAACACGGCCAGAACCGGCGGCGCAAGGCGTCGGACTACGGCGAGCAGCTCCGGGAGAAGCAGAAGGTCAAGCGGATCTACGGCATTGCCGAGAGGCAATTCCGCGGGTATTACTTCCGCGCCAGCCGGATGAAGGGCGTAACCGGCGAGAACCTTCTGGTGCTGCTGGAGCGGCGCCTGGACAACATCATCTACCGCCTCGGGTTTGCCGGCGATCACGCCGAGGCCCGTCAACTGGTGCGGCACGGTCACTTCACGGTGAACGGGTCGCGGGTAAACATCCCCTCGTATTTGGTGCGGTTGAACGACCAGATCCAGGTCACCGAGCGCAGCAAGAAGATTGCTCGCATCGTCGACAGCGTAGGGGCGATCGACCGTCGCGGGGTTCCGCAGTGGCTAGAGCTTGACAAAGAGGCGTTCCGCGGACGGGTGAAGGCGTTCCCAGCACGGGAAGACTTCACGTTGCCCATCCGCGAGCAACTCATCGTCGAACTCTACTCGAAGTAATCGCTCATATCGGAGACGTGCAGATGGCTACCGCTCAGGGTTCAGCGATTGTTTCAAGGAATTGGCGTGATCTCATTCGCCCCAAGATGCTTGAGGTGGATAAGGAATCGCTGATTCTTACGTATGGGAAGTTTTCGTGTGAGCCGCTCGAGCGCGGCTTCGGCACGACCAATGGGAACAGCGTGCGCAGGGTGCTCCTGTCGTCCTTGCAAGGGGCGGCGATCACCGCCGTCAAGATCGAGGGCGCGCTGCACGAGTTCCAGACCTTGCCGGATGTCGTCGAAGACGTCACCGACATCATCCTGAATCTGAAGGATGTACTGTTGCGGATGCACGACAGCAAGGTCAGGGTCATCAGGATCGATAAGGAAGGGGAGGGGCCGATCCTGGCCGGGGACATCCATGTGGTGGATGGGGTGGAAATCCTCAACCCACAGCAGCACATCGCGACCCTGTCCCGCGGTGGCCGGCTGCATGCCGAGCTGACCGTGCAGATGGGCCGGGGCTACGTCCCGGCGGATCGCAACAAGCTCCCCAACATGCCGATCGGGACCATCCCGATCGACGCGCTCTTCTCCCCGATCAAGAAGGTCAACTTCGTTGTCACCAATGCCCGTGTCGGTCAGCAAACCGACTACGACAAGCTGACACTGGAGATCTGGACCGACGGCTCGGTTCGTCCCGAGGACGCCGTGGCTTTCGCCGCCAAGATCCTCAAGGACCAGTTGACGATCTTCATCAACTTCGAGGAGACCTATGAGCCGGTGGACGAGCCGGTCTCCGAGGAGCAGGAGAAGCTCAACGAGAACCTCGACAAGTCCGTCGATGAACTCGAACTATCCGTCCGGTCGGCGAACTGCTTGCAGAACGCCAACATCCGTTATATCGGGGAGCTGGTCCAGCGCTCCGAGGCGGAGATGCTGAAGACCAAGAACTTCGGCCGGAAGTCGTTGAAAGAAATCAAAGAAATCCTGGCCGAGATGGGCCTTCAGCTAGGCATGAAGCTGGAAGGCTGGGTGCCACCCTCCATGCGTGGCAAGGCCTGATCGGCCGCCGAGGAAATATCGATGCGCCACCAAAAAACAGGCAAGAAGCTAGGCAGGACATCGGCCCACCGCAAGGCGCTGTGGGCCAACATGGTTTGCTCGCTCATCACCCATGAGCGAATTCAGACCACCGACGTGAAGGCCAAGGAGCTGCGTCGCTTCGCGGAGCCCGCCATCGCGTGGGCCACCTCGGTCGGCGATCTGCTGATCAAGCCCAAGGAGAAGCGGGACGCCGGCGAGCAGGTGCGGATCGTCCACGCCATGCGCATGGCCGCCCGGGTGGTGAAGGACCGCGAAGCCCTCCATCGTCTCTTCGACGTGGTTGGGCCCCGGTTCATTGGCCGTCGGGGCGGTTACCTGCGGATCACCAAGGTCGGTTGGCGCCACGGCGACGCCGCTCCCATGTCCATGGTGGAACTGGTCGAACGCAGCCCCGCTGCTGCCGGTTAGTCCCACCTGGACCCTTTCCCCGCCCATCTCCCTTCTTCC
>JBBRLA010000613.1:0-5192 GCA_038231615.1 Polyangia bacterium | reverse complement strand
ACGCAGGGTAAAAAGGCCGCCCATCGCCAGAGGATCATCGGCAACGGCTTTTTCAGCCTCGACTTCGACGCCTTCAAGGCGCATGGCGCAAAACAGCGTCTTGCCGTCGTGAAAACCGCTGTATAGGCTGCGCACCACATCACCGAGCACACCGGCTGCAACGTCTCGCTGTCGACCGTGCAGATCGGCGCCATGGGGTGCCTGTTGCATGATGATCTCCGGGGTCCGAGGTCTTCCGTTGGCCAGTCGGTCGGGCGACTCGCGGGGTGCAAGCTCAACCCGATCAAGCAGCTCTTCATGACTGTCCCGGCCAACTCGATGAGTACGGTACAGCACGAGACCGTGGCGGCGCAGGAGGACCGCGCCGCCGCAGAGCACGCCCATCTGTACGTCCCGGGCGCCAAGGAGACCGCGTGTCTGGGACCGGGGGGGCGCCGCGCCCAGACCGTGTGCTGGACCTCGTTCACCAACCCGACGGAGGAGCACCTGCGCCAGGCGCAGAGTCACCGCGAGAGGGCCGCCGCCCACCGCGCCGCCTCGCAGGAGCTGCGCGACGCGGAAGCGCGGGCATGCGGGGGCGTCCCGGAGCCCGACCGCGACATGAGCCCCTTCGCCCATCGCGACGACATCGAGGGCATAGACCCTCTGTACACGCCGCTTTCGCCGCGGAGCGGCGGATCGCGAAGCGTGGGCGCGGCGGTCCGCTTCCGGGCGGTCCCGGGGATGACCACGGAGTGGCTGCAGCGGATCGTGGACTGCCACCTCGCGCGCAACGCATCGGTGGGCTATACGATGCCCGAGATGAGCTACTGCCCGCTTATGCTCAAGGGTGTGAGCGCCACGGTCACCTCCACGGGCCGGGGGTTCGCCATCTCGATTCGCTCCGATGATGTGGAGACCGCCAACGAGATCAGGCGGCGGGCAGAGGCCCTTGTTGCGGCGAGATAGCGAGGTCTTTCGAATGCCGGCGAGACAGCAGACGATATCCAAGTTTGGCCAGTTCCACGGCCGGCACGACCGCGATGGCACAAAGGGCAATCATCATCCAATCGTTGCGGTGAAGCTCATCGGTGTGGAAGACCAGGCGTAGTGGACGGACCTCGACTGCCAGCAGTTGGATCGCCGCCGAGACGATACAAGCGATGACGAGTGGCCAGCTTATGACGGGCCGCTGCTGGACGATGGACGCGCGTGGCGACCGGCAACTCCAGGCGTGCGCAAGCGGCGAAAGCGCCAGCAGCGTGAAGGCCATCGTGCGCGCTCCGTTTGAACTCGATTCGCACGATCCAGACGTGTAAATACAGAACGTAAACGCGCCCATCACGACGCCCACAAAGAGAATCCCGAGATAGTCACGAATGCCGACCAGGCTGGAGTCGGCTGCCCGGGGCGGTTCGTGCATCTGGTCCGATCCCGGCGGGTCGATGCCAAGGGCCAGTGCAGGGAACCCGTTGGTGACCAGGTTGATCCAAAGAATCATGAGCGGCGTCAAGGGGAGCCAGCTCCTAGACAGGGCGATCCCGAAGACAGCGACGGCGAGCCCCGCGTTCGACGAGAGAAGGAAGAAGATGAACTTTTGAATGTTGCGGTAGATGGCACGCCCCTCACGCACGGCGTCGACGATGGTGGCGAAGTTGTCATCGGTGATGACCATGTCGGCGGCTTGCCGGGCCACGTCGGTGCCGCTCTTGCCCATCGCGATGCCGATATGCGCCTCCTTCAGCGCCGGAGCGTCGTTGACGCCGTCCCCGGTCATGGCGACGACCTGGCCGGCGGACTTGAGCGCCTTGACGATCTGGAGCTTCTGCCCTGGGGTCGTGCGCGCGAATACCGTCACCTTGCCCACCTGATCGCGCAGTTGTTCGTCGCTCAACGCCGCCAGCTCGGGACCAGTGAGCGCGAGATCGCCTTCCTGGTAAAGCCCAAGCTCGCGCGCGATCGCCGTCGCCGTCAGGCGGTGATCGCCGGTGATCATCACTGCGCGAATGCTGGCAGCATGGCACGCCACGATCGCCTCCTTGACCCCCTGCCGGGGCGGATCGATCATTCCCACCAACCCGAGGAACGTCAGACCCGCTTCGGGATCGCCGCTGTCGGGGGCGTTCCGATAGGCGAAAGCGAGCACACGCAGCGCTTCGCCGGCCATGCGATCCGCCTCGCGCAGGATCTGTTGCCGGTCAGCGTCCGTGAGGGGCCGCGAGTCTCCCGTCGGAAGCTCCTGTGCGATCGAGCGGTCGAGGATGACATCGGCGCTGCCTTTGACGTGCGCGACCGACTGACCGGACGGGCCCGTGGCGATGACGGTCATCCGCTTTCGATTCGAGTCAAATGGAAGCTCTCGTACGACATGATGCGTCTGGTCCAGCTGCTCTCGCGAGATGCCAGCCTTCCGCGCCAGCGTGAGGAGCGCGCCTTCAGTCGGGTCGCCTACCAGGGTCCAACTCCCTTTCTGCTCGGCGAGTTGCGCGCCATTACACAGGACCGCCGTGGTGAGGAGGTGCTCGACGTTGGGCGGCAGAGCGCGAAGGGGAATGCCGCCCTCACCGATCAGATCGCCGGTGGGTGCATAGCCGTTGCCCGTGACGCCAAACGAGACGCCGCCGGCCACCAGTTGGCAGACCGTCATCTCGTTCTGCGTCAGGGTACCGGTCTTGTCGGTGCAAATGACCGTTGCGGCGCCGAGCGTCTCGACCGCCGGCAGCTTGCGGACAATTGCACCGCGCTTGGCCATGCGCTGCATGCCGAGGGCGAGCGTGATGGTGGTGATGGCTGGCAGCCCCTCAGGGATCGCGGCGACCGCGAAGCTGACTGCGCCCAGGAGGAGTTGAGGCCAGGCTTGACCGCCCCGGTACAGGCCCCATGCGAAGAGCGCGGCGCTGACGACCAGACAGGTCCAGAGCACATGCTTGCCGAAGACATCGAGCTTTCGTTCGAGCGGCGTCTCTCCCGCGCTGGCAACGGCGATCAATTGCCCGATCTTGCCGAGTTCGGTTTTGGCGCCCGTTTCTGTGACGACGGCGCGGGCCTTGCCCCTGACAACCGTGGTGCCGAGGAAGAGCGACTGTAGGCGATCGCCGAGGGCTGCGCCGGGCTGCTCCGCGCCGTGGGCGTCCTTGGTTGCCGCGACACTCTCACCGGTGAGCGCCGATTCCTCGACGGCGAGATCGGTGGCGTCGAGCAGCCGAGCATCGGCGGGTACCGCGTCGCCCGCTTCGACCTCGATGATGTCCTCGGGCACCAACTCGACCGCTGGCAGGCGGACGATCGCACCGTCGCGCCAGACGCGAGCGGCAGGGACCTCCAACTTGCGGAGGGCCAGCGCGCGCTCCTGCTCGATGGCCCGCTGCTCGCCGCCCTGCCCGAGGACGAGCTGCGGCGCACCCTGGGCGCCGTGCTGCGCGAGGCGCGCCTGCTATCGGCCATGCCGGTCCTCTCCGAGATCGACGACATCGAAAACGTTCATCGCCTGCTCGGCCCCCTGTGCATGCACCATCTGGGGCCGGTCGCCATCACCGCCAGCGGCGAACAGGTCCCGCGGCTGGACCTGCGCCCGATGGTCCAGCTCCATGTGCCGCTGCCATCGCTCGGCGACCGGGCCACCCTGTGGCAGCGCTGCGCCGCGCAGCTCACCCCGGAGCAGGCCCTTGCGCTGGCCGGGTGCTACAGCATCCCCGGCGGCGTCATCGAGCGGGCGGTGCAGGCTGCGCTGCCGGAGCCGGACGGCACGCTCTCCGAGAAGGCGCTGCGCCGGGCCGTGCACGCACAGCTACACGACCAACTGACGCGTCTGGGGCGGCAGCTCCCCACCGAGGCAAGCTTCGAAGACCTGGTGGTCGATGAGCACGTGGCCGCGACCCTGTGGGAGATCGTCCACCGGATGCGACACCGCCAGAAGGTACGCAGCGACTGGGGCCTGCGCGGGGCCGCCGGGGTGGCGGTGCTCTTCTCCGGCAGCCCCGGGGTGGGCAAGAGCATGAGCGCCCAGGTCATCGCCCGCGAGTTGGGCCTTTTGCTCTACGAGATCGACCTGTCCTGCGTGATGTCCAAGTGGCTCGGCGAGACCGAGAAGAACCTCGCGGAGATCTTCGACGCCGCCGAGGCCGGGCATGCCATCCTGCTCTTCAACGAGGCGGACTCGCTCTTCGGCAAACGCACCAGCGACGTGCGCAACGCCAACGACCGCTACGCCAACCTGGAGACCAACTACCTGCTCCAGCGGCTGGAGCGCTTCAGCGGGCTCGCGATCCTGACCACCAACCAGACCGACGCGCTGGACGCCGCGTTCCGCCGCCGCTTCGCCTACGACGTGCAGTTCTCGTTCCCCGGCGAGGACCTGCGCGAGCAGTTGTGGCGGCGCGCGCTGCCGCGCGGGCAGGCCGGGGCCGTCGACCCGCGGCAGGTGGCGAAGCGCTTCGAGCTGTCCGGGGGCTTCATCAAGGTGGCGACGGAGCGTGCGGCGTTCGTGGCCAGCAGCCTGGGGGCGCCACTGAGCACCAAACTGCTGCTTGAGGTCATCGAGCGGCTCTACATGGAGCGCGGCAAGCTGGCGGCCATCGGCCGCCTGGAATAAACCGGAACTGGAGGAACGGATGGACATCGAGCGACGCAGCAAGTTGCACCAGGCGGCCCCTGTCGAGGGCGCTTCTGCAGGGGAGACGGCAGCGCAGGGCCCGGCGGTCGAGGCCCGAGGGGTGGACCGGCTGCTCCGGCGCAAGCAGGCCGGCGACGGGGCGGGGGCCCTGTGGGGGTCGTCCGTGGTCCAGGCTGCCGCCGCGGAGAACGAGCGCGGCGAGGCCTACCCGCTGACGCCGGGCCAGAGCGGCAGGGTAGAGCGGGCCCGGACCGGCGGAACGCAGATCGACGAGGGCACGCGGGGCCGGATGGAGTCGGCCTTCGGGCAGGACCTGTCCGGGGTGCGCATCCACGCGGACAGCGAGGCCGACACGCTCTGCCGGCAGACCCGCGCGCGGGCCTTCGCCACCGGCGAGGACGTCTTCTTCCGCAGCGGACGCTACGAGCCGCATTCCTCCGAGGGGCAGGAGCTGCTGGCACAGGAGCCAGTGACGATCTTTCCCGTCCCGGCTGAGGTTGATCAGGATCGCGGCGGAGAAGAAGCCTCGGTCCACCAAGGTCAGCGAGTCGTTGGGGATGCTGGGCCACAGGTCTTTGGCGTAGGCGATCTCGCTGGTCTT
>JBBRLA010000612.1:0-5196 GCA_038231615.1 Polyangia bacterium | reverse complement strand
GCCCAGTGCCGCGCAGCACTTGTCGCTGCCCGAGGACCTTGTGCTGTCCTCTGATCCCGACGCAAAAGGGGCGGTCCCTTGCGGGCTGGGCACACCGCTGCTCTCGCGGCTGGTGGCCGAGGCGCGGGCGCAAGTGCCAGTTTCCTACGTTCGCCTGGCCCACGAGCCGCCCCGGGCGGGACAGGCGGCCTCCCTGGGCGATCGTTTTGTGGTGCGCAACGGTTTGGCCGAGGTGCTCGACGTGTTCCCCGGCGAGGGCACTTATGTCGTGGGCAGCGTGGCCTACGTGGCGGAGGCGGACGATCGGCACGAGGGCCTCTTGCGGTTCGTGGTACACGGGCCCGATGGGTCGATGCCCGACGCGGGGCTGGCCGCGCTGCTCGATCCGACCCACAACCTGGGCGAATTGGTGCCCCATCGCGGTGCGCCGCCGCCTGGAAGCGACGGGGCCATGAAGTGGATCTCCCTGCGGGCGAACCGCGACGCGCGGGCGGCGCTGCACCAGGTGCAGGAGAGCCTGTCTCGTCGGCACGCCCGGGACCACGCCCGCATCAGCGAATACTTCGCCGCGCTCATCGCCGAGGCCCGCTCTACCCGGCGGCGGGTGGACCCGCAGGCGACGGCGGCCAAGGTGGCGCACCTGGGGGCGGAGCGGAACACCAAGCTGGCGGACCTGCGCACGCGCCTGGCCTTGCGGGTGCGGCTGCTGCCGGCGGCCCTTTTGTGCGCGGTGGTGCCCGTGGTGCGGGTGCGCCTGCGCGTGCGGCGGCGCAAGGAAGAGCGCGAACTGGTGACCCGGTTGCCCGCGGGGGCGCACGCCCTGGATCGGTTGGCCTGCGACGGCTGCGTCGGCGTCACCGGGCGCCCCGCGCTGTGCGACGAACGGCTGCATGTCCTTTGCGAGACCTGCGTCCCCGCCGCGCAGGGGCGCCCCCGCTGCCCCGCGTGCCGGGCGCATGGTGCGTGAACCGGGCGGGACCTTGAGTTTGCCGCCGCCCTACGGGGCCGTCTCCAGCCAGCGCATCACTGCGTCCAGCTTGCCCTGCGCGCTGCCCACGTCCCTGGCCTTCAGCGCCTCCCGGGCCTCGTAGATCGACAGGATGGCCCACGCCGGCATCGGCACCTGCGGCACCCGCACCGGCTGCACTACCACCGTCGGCAGCCCGGACCCGCCGCCAGCCGGCACCTTCCCCACCCCGGTTCCGCCCGCCGCCGTCCCCCCCGGCCCGGTGACCGCCGGCCCAGGGACAAACATCGGCATCGGCGTCCCCCCCGGCGCCTGCGCCGGTTCGATCTGCGGCGGCCCCGAGCGGTCCAGCGCCTCCAGCAGTTGCTTGATCTGCGGCGTCTCCTTCACGTCGTCCGCGATCGCATACAGGGCCGCCCGCGTCTGCCGGTACGCATCCACCGCCGCCCGACCGTCCTCCGCCGGCACCCGCGCCGGACTCTGCCCCGCCGTCGCGATCGCCAGGAAGATCGCCGCGTTCTGCCCCTTCGCCGACGCCCGGATCGCCGGCCGCGCGAAGTCCAGGTAGCTGTCCATGAACCGCTGGTACGCCCCCGCCTCGCATACCCCGGCTGACGGCCCGAAGATCCCGCTGACCTCGTTGTACGCCCGCGTCATCGAGGGCACGTCCTTGCGCTGCTGAAGCTGCGTGAACGCCCCCTGAAACCGCGCCGCGCATACCTGCGAGGCCATCGGCGCACCCTGCTGCACTGGCGCACCCTGACCCTGGGCGACTGCGGCCCCAACTACACAAAGCGTGGACACGGACAGCGAGAACAGAGATCGAATCGCCAGAACGCTGGACTCTCTCATGGTGGCCTCAGGTGGCAACATCGCCTGTTGGCGGCGTGCGGCAAGCTCGGTACGCAACTTGAGTAAACCTTCTCCAGCCGACGGCCAGGACCGCGGCCCACTTGGCACGAGGCGCCGGGCCGGAGGGCGTTTCCTCCGGCCCGAGCACCCGCTTCGTCACTGCTCGACGATGTAGAACTCCGTCCGCCGGTTCTTGTCCTGTCCCTCCGGCGTCTTGTTGTCGCCGATCGGCCGCGACGGACCGAAGCCCTCCGACGTCAGCCGGTCCGGCCCGGTCCCGGCGGTGACCAAGTATTCCCGCACCGCGTCGGCCCGCGCCTTGGACAGCTTGGTGTTCAGGTCGATGCCGCCACGCGAGTCGGTGTGACCCTCGATCCGCAGCTTCATTGTCGGCCGTTCCTTCAACACCTCCACCACCTCATTCAGCAGGTCGAACGAGGCGGGCATGATCTTCGACTTGTTCGTCGCGAAGAACACCTTCTGCTTCAGCTCGATCTTGTCCTGCGTCACCAGGATGAACTTGCGCTCCGGGCAGCCCGTCGGCGGAACGCCGGGGACCAGCGGGCACTTGTCCAGCCGGTCGACGATGCCATCGCCGTCCGTGTCCACGTCGGGGCAGCCCTGGTTCTCCTTCGGGCCCGGCACCAGAGGGCACTTGTCCTCGGGATCGATCAGGCCGTCGCCGTCGGTATCCGGCCACGGGCAGCCGTGGTTCTCCTTGGGGCCCGGGATGGTCGGGCATTTGTCCTCGGGATCGATGATGCCATCGCCATCGGTATCCGGCCACGGGCAACCCTGGTTCTCTTTCGGTCCCGGGATGGTCGGGCACTTGTCCAGGCGATCGACGACGCCGTCCTTGTCGGTGTCCTTGTCCGGGCAGCCGTGGTTCTCCCTGGGGCCCGGGATCGTCGGGCAGGCATCCTCCGGATCAATCAGGCCATCGCCATCGGTGTCGGGCCACGGGCAGCCCTGGTTGTCCCTGGGGCCGGGGATGGTCGGGCAGCGATCGTCCTTGTTCAGGACCCCGTCCTTGTCGATGTCGGGGTCGGAGTAGCTGGGCAGATAGCCCAGGCCGAAAACCACGCGGAGCTGCGGCGCCCCGGGGTCGCTGATGAGGCCCGTGCCCACGCCCAGATTGGCCACCACCCCGCTTTGATGAGACGCCAAGCGCAAACCGACCATCGCCTCCAGGGGCGCGTAGGTCTGCCCCGCGGCGTCCTGCTTGATGCCGTAGCCGCCGTAGAGTTCCCCGAACAGGCTGGCGACCTCACTGACGGGAAGCAGACCTCCCAGGCCGTAGCGCACCTGATCGGCCACCTTCACCATGCCGGGGATGCCCTGAAGGTCCTGGTCCAGGTAGGCCAGGAAACCCAGGTTCAGCGCGATCTCCCCGCCGCCGCGCCAGTGCCAGTCCAAAACCAGCCGCGGCTCGATGCCGACGTTGCCTTTGCCGGCGCTGTGCAGGTTGGAAGTGTTGTCCAAGGGCAGAGGGATGGTGACCTGGCCCAAAAGGGCGGCGCCGAAGCCCTCGAAGTCGTTGTTCTTCAGGCGGACCTTGGCGGCGACGCGCAGGTCCCCCAGGCCGAAGGTGCCCGGGGCATTGGGAAAGGTCGGGGTGGCCTGCCCGAAGCCCTGGTACGCCACCACCGGCAGGTCCACGCCCAGCGAGAACCATGGGCCGATGCCGACGCCGGGCATGACGTGGATCGTCAGGAGGTGCGGGACGGTGTCGTTCAGCACCTGGCCGCTGTTCAGATCGACGTAGCGCAGCGGGTGCAGCGCGTAATCGCCCAGGACGTTCAGGAAAAAGGTGGTCTTTCCCGGGGTGCGCGAGCCATCCACCGAGAGGATGTTGTTCGAGCCGATGGCCGGCTGGTAGGTCTGGAGGTTCAGGGTGAGCGGCGTCGCCGTCTGTGCGTGAACGTGGTCAGCGCCGGCCAGCAAAAAAAAAGCCGCCGAGAGAATTACGCCCTGTCGTCGCCGGCCGCGAAAAAGAAGGCGCATGCCGAAGAGCGCGAAAAGGAAGAGTCCCAGCGGCGCGGCACCCGACCCCCCGGGCCCCCCGGTAGCGTTGCAGGCCCAGCTTCCGCGATAGCCCGGCTTCACGCAGATCGGCTTCCCGGTGTCCCCGGGGGCGCGGGGGTAGGCCACCAGCCCCGCATCCAGCGCGTCGAGACACGATTTACAGGTCCCGCCCTCGCAAAACTTGCCGAGCGGGCAGTCGGTGTCCACGGTACACTGGGGGGGGCGCATGTCGCCGGGAGGGAAGAGGTCCGGCGGCGGGGCCAGGTCGGCCAGGGGGCGCATGTCGGGGACCAGGCACTTGCCGGTGTTGGTGTCGCACATGCCCGAGGGACAGTCGACGTTGGTGAGGCACTCGACGCAGTGGGCGTTTACCGGATTGCCGTCCGGGGCATTGCAGATGGCGGTGGGCGGCAGGCAGGCCTTGCAGTCGACGCCGCAGTGATCCTTGACCAGGCACGGCTGGCACAGGGAGTCGCGGCAGAAGTTGCTGGCGCCGCACGCGGGGTCCATGTTGCATTCCTGACAGCTCCCCTGGCCGGCGACGGCGCTGAACAGGTCGGCGGAGGTCCACGGGCGGTAGGTCGCGGTGTCCAGGGCCACGTTGGGGCCCTCGGGCAGGGAGCCGTCGGCGCGGGACATCTCTAAAATGGCCTGGCTGCTGTTCTGGAACTGGAGGATCTCGAAGGGGTAAAGGCCCTTGTCGCCGAACACCACCTGCCGGGTCAGCGCGCCGTCCCTGGCGTCGATGGTCAGCATGACCTGGGTGCTGCCGATGATGAGGCGGGCCAGGTCGTCGCCGCGCAGGGCGAAGGTCTGGGCTCCGCCGCTGGGGATGTTCAGGTAGCCGCGCACCCGCACGGCGAAGTTCTTGTCGTTGCCCATCGGCACGCCCTTCTGGGTGAAGGGGAACCAGTATTCCTGAAACGAGGGGGGGGTGAAGTCCCCCACCGAGTCAGGCGAGAAGTTGCGGAAGTTGATGATCTGCAGGCGCTGTTTGGCGATCGACTCGGTCACCGGCAGCATGATCATGTTCTGAAGGAAGGTCGTGTCCAAAAGCCCGGTCGCGGTGGTGATGCCGGCGGCGTCCACGGTGAAGAAGTCGACCATGGTGCTGCCCAGGTGGATGGCGTTCAGGCACATCCCCGTCCCGGTGTCGGTCCTGGGTGGACCCGAGGCCTGGGCGGCGGGGATCATGACGGGCGCGGCGTTGGCCGCCGATCCCCACAGGAGCAGGGCAACGGTCGTCGCCACCGTGGCCACCGCGATCAATCGAGCACGCATCACAGAGCGGCGAATCAACATGGTTACCTCGCAGAGCGCCAAAGCCCGAGAATACGATCCTATCGAAAGAT
>JBBRLA010000611.1:0-5219 GCA_038231615.1 Polyangia bacterium | reverse complement strand
GGAAGCCCGTCAAGGATCTGCTGAGACAGGGCCACAAACTCGATCGAACGCTTGTAGACGTCGAGCCGTTGAAAGGTCGCCATGGGCCAAATCATCGGTAGGTCCGGCTAAAAGTTGCTCACGCTCACGCTCACGCTCACGGACTGAGGGGCCCCTGAAACTGTTAAGCACCCGTCGGACGGTGGCGGAGTTGCGGCAGGCCCCCTGGCAGCGTAATGTAAGGGCCTGTGCCTGCGCTGACACCGACCTTGACGCCCCCCAAAGGGGACTCGACCGCCGCGCCACGGAAGCCCCTGCATGAGGTCCGGTCTGACGAACGGTTCACGCCGGGGCTTTTCGCCCGCCCGGCGCTGTGCGTGGCCATCGGCCTCTTCTCGGTGGCCGTGCGCCTGTCGGGGACGCCGCTCTCGCCGCTGGTCGCCCTGGGTTGCTTCGGCGGTGCGGTGCTGGCCGCGGCGTTCCTTCTGGCCTGGGCCGCCGAGGCCCTTCAGGTGGACATCAGCAAGGGCCTGGCGATGGCCGTTTTGGCCTTCATCGCGGTGCTGCCCGAGTACGCCGTCGACCTGTACTTCGCCTTCACCGCGGCCCACAACCCGGCCTACGCACAGTATGCCGCCGCCAACATGACCGGTTCCAACCGGCTGCTCATCGGCATCGGCTGGTCCACGGTGGCACTGGTCGGGGTCTACGCCTTGCGAAAGCGCGGCGCCCGGGGCCCCAAACCGGGCGGCGAGGAGGCCCCGGCGGTGGAGTTGGGCAAGGGGCACTCCGTCGACCTGGTGGTCCTGACGATGGCTACCCTGTGGTCCTTCCTTTTGCCCCTGTCGCACCGCATCGCGGTGTGGCACGGGGTGGGCCTGCTGCTGCTCTTCGGTTTCTACATCTGGCGGGTCAGCGGGGCCGCCGATAACGAGCCCGAGCTGGCCGGGGTGGCGCAGGCCTTGGGCAACCTGCCAACGTCGCGACGTCGCCCAGCGGTGGGGGGCCTCTTGCTGGTGGCCACGGCGGTGCTTTTGGCGGCGGCCAAGCCCTTTGCCGAGGCGCTCATCGCCTCGGGGCAGGTGCTGGGGGTGGATCAGTTCCTGCTGGTGCAGTGGCTGGCTCCGCTGGCGTCGGAGGCCCCGGAGCTCTTGGTGGCCACCCTCTTCGCCGCGCGCTGTCAGGGACAGGCCGGGCTGGCGGCGCTGCTCTCGTCCAAGGTCAACCAGTGGACCCTGCTGGTGGGCACGCTGCCCATCGTCTATTCTGCCGCGGGGGGGGCCGGGGGCGCGCTGCCCCTGGACAGCCGGCAGGTGGAGGAGCTGGTACTGACCGCCTGCCAGTGCCTTCTGGGGGTGACGTTCCTTTTGAACGGGAGGCTTTACCTGTGGGAGGCCCTCGCGCTTTTGGGCCTGTTCCTGGTGCAGCTCCCCTTCCCTCAGTCGGAGGTGCGCTACGGCCTCTCGGCGTTGTACATCGCACTCTCGCTGCTGATGCTGGTGCGCGACCGGCGATACATCGTGGGGCATTTGCGCGTAACCTTTGTGAAGCGAGAAGCGCCGCGATGAACCGGGTGAGGGGCCTTCTTTCGGCCCTGCCCTCGGTGCCCTTGCCGTCGGCCGTAGAAGAGGAGGCGAAGGACCTCTTGTGCCGAGCCCAGGCGGCGCTGCTCGATGAGCACCCCGGGGCCGCCCGGCGCAGCCTGCGGCGCCTGCACGAGCTGCTGGTGCCGGCGCTGGACCAGGCATTCGCGCGAACCGACAAGGGGTGTGTCGAAAACGAGGAAAGCGGGGGTGCCCTGTCCGCCGGGATCGGCTTCCCCGGGCTGCATGGCGAGTTGCCCGACCTCGACGTGGAGCGGGAGCACCCGCTGGAACTGCTGGTGGGGTACGCGGCGCGGGCCGGCGACGTTGCGTTCCAAGCTGGCTGCATGTCAGCGATGGCCGATGATCTGGCCTTCGCTCCGGTCCTTTCGGGGGACACGGAGGGCCTGGCCGCGCAATGGGCCGCCATCGAGGCGCTGCTGGAGGCCGCCCCGCTGCCGCGCTCGCGCTTCTGGCGGCGCCTGTTCCGCGGCATCGCCGGCCCCCTGGGAGACCGGGCGCGGGTGCAGGTGGTGCGGGGTGCGGCGGTGGTGCTGGACCGACCGCCGCTGGAAGCTGCCGGCCCGGTCAGCGGGGACCCGCGCACCGACCTGGGGGAGTTTTGGGACGGCGACCGGATGATGCTACAGCTCCCGATGCCGCTGCCGGGCCGGGTGGCGGTGTTCCACGGGGCGGGCAATGAATCCGAGGCCGAGCTGACCCTGATCCTGCCCACCCTTTTGGGCGAGGACACGCCTCGGCGGGCACACGAGGTGGTCGAGGTGGTGGGCGAACTCTTTGCGGTCGCGGGAAAAAGCGAGCATGGGATGGTGGTGGTGTGGACGCCTGAACTCCTGCCGGCGGGATGGGTGCTGCGGACTCTGCGGGAGCGCCGCTTGCCGCCGGACTCCCGGGCCTGGCTTTACCGATATCGGGTCAGGGGGCCGGCCCCTACGCCCGCTTGCGGGTGAGGGCCCGGCGGGGAACAGCGTGGAGATCGTTCCTGGGGGGCGGCGACTTTCCGATCTGAGAGAGCCCCACCTGCGCCATCGCCCCGAGGACGCGGGTCATTCGCTGCCAGATCTGCCACTTGGTTTCCGAATCCATCGTCGTACGACTCAGCTTGCGCGCGTCAGTCGCCATGGCCGGTACCTCGCGTGAAACGTGTATCTCGGCGAAAAAGGAATGCTCTGCTGGATTGTTCCAGATGAGGATTCCGGTCGGAATCATGTCCGCCCCGAGCCGATCTGGCAATTAAATTTTAGCTTAACCAGGGACGCGGACCCGATTGCAAAGCCACGTCAGGCCCAGCACACCGCCACCTGCCGGGGCCCGCGGTAGGGCATCCGCCCATGGGCTACGGCGAAGTTGTCGATGGCCACCACATCGCCGCGCTGCCAGCGGAAGCACACCAGGTTGCGCCAGATCGCATCCCGCACCCGGTCCATGTCGGCGTCCTCGATGGGCGAGCCATCCCCATAAGAGCAGTGCATGGCCTGCTCCTCGATCGAGGTGAAGCGGCGGCGGACGAACACCGCCGCTTGCGCGACCCGTGACAGCACCCCGTAACGGCGCTGGCCCAGGCGTTCGGCGATGCGCCGGTACTCGTCGGGGACGCTGGACAGGTGGAAGATCTGGGAGTGATTGAACCACACCGGCACGCCGGTTTCCGGATGGGGGCGCACCGCCGGCTGCACGTTGGTCAGGCACAGGCGCCCGCCGGGACGGAAGGTGCAGGACAGGCCGTGCTCGCGGCAGCGCGCCTCGACCTCCGCGGGGTCGGTGGTGTGGAACATCTCGTCCCAACGCTTGAGCTTCCACAGGTCCAGTCGCGAGCCGCCTTCGGGGCCGCAGTAGTTGCGGATGTTGCGCACGCCCCGCGAAACGAAACGCTCGCGCACGGCGGGGTCAAGGTCGCGGTAGACAGCGCGGAAGTCGGTGAGCGGCGTCTCGCCTCCGGGCCCCGACGAAGGAATGAGGCAGCAGAAAAAGAGGCGCGCGGGTGGATGGGGAAGGAAGCTCATCTCGCAGTGCTGCGGGATCGGATAATAGGGCGGCAGTTCGCTGGCCGAGAAAACATAATCGGTCAAGCCGTTGCGCGGCGAGGTACCCAGATAGTCGTTCTTCAATTCGGGGGAAAGCGCCCGGGCCACGCGTTCGAAGGCCGCCGGGTCCTCCACCGGAAACCCGCGCACCAGCAGCGCGCCATGCTCGCGCAGGCGTCCGGCCAGCCACTCCCTGTGCGCGGCCAGCCACTCCGAAAGACCGGCGGCATCGCGGATCGTACCGGGCGAAAGCACCAGGGGCAGCTGGCCTCCCCCGGGCAGAAGGCCGGCCTTGATCTCATGCGATAAAGGTCCCACGCCCTGGCTCCCCATCAACCGATCTGCCCCTGGCCAGCGGCCACGTTGAATTGCAGGTACTCCAGCAGCCGCTCCTGCTGCAAGAAGTCGGACCGGAGTGGGCGCATGAGACCTCCGCGATTCGCGATTCTACGAACGTACCCGCGATGGAGAGATCGGTCAATAAGCGCCTCGGCGGCTTGTGCGCGGGCCGCGCCTTGGCTATACAGCCTGGCATGATGGAAACCGCCCACCTTTTCGACCTTCCCAAGATGACCCTCCCCTGCACCGACCCGGCGACGCTTTTGCCCCTGGGCGAGGCCCCGGTGATGGGCCAGGACGAGGTGCTTTACCGCGTCCGCCGCGCCCGCGCCGCGCAAGGCGCCTGGGGCCAGACCTCCTTCGCCGAGCGCCGCCGGGTGCTGCGCCTGCTGCTCGACGCCATCCTTGCCGACATGGACCCGATCTGCGAGGCCGTCGCCCGGGACGCCGGCAAGACCCGCGAGAACGCCATGCTGGGCGAGATCCTGCCGGTTTGCGAGAAGCTGCGCCACACCCTCAAGACCGGCGAGCGGCACCTGCGCCCGGAGCGGGTCTCGTCGGGCCTTTTGCTGCACAAGGTGGCCACCATCGAGTATCCACCCCTGGGGGTCATCGGGGTCATCACCCCGTGGAACTTCCCCTTCCAGAACATCCTGGGTCCGGTGGTGCCGGCGCTCTTCGCCGGCAACGCGGTGGTGGTGAAGGTGTCGGAGTGGACCTCGTGGTCCAGCCTGAAAGTCGAGGGCCTGATCCACCGGGTGCTGCGCGAGGCCGGACACTCCTGCGACCTGGTGCAGATCCTCACCGGCTACGGCGAGGCCGGCGCGGCGCTGGTGGGCTCGGGGGTGGACAAGATCATCTTCACCGGCTCGGTACACAACGGACGCAAGGTGCTGCTCGAAAGCGCCCGGACGCTGACCCCGGTCATCCTGGAACTGGGCGGCAAGGACCCCATGATCATCTGCGACGATGCCGATCTGCCTCAGGCGGTGGCGGCGGCACTCTCGGGGGTGTTTATTTCTTCTGGGCAGATGTGCCTGGCGGCGGAGCGGCTTTTGGTGTTTGACGGCATCCACGACCGCTTCGTGGCGCAGGTGACCAGCGAAGTGCAGAAGCTCCGACAGGGCCCGCCCATGGAGGGTCATCCCGACGTGGGTGCGATGACCATGCCGCAGCAGCTCGACATCGTCGAGCGGCTGGTGCGGGACGCGGTGGCCCGGGGGGCGAAGGTGCTGGCCGGGGGCCGGCGCAACGCCTCGCTGCGGGGACAGTT
>JBBRLA010000610.1:0-5248 GCA_038231615.1 Polyangia bacterium | reverse complement strand
TCCGATCGTGCCTGCCTGAGCTCGCAGCGCAACCGTCACGGCCCCCTTCGCCTCACCCTTGAGACTCCGCGGAGCACAACGCGCATGCTCGCCGCATCCTGGCGCGTCTCCGCTACCGCTTTTCGGCGATGGTCTAGCTTGTTCGATAGCCAAAGACTGCCTGTACTCCGCCGCCTCGGCGGCCAGTGTGAACTCAATCTGGGCATGCTGGGCGCGAACGACCGCTTCAATCTCCGAGAGAGAAACGCGAAAGAATTCCTTTCGCTCGTTGATCTTGTTCAGTCTTCGATGATGGAACTGCCGGTGAAGGTCCGTCTCTAGGCTTGGAGCGTCATCGGAAAAGATGACAGCATGGACGTCAAACGAGAAGGGCACCGAAGCATCGCCCAACTCGTGAACGCGTTCCATGGGATCGAGGCGCCGAGTCAGTCCGATCTTGTAGACATGCTCACCGAAAGACCCGATATTTGAGATGATATATACATGGCCGGAGCGTGTTTGCTGGGCTCGCGAGATGGCCCGTGCCTTGTTCTGTTGAGCCTCAGCGACGCGCCTCTGCAACTCTTCGATCTGCTGTTGCAATAGCGCCTGCTTCTCTCCGCTGGCCTTCGATACTTCAGTCATGGCCTTTTCGAGCGCCTGCTCGTATCGCTTCTCATCCTGCTCGGCTTGCTTTTTGGCGCGCTCGATTTCCGCGAGGACGCGCTGCTCCTCACGCATCTGCTCCTGAATGCGGCGTTGCTCCTCCTTCTCCGCCTGGATTTTCTCTTGGTACTCATGAAAAAGATATAGCTCTTGAAGTTTAAGGTTGAAATAAATCGTGCTGATTTCACTTTGCTGAGTCTTGCCGAGCTTGTTGATGGATTCGAATGCTTTTTGAATTCGCTGTTCCAGGGCAGAGACGTTGTTGTATTTGACCTTTGTTATTGCGGATTCGCACTCGCCATTGAACGCCCTGAGCATGAGTTTGTTGTACTCGTCGGTCATTTTGCGACCTTTGGCGGCACTGCCCTGGACGCTCCACTGAACATGACAGATAGCCGCCTTGCCATCCTTGGTTATGGTTCGCTGCTCAAACCTGATGGCTTCCAGCTTCTGCCTGTACTTCTCCGACGACTCAAAGTCGTATCTGGGTTTGTAGAGGCCAAAGGACTCGAAGTAGGCTTCGCCCTCAAAAAACGCGAGATCCTTCTGCAGTTCTGCGATTGCCTCGCTGAGTCGCCGATGCTCGGCCTCAGCTTGCTGCTTGCTTTGCTGAGTATGGGCGGTAAGTGTGCTGTTCTCTTGCTTTAGACGTCGTTGCTCGATTTCGAGGTCGATAATGCCTCTGTAACGCTCTTCAACTGCCTTCAATTCGCTCACTCTGATATTGGCGTCTCGGGCCTGTCGCTGAAAGCGCTGGAGGAAGATCGTCAGCACGACAGTGGCAACGACAAGCACTGCTGCAAAGACAACAAAGGCGGGCAGCATGGAGTACCTCGCTGGATCGGTGTCGTTAGAGGATGGCGCACCGATGATGCGCCCGATTAGTCCTAAAGAAGAACTGATTGTATTTTCAGTTGGTTGGCACCAGCGTAAGGGAATTGGCTCGTCTCTCTATTTCTTCGTCGTAGCCCGCAATCAGGGCGAGGATGCGGTCCCGGCTTTTGAAATCAGGTGGCTGGATCCGGCCAGCACCCGGAAGAGTCGCGGAGCGGGTCAGGCGAGTCGCGGAATGGGCCGGAAGAGTCGCTGAACAGGTCAGGCGAGTCGCCGCCGAAGCCGATCGCCGGGTCCGCGGCAATCTTTTTCGAGGCCATGGACTTGCAACGAGGCCGCGGCGGCTTACAACCCTCCGTATGAGACCAGAAATTCTCTTTGCCCCGGCCGACCGCGCCCGGTTCACCATCATCAAGTCCGAGATTGCGCGCCTGTTGCCCGAGTCGCTGCCATGCAGCGAGGCGGTGCATGCCCTGGGCCGGCTCTTCAGCGAGGTCCGCGACCGCGACTATCAGCGGTTTGATGAGGAGCAGGTCTGCGAGGAGTGGATGCACAAGCTCCACCAGATCGGGCCGCACCAGGCGATCAAGTACTTCAAGGTGGCCCTGCTGCCTGCCGCCGAGGTGGCGGGCCGGCGCCAGGGCATCGAGGTGATGTACCAGATGGCCCAGGAAGAGTCGGCGGAGGTCCGCGAGGCAATGTGGCGGCTGGCCGAGAAGGAGCGGGTGTCGGCCACGGCGCTGTGCGCGGGACGGCGGAAGATGCAGTCGTACCTTTCGCAGGGACGGCATCTGAAAGCGGCAGAACACAAGGCGGGCGGCATCCAGGCACTGGTGCGGGCGGCGCGGCAACGGGCGATCACCGAGGAGAAAGAGCGGGAGCAGCGGCGCGCGACGGTGCGGTCGGCGGGGGCGCGGATCAAAGAAGGGCTCGTGCGCGGTCTTTCGCAGCTGGAAAAGGTCCGGGAGGGAAAGGAAAAGCTGTCTAAAGAGGAGGCCAGGGATGTGTTGGCGCTGGTGCGGCGCATCCGGCAGTTCGAGGCAGAATTGGAGCGGCTGTGCGCGAAGGAGCGGACGTTCGAAACGTCCGCGGAGCCCGCGGCCAAGGGGGGAAAAGACGGGGCGCCAGCGCCGGAGACTGTCGCAATAGCAGAGATTGTCGGCGTGCCCCCTGCGCGGGAGCAAGAGCGGACGTTCGAAACGTCCGCGGAGCCCGCGAACAAGGAAGGCGCCGAGGCAGCGGCAGTGACGGAACCTGTCGCCGAGACGAGGGTTGTCGGCATTTCGCCAGAGGACGAGCAGGAGGCGGGACGGGAGATGACACAGGACCCGGTCGCCACCGTGACCGCCGCCGCCATCCCTCTGCAAATCCCGCCGGAGGTGCTGGCATTCCGGCGCTTCTTCCGCTTCTTCCACGAGGGCCTGACTCCCAATGGAATGGACCATGTGCAATCCATGCTTTGCAACGTGATCCACGGCGTCGATCCGCAATTCTGCGTCCGCGATCTCCATCGCAACCTTGGGCCCTTCTTGCACGCTAGCCATCCGATGAAAAAGGAGTTGACCAAGCTCGGCAAGCTCCTGCGCGGCGATGAGCAGGACAACAACCTGGACGGCAGGCGCTTCGCCCTGCACTGCCTCGTCGCCGCCCGGCTGCCCGGCTGCCGCACTCGCCTGTGGAACCTGAGCCAGAGCAAGAAGCTCCCCGAGCCCCTGGGCGAGCTGGTCCGCTTCTACCGCGACCTACTCCTGGGCCCCTGCTTCTCCTGAACCCAACCGAGGAACCAGAGAACCCTGGGGAACCGGGGACGGAACCGGGGAACCGAGAACCGGGAACGCAGAACCAGCGACGGAGATAAGTCCGAATGAAGTGGCCACAGCGGGCCTACCGGAACTACGTATGAAGTGCAAGCTCCCATACGTCGCACCGAAAGGCGCCTCCTAAAAAGCGCGTTCGTCAGGCCGAAAGATGCGGATCTTGTGCTGGTGTACGACGACGAAGCATCCGGCCCAGGTGGCGACATCTTCTGTCCGAAAGATCAGCTCGATCTGCTCGGTGATCACTCGCCTGGGCTGGCTGTGGAGGCGCAGCAACAAAAGCCCTGCGTGGGTACCTGGCCGGAAGGCGCGAAGATCAGAGAAGTCGAGATCCTGGGTAATGAAGAACCTGGATTCGGTCTGGGTAGCGGCCCAGACGTCTGGGTCTGCGAAGCCTTTCAGCCCCTCCTCTGGTACGGTGTCCACGTCGTGACCCAAACCGCGGAGTGACACCGCGGCTGAGGTGGGGAGGTTTTCGTCGAGCTTGATCCGCATCAGTCAGAATGATGGCGGCGAACTGGGGAGGGGCAGATCGTCTGCCGCAGAGGCCGCGGCGAAGGCGATCGCGGCCCAGATGTCCTCCTTGGTCAGCGTGGGGAACTCGGCGAGCAGAGTCTCGATCGAATCGCCGTCCGCCAGGGACGAGAGCACGGTCCTCAGGGGCACTCGCGTGCCCTTGAAGACTGTCTCACCGCCACAAAACTTGGGATCACGCACGAAACGGTCAGCGTACTTCATATTAGAATCTATCGTATCGCAGCTCGACGCTGGACGCCATGCATAGATGGCCTGATCTTTCTCGCCCTGCCTACCCGCGGTCTTGGGAATCCGCCTTCATGGGCAGCCTCTCTTTCCTCGGCACAGCTCGGCCAGGGCGGACCATTGTCGCGCTGGACAGGACGCGAGCGCGGGTGCATGAACGAGGAGAAGAGGAGCGCTACCGGGACAGGCATCCGCTCCGGACCGAGCGCACCGCCTTGACTTCCTCCCCAGACGAGGATTGGACCGCATCCTGCTCCGACCAGAAGGAGCAAGCCAGATCTGCTATCATTCAGCCATGGAGCAGAACTGGAATATCTCTATGAGTACCGACAGCCCGGACGCTGTCCCTTACTTTAACTGGGATGCTTCGGTGACCAATGCCCAGGTGCGGGCCGCTCTGCGGGAGGGCGACGAGGATGACAAGCTGTTCTGGATCGCCCGCGTCATGACCGAGGCCCGCTATGGGGATGTATGGCACTACCTCTCTCTTCGACGTGACATCCTGCCCCGATGGGAGAAGTTGCGTCGTCGGTTGGGACGGAAGCGACCGTTCTGGGAGTTTTTGATAGATCGGTGGCAGCGTGACGGACTGGTCTAAACTCTCCTCGCTGCAGCGGGATCTCTTGGAGGCATTCTTCGCGCGAACTGATCGCTTCTTTCTCACGGGAGGTGCGGCTTTGGTGGCGTTCTACCTGGGTCATCGGCAGACCAAGGATCTGGATCTGTTCGCCACGCCCGATGTAGACATGGAAGATGGGGTCCGCGCGCTGCTGAGCAGCGCCCAGGCACTGGGCGCGGTGACCGAACTCATTCAGCAGAGCCCAGACTTCCGGCGCTTCGGAGTCCGTCGCGGCGACGACCTGACCCTTGTTGATCTGGTTATTGATCGCGCGCCCCAGATCGTGTCGGACAAGCCCTGCGTGGACCATATTCGCATCGACCCCGCTCGGGAGATCGCCGCGAACAAGCTCGGCTCTTCCGGGTTTTAGGGGGCTGAATTTGCCTGACAGGGCGGTCAGGGCAACGGACATTCAGTGGACCTAGAGCGACCTAGAGCCAATGCCGCTCGTATAAGACCATTTGTCGTCGACAAGTTGGCTACCTGCGCTTTCGGGGATAATTGCTCATCTTGATCTTGACCTCCCTTGGATAGCGGCGGTGAGAGCGGCGGGGCGGCAGGAGCAACGTCT
>JBBRLA010000609.1:0-5285 GCA_038231615.1 Polyangia bacterium | reverse complement strand
TGCCACGGCCTGGGCCTTGGCCTGCGCCGGGCCCTTCTGGGTCTTGGCGAAGCTCTGCATGGCCGACGCGGCCCCCCCGAAGTCCTTGCTGCGGTAGGCGATCATCGCCGCCTTGTTCGACTGGAGGTCCCCGCCCGAGGTGCCCGGCGACACCGCCACCGGCTCCACCGGCACCTTCTTGACCTTGTCGATGACCAGCCTGGCGACCTTCGGGGTCTTTTTGACCACCCGGGGGGCCGGCGGCTCGTCCTTGGGCAGGTTCGGGGTCGACTTCCCGCTCAAGACCTTGTCCTTCAGCGCCAGCAGGCCCGGGTTCTCCGGGTCGTAACCCAGGCCCTCATCGATCTTGGCTTTGGCCTCCGCGGGGTTGCTCAGGGCCAGGTTCTGGGCCTCGGTGAATGCGGTATTGGCCGCCGACCGCCGCGCGTCCCGGCCCTGTGCCTGCGCGTCGTCATACTGGACCGAGTTCTTGTCCACTTTCTCGAAATTGCGCAGCGCCTCGCCATAGCGGCGGCTCTCCAGGGCGTCCTTGCCGCTCCTGAGGAAGCTCAGGGCCTTGGTCTCGGTGGCGCAGGCGTCGACGTAGTGTTGCAGCTCGGCGGAGTCCGGGGCCAGCGCCAGCGCCGAATCGAAGGCCTTCTTCGCCGCGTCGTAGTCGTTGGCGATGAAGTCCTTGGTGCCCGCGGTGTAGAACTCCAGCGCGGCGTTGATGTTGTTCACCGGTGCCGGCTTGTGATACTGGAACGCCAGCAGGCCCAGGCCGACCACCAGCGCCGCGCCCACCGCCGGGAAGGCGATCTTGCGGCTGTGCTGGGTGGCCAGGAAGCCCGTTCCCTGGGACGACTCCCCCATCGGCGCGACCGGTCCCGGGCCCATCATTCCAGGCATCGCCGGGGCGGCAGGTGACGCATAGGAAGACGGCGGCTGCGGCGCCATCATCGCCGGGGCGGCAGACGAAGCATAAGAAGACGGCGGCTGCGGCGCCATCATCGCCGGGGCATAGGGCTGGGCCTGGGGTGGCTGCGGGGCCGCGTATACCGGGGGGGGGGCTGGTACACAGGCGGGGCCTGGTACGCCGGGGCGACCGGCTGGGGTTCGGCCGCGGCCCGCGACGGCGGGTGCTCGAAGCGCATCAGGGTGTTGCCGAGTTCGATCTGGTCCCCGTCGGTGAGCAGGACCTCGTCGACGCGCTTGCCATTGACCAGGGTGCCGTTCCCCGACCCCAGGTCCTGCAAGCGGTATCCGTTCTGCACCAGATGGATCTTGATGTGCCGGCGGGACACGGCGATGTCCGCCAGCACCAGCTCCTGATCGGCGCCGCGCCCGATGTTGGTGAGGACGCGGTTCAGCTCGGACTGCTTGCCGCGGTCGTTCCCTCCGATGACGTGCAGGATGCCGTACTGTCCCATGGGCGGCGCGCCGCGCTGGCCCCCCGGTCCCCCGCCTGCGGGACCTTGGCCCCCCGAGGGCGGGCTGCCCCGGCCCCCGGGGCCCCCGGCGCCGCCGGGAGCAATCAACAAATGAGAGACGGCAGGTCGGTCGTGGATCGCGACCCCCAGGTTCCCGTCCCCCGGCTGGGAGGCAGGACAGTCAATGGAAGGCAGCGGCACGGGCGCGGATCCAGGCAATTTATCCGACATCCCGATGAGTCTATCAGCAGGCCGGTTGGCCCGCTACCCTGACGCAGTTTCGCCCGGCGTCCTTGGCCGTGTACAGCGCCAGGTCCGCCTGGGCGACGAGGGTCTCTGCGGGCTCCGGCCCCCCATCGTCCCACGGTCCCTGCACCCGCAGTTGCGCCACCCCGATGGATACCGCCAGGGGCACGGGCTCGTCCGTCGAGGGGTCCCGGAAGGCGATGTACGCGATGAGCTGCCGGATGCGCTCCGCGAAAACGTGCGCCCCGGCGATCGGCACCCCCCGGCAGATGAGGGCAAACTCCTCGCCGCCGATGCGGGCCAGCACGTCCTCGCTGCGCATGGTCCCGCGCACCGAGTCGGCGATGATCTGCAGGGCCATGTCGCCCACCGGATGTCCATGGCCGTCGTTGACCTGCTTGAAGTGGTCCACGTCCAGCATCAGCAGCGAGAGCGGGCAGTGATGGCGCAGAGCATAGGCTACCTCGCTGCGCAGGCGTTCGATGAAGTAGCGCTTGTTGAACACCTTGGTCAGGCCGTCGCGCAGGGCGGATTCGTACATCTGACGCTGGAACTGCTCCTCGATGGGGTCCTGCAGGGCGAACTTGAACACCGTCGAGGGGCCCACCTGGATCTTGTCGCCGTCCCGCAGGAGCGTCCGGTGGACCGGCTCGCTGTTGACCAGGGTGCCGTTGCGCGAGCCCAGGTCTTCCACCACCCAGCCCCCCCGGTCGCGCAAAAGCCGCGCGTGCTGCCGCGAGACGCCCTCGACCAGGATCTGCACGTCGGCGTGCTCGCTGCGACCCAGGACCAGCGGCCCGGACAGGAGCGGATAAATCTCGCCGAGCAGCGGGCCGGAGAGCATCATCAGGCACGCCTGCGGCGTAGCGGGCGCCCCCGAGTCCTGCACCCGCAGGTTAGCGACCTTGGTAGTGACGTCCCCGTCGATGACCGTCCTTATCGCCGTCGCTGTCATAATCGTCCCGCTGCGCCCGTCCCAGATGGAGTCCACCCCTACTGCGTGGTCGCGGGCGCCTTTTTGTTGACCAGCTCGCCCAGCCGGTCGAGGAGCCGATCCAGATCGATCGGCTTGACAAAGTAGTCGGCGGCCCCGCACTGCAAGCCCAGCCTCACGTCATTGGGATCGTCCCGCCCCGAAATGAAGCAAATGGGGATGTCCTGGTACAGCGGATTGCGCTTGATGGCCCGGCACAGCTCGAAGCCGTCGATCCAGGACATCATCACGTCGAGCAGGATGAGATCCGGCCGGTCGACATGGAGCAGGCTGATGAGGCGCAGGCCGCTGGGGGCCTCGCTGACCTGGTAGCCTGCCTGCTGGAGGATCTCGTGCAGCAGCCCGCGGGTCTCGCGATCGTCATCCACGACAATGATCTTAGGGGCGCCCATCGGCTTCACCTCCCGCGTAGGGCTGGGGGCGATCCATCCCGTCGTCGCCCCGCACCAGCACCTCGACCCGGCGCTCCGCCGCGTCCAGGACCTCCGAGCCGCGGCGGGACAGCTTCACCCCCTCCTCGAACATGACCAGCGACTGCTCCAGCGACAGGTTGCCCTGCTCCAGCCGGGTGACCACCTGTCGCAGTCGGTCCAGAACCTGATCGAAGCCCGGCTCGCGGGCCTCCGCCGGAATCTGGCCCGGGCCTGATGCTGCTGCTCGCTGAATAAGGGACTGCTCGTCGGCCATGTCTAAATTAACTCTACGCGGCGAGTTTGGGGAATGCAAGGCGGCGGCAGGGGCGCCCGGGGCGCTTTACCGCCGAATCGAGATAACCGCCGCGCTCGGCGCTTCGCGATAGTAAAGTAGCTTCATGCCCCCATCTGCCGACCGCAAGTGGATCGACACCAGCATCATCTCCCGAAATGGCTCTCCAGAGTTCGCCGGGCTCGCCAGTTTTCCGTCGCTGGCCCGCTACGCCAGCTACAGCTTTGTAGGCGCAGGAGCATTCGGCAAGGTCTACGCCGCCGTACATGGGGAACTCGGACGGATCGAGGCCGTCAAGCGCATCGAGATCGGCGACCCGCGGCAACGGCAGATGGCCCTGGCCGAGGCCGAGATCCTGGCGACCCTGCCCCCCCACCCCAACCTGGTGACCCTCTACGACGCCGAGACCGACCACCAGGCGCTTTACCTCTTGCTCCAGTTCATCGACGGTCAGCCGGCAGACCAGTTGCAGGTGCCGATGCCCGTGGGGCAGGCCCTGGCCCTGTGCCGGGACACGGCTCAGGCCCTGTCCATGGTCCACGCCCACAACATCGTCCATCGGGACATCAAGCCCGCCAACCTCTTCTGCACCCGCATGGGCGTCGGCGTAGTGGGCGACTTCGGCGTCGCCAGGGGACGCGAATCCACCGACAAGATGGCGGCCATCGCCGGGTCGCCGGCGTACATGGCCCCCGAGGCGTTCCTCGGGCGGGCGGTGGTGCAATCCGACTTGTGGTCGCTGGGGGTGATGCTCTTCGAACTGCTCACCGGGCGGCGGCCCTTCCAGGAACTGGAGACGCTGCCCTTTGCCGACATCCCTCGGGCGCTGGCCGGCGCGCGCCTGCGCCTGCCGTCCGCGTTCCGCCCCGAAATCCCCTCGGGAGTGGACGACCTGTGCGCCCTGCTCCTGGCCATCCGCCCCGAGGACCGCCTGCAAAGCGCGATGGCGGTGCTCGACCACCTGCCCCGCTACAACACCATGGTCTCGGTGGTCAACGGCGACCTTTTGACTCAGCCGGCGGACGCCATGGTCTACACCGCCAACGAGCGCCTCTCGATGACCAAGCCGGGCTCCCTGGACCTGGCCATCGCACAGCGGGGCGGGCCGGCGATCCAGGCCGAGGCGGCGCAAAAGTCCCCGGCCAAGATCGGCACCGTGGTGACCACCTCGGCGGGGGCGTTGCCCGTCCGGCACCTGTTCCACGCGGTGGCGCTGCACATGGATGCCAGCGGCCGGGAACTGCCCGTGCAAGAGCGGGACCTGCGCAAGGCCCTGTGGGCCTGCTTCCGCCGGGCCCACGAACTGCGCCTGCGCTCGCTGGCCCTGCCGGCGATGGGCACCTCCAGCGGGGCCAGCCCGGAGGACGCCGCCCGCATGCTGATCGACATTACCCATACCTACCTGCTGGAGTTCCGTCCGCCGCTGGAACGGGTCGTCTTCGTGCTCCGCGATCGGGCCATCAGCGTCGCCTTCCGCGAAGCCGCCCACGAACGAGGCATGCTCCTGGTCTAAAGACCGGCGCTGCGCTGGCATTATAGGGTTCCGTCATGGGCCTTCTTGGCGGCGGGTTCCGGCGCGGCGTGGCTGGCGACCCGCGAATCAGCGCCGGCCCGATCGGCGAGGCCCCGTTCCAGCCGGTCGATGGCATCCGTCAGCCGGTACAGTTCGCTGAGCAACTGCGCGGAAGAAGAGGCCGCCTGGCCATCGCTGCGCTCCGCCAGCAGCGCCACTTCCGCCGAGAGCGCCGAGAGTTCCGGACCCAGGGTATCCAGGGAAGGAGCAAGGGTCGCGCTGCTCTTGGCGAAACTTCGGGCCGCCTCTGCCAGGGCCGAGGCGCTCTGTTCGGTGCTGTCGGCAGACCGGTGCGCCACCCGCGCCGCTTCCTGCCAGGAGCGCAGGTGCTCGGCCACCGGGGCGGCGATCCCCTGTT
>JBBRLA010000608.1:0-5301 GCA_038231615.1 Polyangia bacterium | reverse complement strand
GTTCCTGATGCACGAGCTGTGCTACGTGGAGCGCGCCGACGTGGGCGCGGTGGTCCATGCCCACCCACCGATCACCGTCGGCCTGGCCCTGGCCGGGGTGTCCCTGGCGCAGTGCGTGCTGTCGGAGACCTGCCTTTTCTTGGGGGCCATCCTGACCGCCCCCTACTCCACCCCCACCACCGATGAGGTCCCCAACGTCTTGCGGCCCTACATCCGTCAGAGCAACGCGGTGATCATGGATCGCCACGGCGCGCTGACCGTGGGGCGGGACCTGAACGAGGCCTACAACCGCATGGAGGCGATGGAGCACGCCGCTCGCATCACCCACGCCGCCCGGGTCCTCGGGCCCGTGCCGCCCTTGCCGCGACCCGAGGTGGACAAGCTGGCCGATCTGGCGCGATCGCTGGGCATCCCCCGGGCTCCCGACCCCTGCACCCTGTGCAACGTCTGCCCCAACGGCACCGGCGGCCCCGGCCATGCGGTGATCGATCGCGAAGCGCGAAGCGCCGCGGTGATCGATCGCGAAGCGCGAAGCGCCGCGGTGATCGATCGCGAAGCGCGAGGCGCCGAGCAAAAGGGCGGCGCCTCGTCGGCAGAGACCGATATGTTGGTTGCGGCCGTCCTGAAGAAATTGAAGGGTATTGCGTAGTTCCACACTTTGATTCGGGTCGGCGAGAACTATTTTTCGTCTGGCCCTTGAAGATGACCCCACAGTGCAGAGATCCCCGGGATGAGCCCGAACTTGTTTTCCCTGGCCGCCTTTCTTTTCCTTCCTGCGTGCGCCTGCCTGTGCATGCTGGTCCTGCGCCGTCGCGCTCCCGCGACGAGCACCCAGGCCTCCGATGAGGCCGCCGAACGGGAGTCCCTGCGCGCCGACCTCCTTTCGGTGATCCGCGCGGTGCCGCGACGCCCGCCGCTTCTGAGCCTGGCCCAAAGCTCCCCCGCGTCGATGCAGGTGGAGGCGCGGCTGCTGTCCGGCTGCCCGTCGCAGGCGCTGGTCGAGGTCGAGGTCGAGGTGCTGAACAACCCGCAGGACGGCGGCGGCTTCGTGGCCCTGGCCAAGGCGCTGCTCTACTGCCAAAAGGAAGAGGAGGCGCGGGCAGCGCTGCGCTGGGCACAGCGGCTGGGCGCTAACGACCCGGAGTTCGACTACCTGAGGGCGCGGCTGGGGCACGGGGACCTGGCGGCGCTGCGTCTGTGCCTGCGGGCATGCCGACGGGAGCCGGGCTTCGCCGAGGCTCTTTACCTGTGCGCCCGGCTCTGCCTGCGCCTCCAGTTCCTGGTGGAAGGGGAACAGCTCCTGCGGCACATCGCCCCGCTGATGCACCTTTCGGTCGAGCGCATCGCCTACCGCCGCGATCTTCGTGCCCTCAGCGGCGATCGCGCCGTGGCCCCGGGGCCGGCCAGGCGCCTGCTTCAGCGCCTGAGCCGATCGGCCAACAAGGCGGCAGCCCCCATCCAGTGAGGCGGCGGAGTGCTATAACTCCCCTTCACGCGAGAGCCCGCCATGATCGAGGTCGAAGCACTCAGCAAATCATTCTCCTTTGGGACAAAGGCCCTGGACGGCATCTCGTTCACCGCCCGACCGGGAGGCGTGCTGGGCTTCCTGGGTCCCAACGGCGCCGGCAAGACCACTACCATGCGCATCCTGTCGGGCTACCTGCGCCCCACCGGGGGTCGTGCCCGGGTCTGCGGCTGCGACGTGGCCCTCGACTCCCTGGGCGCCCGCCGGCAGCTTGGCTACCTCCCCGAGCAGGTCCCCCTGTATGGCGAGATGCGCGTCCGGGAATACCTGCGCTTCCGCGCCGACCTCCGCGGCCTGCCCACCCGGGAGCGAAAGACCGCCATCGCCGCGGTCCTCGACGAGGTCGGCCTGGCCGGCGAGAGCGAGCGCATCATCGGCCAGCTCTCCAAGGGGTACCGCCAGCGGGTGGGGCTGGCCGATGCGCTCCTGCACCGCCCCGCAGCCCTGATCCTCGACGAACCCACCGATGGGCTCGACCCCAACCAGCGTCGCGAGGTGCTGGACCTCATCACCCGCCTGTCCCGGGACCGCACGGTGGTGCTCTCGACCCACGTGCTCCCCGAAGTCGAGACGGTGTGCGAGCGGGTGGTGATCGTCGATCGGGGCAAGGTGGTGGCCTCGGGTACCACCGCCGAGCTGATCGCCGGCAGGGTCGCCCCGCGCTTAGCGGACGATCACCGCGGCGCTTCGCGCTTCGCGATTGAGATCGCCTGTCGCGGCGATCGCGCCGCCTTGCTGGCCGCGCTTAGCGCCGTCCCGGGGGTGGCCTCGGTGGAGGAGGACAACGATCCCGATGGGCCCGACAGGAAACACGCCCCCGATGGGGCGATTCATTTTCTCGTGCAACTCCATCCGGACGCGGGACCGGACCCGACCGGGGCCGCCTGCGAGGCCCTCTCGCGGGCCGTGCTGACCCACGGAGAATTGCGCCTTTTGACCCCGGCGCGCTCCAGCCTGGAGGCGGTGTTCCGCCGGTTGACCGCCGCGCCTGCCAACGCCACCAAGGGAGCCTTACCCCGGTGAACGCCGCCACCGCAGCACCCGCACCCCTTGACGAAGGGAGCCGGCGATTGAAGGACCGCGGCGCCTGGGGCGCTTCGCGATTTCCAGCGAGCGTTTCCACCCTTCGCGCCGCCGTGGCGGTGGCCCGGCGAGAACTCCTGGCCTACGCCCTCTCGCCGATCTCCTACCTCGTCGCCGCCCTGTTCCTGGTGGTGCAGGGCTATTCGTTCTTCCTCGTGTGTCAGGCCCTCAGCACCCAGCGGGCCAGCGCCACCGCGGTCATGCAGTACTTCTTCGGCGGCACTTTCCTTTACTGGCTCTTCCTCATGTTCGTGGTGGCGGTCATTACCATGCGCCTCCTCGCCGAGGAGCGGCAGCGCGGCACCATCGAGCCGCTCCTGACGGCCCCGATCTCCGAGGCCGCGGTGGTTTTGGGCAAGTACCTGGGCGCGGTGGTGTTTTACCTTTGTCTTTGGGCGCCGACCCTGTTCTACGTGGGCCTCCTGCGGGCCTATGCCGGCGACGCCGCCGCCATCGACCCGGGCGCCATCGCCGCGGGCTATCTGGGGACCTTGCTGGTGGGCCTTTCCGCCCTCGCCATCGGCCTGCTCGCCTCTTCGCTGACCCGCAGTCAGGTGCTGGCCGCGGTGATGTGCTTCACCGCGCTCAGCCTGCTGCTTCTTTCCGGGATGCTGGCCGACCTCTACGTGCGCAACGAGACGGTGCGGCAGGTGCTGCTGCACACCAACCTCTTTCGCCACATGGACGAACTGGGCCGCGGCATCGTCGACAGCCGCCGGGTAGTCTACCACCTGAGTCTGGCCGCCGCCGCCGTTTTCGCCGCCGGGCGGGTGCTTTCCGCCCGGCCCGGCGATTCGCCCGCCGTTTTTCGCGTGATCGCCGAGGGCCTGCTTTGTCTCTTGCTCCTGGTCGGCGTCAACCTCATCGCCGCCCGCCACGTGTACCGCGCCGACTGGACCGCCGGGCGCCTGTTCACCCTTTCGGAGCGCACCCAAGACCTCCTCGCCGACGTGGGTCGGGAGGGGAAGACGGTGCAGGTGACGGTGTTCCAGGCCGACAATGCCGCCGACCGCAACGAGCTGCTCGATGACGCGCGGGAACTGCTCCTGCGGGTGGAGCGTGCCGCGGCGGGGAAGGTACACGTCGAGCTGCTCGACATCGACCGCGATCGCGACCGGGTGCGCCTGCTGGGCGAGCGGTACCACATCGACAAGGACGACCTTCGACAGGGGGTTATGGTCGTCGAGAGCCAGGGGCGGACCCGATTCCTGAACATCGGCGAGCTGGGCGATTTCGAGACCAACCCCGAACGCCCCGAACCCGCCGGCCCCGCCGTCCCTCCTCGTCTGCTCGCCTTCCGTGGCGAGGAGCTGCTCGACAGCGCGATCCTCACCGTGGTGACCGGCAAGACCCCCGTGGTGTGCTTCACCAAAGGCCACGGCGAGTCGGAATACGACAGCTTTACCGGCGCCGGCCTCTCCGACCTCACCGAGTCGCTGCGTCGGGAAAACTACCAGAGCCGGGGGCTGGATCAGCTGGCGCTGGTTCCCAGGGATTGCGACGTGGTGGTCATCGCCGGCCCGGAGCGGGCCTTCCTGGCGGATGAGGCCGCGGCCCTGTCGCGCTATCTGGACGGCGGCGGGCGGATGCTGCTTCTGCTCGGGCCGCAGCTCGATCGGGGCCTCACCCGTTTCCTCGACAGCGGGCTCTTTGACCTCTTGCGCGTCCGCGGCATCCGCCTGGGTCAGGCGGTGGTGATCGATCCGGAGAAGCGCCTGGGGGACAGCCTGGCCTTCGTCATCGATGAAGGGTACGGCGATCACCCGGTGAGCGCGCCGATGCTGCACCGGCGCACCCTGTGGACCCTGGCCCGGCCGGTGAGGGCGCTGCCCACGGTACCGCTTCCCGACGGGACGCTGTGGTCGGCGCGTGACCTGGTCCTGACCGGGGACAAGGCCTACCAGACCTCGGACCTTGCCGCGCTGCGCGAGGGCCGGCCCGCGCCTCCTGTCCCGGGCGTCCCCGGGGGCATGGAAGAAGGGGCGGAAAAGAGTCCGATCTCCATCGCCGCCGCCGCCAGCGTCAAGGAGACCGGCCCAGGCCCGGCTGGCGCGACCCCGGGCCCGAGCGCCGATGAAGGCGGCCGGCTGGTGGTCCTCGGGTGCGCGCAGCTTGGCACCAACGAGTCGATGGCGCTTTACAACCGCGACCTGATTCTCGGCGCCATCTCATGGCTGGCGGACGCACAGCGCCGGGTGGTGGTGGCCCCCAAGCGCCCCGCCGAACTGCGTCTGGTGCTGAAGGAAGACCAGTTGACCCGGCTTTTCCTGCTGACGATGTGCGGGTTGCCGCTCATGGCGCTGCTCCTGGGCCTGGGCGTCTTCTGGATCCGGAGAGGCTGAGCCATGCATCGTCGGCTTCGTCTATGGGATCGCCAGCGCACCCTGTTCTCGCTCCTCGCCTTGTGCCTGATCCTGCTGGGCTACTTCGCGCTCTTCGAGTGGCGCGGGCGGTGGCGCGACGCGCAAGGCCCGGCGTCCTCGGTGTCTCAGGCGGTCGGCGAGGGGCTTGCGTCGGGTCTCATCTCGCCTGAGAAAGACAAGGGCAACCTGGTGCAGCTTGTCGTCCAGCAGCGGCCCCGAGAAGCGACCGGGACGCCGGTCCCGCCGGTCCTTCGCTCGCTCTCGCTGCGGCGCTACGAGGTCGGCGGACGGCCTCAGTGGTGGCTTGACGCTCCGCACCTGCGCGCCGAC
>JBBRLA010000607.1:0-5330 GCA_038231615.1 Polyangia bacterium | reverse complement strand
TGAGGCAGGCGGCCACGGCCTCGGGGGTCATGCCGGTCTCTTGATCCAGATCGGCCAGGATGGCTCGGCGCGGGCGCCCGAAGCGATCGGTCTGCGCGCTCGCACTTTTAAACATAGTTTCCATGCCGACGGAGAATGCATAGCGGACATATTTGCTCATTAGCGAAAATCCTTCGTTCCTGAAGTTTGACCAAAATGCTCGGCGGCTCCCGACGCCAAAGGTTCTAGGACAAGGTTGGGCCCGAGGCAAGCAAAAAGATTTTGCGTGGGTTGACTGCGAGGATTGCACACCTCCACCGCGTAGCTGCCCGGCACCGGGCATCAGGAGGTGGCCAGCACGGAGGAAAACTCGGTGGCCGCCACATCCCGGCCATAGAGCAGAAGCTGGAGGGCCACTACCGCGAGACCCTCAAGAAGCTGGGCGAGGCCGGCGGCATGCTCGGCCGCGTTCTACCTATGCGAGGATGAGAACTCTTCCATCATCTCGGCTTCTCTTGACCGCCCCGTGCCGCGCCTGTTCTAATAAACCCAGCGGGAAATGCTCTATTTCCTCAGTCCCCATCCCAGTCCCAGTCCAAGGAGAGTGCTCATGAAGAGAGTGTCTCTGTCCCTGCGATCATGGCTTGGTATCTCCATCACGGCGCTCCTCTTTGGGTTGCCCCTGTCGGCGCAGGCGACGCCCGAGAGCGATACACGGGACGCGCTGAGTCACGGGACCACTTCCTATCTGTACATCGTGCCCGCAGGCTCCAATGCCGTGGGTAACGGGTGTCGTACCCCAGTCTTTGTCCGCACAGTTCCGCCGCCTCGAGATCGATGACGACGGGACCCGGACCAAGACCCGCTTCACCCTTTCCCCTGCCGGCAACCAGGACCGTACCGTCGACCTTGTCGTCGTCAACCAGGGCCACGGCGACCATGATCAGCTCTTTGATCGGGACGACGCCTACTGGTCCACCAACGTCATCAATCCGCTCATCAACTCTGGAGTCCACGCCCACATCATCGTCCTGGACGCCTGCCTGACCGCCAGCATGCTATCCACCTTCAAGCCACTCTTAACCGCGGACGGTACTCTCATCGTAACCCTTTACTCAAGCACCGAGGTGCTTGTGCGGGCAGACGCTCTGGACCCGATCAGCAAGCTGACCCCGCGGGCCGCCACCAACCCCGCCGCCATCAAGCGCATCCTGGGGCCGACGATCCTGCGGGCCGCCAGGATCATAACGGGCGGACTGGTGGACACTCGGCTCGGCGCCGTCAACCAAGCAGATAGCGCGGTGTTCACCAGGATGACCAAAACGGTGAAGGATCACCCTAATATGAAGGGGCCCCTGTCCTCCGTCGTCTTCATATACAAGATCCTCGACCTCATCGAGGACTACGACTTGCGGGGCTCGCTCCGGGTCACCGCCAAGCTGGCCACGGCCGTCACCGATAACAAGCTTGTCGCTGATGACGAGAAGCAGCTTCTCACTCAGGCCGGCGTGGAAAAGCTCAACACCGGAAAAAAGCAATTCCTGCGTGCCATCGAGTGCGTCTCGTGTCAGGCGATTGCCGGGGGCGCCGCGAACCAGCAGGACCATCAGGCGCAGCAAGCGATTGCCCAACTGAAGACGCTGGTGCGCGCCCGGCTCATCACCCTGTTCACGAGGGCGGGCGTGCAGAAGCAGGACGCGCACGAGGACTGGGAGACCATCCCGCTCTATACTACCGCCCTGCACCTGCGCAGCGTGCTGGGGCGCGAGAAGGCCCTTCTCCTGGGTCAGGCCGACCTGCTTTATCCGGTACACTTCAGCATCTACGACAACCACAGCAACAAGCTTACCTACGATCGCCTTGCTGAAGACCCTGCGGTCGTCGAACAGATGAGGAGCATCGACGACGCCATCGTCACGGACATACCGCAGATTTTTAACAAGGTCGCGATGGCCCGCGTGATCAATGACCCGCAGGCGGACTTTCCGCGCTACCTGGTCAACTTGTGGAAGTAACCGCTTCCCGCGGTCGAGGGGCCGCAACCGACCGACGATGTGGACGTCATCATTGAAGCCGCGGGCGATCGGTGCCGGTCATGAACCGCGGCGATGGCGATAGGGAGCGCGTCGGCGCTCGCCTTCGTCGGAAGACCGCGCTTGGCCGGGACATCTCGGTTGCGCTATCGTGGCGACCACATGAGCAAACTCTACCAGACCCTCGACAAGACGCTGCAAGCATTCATCGCCAAGCAGAATCTTTTCTTCGTGGCCACCGCCCCCTCGGGGGCCCTGGGCCATGTGAACCTGTCTCCCAAGGGGCTCGACACCTTCCGCATCCTGGGGGAACGGACTGTCGCGTACCTCGACTACACCGGCAGCGGCGTCGAGACCATTGCCCACCTGCGCGACAATGGGCGCATCTGCATCCTGTTCTGCGCCTTCGCCGGGCGACCCAAGATCTTGCGCCTTCACGGCACGGGTCGGGTAGTGGAACCGCAGGACCCGGCTTTTGGCGACTTTGCCAGGCAGTTCTCGCCGGGGCCGCCGGCCCGCGCCATCATCGTCGTCGAATGCGAACGCATCCACGACTCGTGCGGATACGGGGTCCCGCTTTACGAATACCAGGGTCCGCGGACCCAGATCTCCGACTGGAGCGAGCGCAAAGGCCCAGCGGGAATCGCGGAATACCAGAGACAAAAGAACGCCACCAGCCTGGACGGCTTGCCAGGACTGCGCGGGGTCGGGCTTCCTGAATGAGCAGGGGTTTGATCAGGGCGTGGCAACCGAAAGCGCGGCTTCGACGAATTGCAGGCGATCGTCGCCCCAGAACATTTCGTCGCCGACAAAGAAGGTGGGCGCGCCGAACGCGCCCCTGCGGATGGCGCCATCGGTGTATTCGCGCAGGCGATCCTTGATCGCGGGGTCCTCGATTTCGCGCAGGGCGCGCTCGGCATCCAGGCCGGCGGCGGCGGCGATTGCGTGTAGCTCGGGCAGGGCGGTGATGTCGCGATCCTCCACCCACAGCGCGCGAAAAGCTGCCAGCGCCACCGACGCTGCCTTGTCGGCGCCCTGTGCCTCGGCGGTGAGGGTGAGGCGCAGGGCCTTGATGGCGTTGACCGGGAAACGGGAGGCGAAGCGGAAGGGCACGTCGTAATGGCTGGCCCAGCGTTGCAGGTCCTTGAGCAGGTAGGGGACCTTGGCCGCCACCGCTGCGGGCGGGGTGTTGCCCGCGGCCTTGAACACCGCCCCCAGAACAAAGGGGCGCCAAAGGACGCTCGCCCCGGTGCGCGCAGCGAGCCCCTCCATCTGCGTGGCGGCCAGGTAGCTGTAGGGCGAGGAATAGTCGAAAAAGAACTCTACGGTCTTCATGGCCCCACTGTAGCGGGAACGGCGGCCCTGTCTACCGGGTCACCTGTGCAGCAAGGTTTGGCCGTTTGGCTCAACTCGGCAGCCGGTATGGCAGGTCCACGATGACCACCCGAGGCCCGCCGCGCAGGCGAAGGAGCGTGCGCAGGATCGCCCCGCGGTTGTTGTGCAAGATACCCGCATACCAGCGGGTCATCACCAGGTCCGGGATCACCACTACCACGTCGCGGTCTGGGTGGTCGCTCTCCAGCTTCAGGACGTAGTCCACAAGCGGCGCGAAGAACTGCCGGTAGTCCTCGATGTTGTCGCGCTCGGTCTTGACCGCCACCACGTGAACGTCGGGCGAGAGTCGCAGCGCAAACTGCAATCCCTTCTGCACCATCTTGTTCCACGTCCCGGCGGCGATTACCACAATCGGCGTCTGCGCCGTGGGCGGCTCCAGCGGTTCGATGGTGGCGATGCGGTTGGCGATGTCGCGGTAGTGGCGGTGGATGACGATGAAGCACAAGCACAAGAGCGGCACCACCACCACCGTGAGCCAGGCGCCCTCTCCGAACTTGGACACCGCTACCACCAAAAGGGTCAGACCGGTGGCCACGGCGCCGATGGCGCTGATGACCAACGAGCTTCTGGCCCCGGGGCCGCCCGCATGCCGCCAGTGCTGGACCATGCCCGCCTGCGAGAGCGTGAAGGCGAGAAAGGCACCGATGGCGAAGAGCGGGATGAGCCGGTCTGTGATGCCGCCGAAGGCCACCAGCAGCGCACCCGACAACAGCGACAAGCTGACGATGCCCTGCGAGTAGACCAGCCGGCGTCCGCGCACGGCGAAGGCGCCCGGCAGGAAGCGGTCGTCGGCCAGCACCCGGCACAGGCGCGGGAAGTCGGCGAAACTCGTGTTGGCCGACAGACAGAGCACGGCCACGATGACAGCCATCGTCCCGTAGTAAAATGCGCCCCGGCCCCATGACCGCGGCCACCAGCAGCGAGAGTACGCTCTGGTAACCTGGGGCCCCGGGCTCGGTGGCAGCGATGCCGTAGGCCTGTGCCAGATAAGCGACGCCACCCAAAAGTCCGACCAAAAGCGCGATGATCACGGTGAGCGTGCGCTGGGCATTGAGAATGGACGGTGCCCGACGCCGGTCATGGCCGTGCAGCCGCTGGCGAAGGCGCGGGTAAGCAACCACAGCCCTGCCACTTGCGTGGCCGCCGGCACCACTGGGGGTGCCACTACGGGCACCGGGTGGCCACCGCTCAACACTGAGCGCACCGTGCCCACGGCGATGGTGATCACCAGCGTAACAACGAACGCATAGGTGGGCAGCATGAACACCACGCCCGACTCGCGCACCCCGCGCAGGTTGACCAGCGTCAGGAGCCCGAGAATCCCAAGGCACAGGACCACGGTGTGCGACTGTAGCGATGGCAGCGCCGATACCAGCGCGCCCACGCCGGCGGAGATGCCGACTGCCACATTGAGAATGTAGTCCAGCGCCAGGGCCGCCCCGGCGACCAGCGCCGGCCCCTGGCCGAGATTCTCGCTGGCCACGGTATAGGACCCTCCGCCGCCGGGATACGCCTTTATGGTCTGTCGGTAGGAAAAATAGACGATGAGCAGGATGCCGCAGATGAGGGCGGTAATGGGGCCCACGTGGCCGAGGCCCATCGCTCCCAGGGGTATGAGCAAGGTGAGGGCCGCCTCGGGACCGTAGGCCGCCGATGAGAGCGCATCCAGGCCGAGCACCGGCACACCGGCCAGCGGGCCGATCTGCTGATTCTCCGTTTCATCGGTTGAGAGCGGCTTGCCAAGTACTCGATCCAGGAAGGACATTGGGTCTCCAAGTAGAATCAGACAGGGACTTCGGCCAAGGACTACTCAAGAAGGTCAGAGCAATCGAACCAGTTCCACCGACGTAATACTGGAATCGGAATAGGTTTTGTGGACCCAGTTCATCATGGCGGTTCTCGACGGTGGAATGCGCTCCTCTC
>JBBRLA010000606.1:0-5330 GCA_038231615.1 Polyangia bacterium | reverse complement strand
CTCTCCCGGCCGATCACCCAGGCTTTGGGCGAGGAGTTGGTCCGCTCCGGCCCAGGCTGGCGCGTCGAATTGCGCCCGGGGCGCCTGATCCTGGCCACCTCGACGCTATCGGTAGAGCAGCTCGACGCCATGATGGGGATGGGCCTGCGCCTGCAACAGGCCCTGCTCCACGCCCTGACCCCGCCGCCCGAAGGCAACCCCCCTGGCACGCCTTCCGGCACAACCGGCACCCCTTCCGGCAACCGCGGCGTCGGCGGCTACCTCAACTGAAGCGAAACCAGCCGGACCTCGAAAGGAGACCCAGCCTGCGCCGCGCTTTCGCGCTATAACGCGTCATGAGCAAGAGCGACGAAATTCGACGGATGCGCGAGCTGCAGCATGCCCAGCGAGAGCGAGCCGCGTCCGGCGGGGCGAAAGGCCCCGTGTCATCGTCCATCCCCGCATCCAGCCCGTCTCAGGATGCGGAAGCTGTGGGGGGCTTCCCCGTGGCCGTGGCCGACGCGCCCAGCCTGCACACCGAGACCCGGGCCCGGGGCGGCGCAGAGGAACAGGGCAAGTGCTCGGGTTGTGGCAAGGTCCGAGCGCTGGTCAACGGCCTCATCGTCATGCACCAGAAGGGGCTCGGCAAGGTCTGCCCGGGGGCGCGGAAAGTGCCGACGTGAGGCGAAAAAGGGCCCCTTTCAGCGAAAGACCAGCAGTGTCCCCAAAAGCACCACCGTGGCAGCCAGGATCCAAAGCGCGGCATTGCGGTAGCCCGCCTGGCGCACCAGCTGGGTGACTTCGCGGACGATGGTGACGATGGCGGTGGGCTCCTCGGCACGGCGGGTCAAAAGGGTCGAGCGGCTGGCCGGCGCCAGCCGATGGGAAGCGCGGTTGGCGAGCAACGGCATGCGCGAAGTCGTCGGCATGCGGTGGTCGGGCAGCGCCCCCAGCTCTTCGGCCAGTTCCTCGCGCAGGTAGTCGGAAAGGAGCGGCGGCGCCACAAAGCGTCCAGTGGCCATCGCCGCCTGGTGCAGCGCCCGGCCCATCTCGGCGGCGTCCTTTTGCCGCTCGTCGGGCTGCCCGCGCAGCGCCTGGGCGACGATGGCCGAGAGTTCCGGCGTCACGTCCGACCGCACCGTCGAGAGCGGCGGCACCTCGCCGGCCAGCACCGCCCCCAGGGTGGACAGGTCGTCGGGCCGGTCGAAGAGCAGCCTGCCGCAGGCCATCTCGTAAAGCACCACCCCCAGCGAATACAGATCGGCGCGGCGGTCGCTGGCCGCCCCTCCAAGGACCTCGGGCGCCAGATAGGCCGGCCGCCCCTTGATCTGCCCGGCCTGGGTCCGCGCCAGCCGCCCCTTGGCCCGGGCGATGCCGAAGTCGATGATCTTCACCACCCCATCGGTGCTCAGAAGCAGGTTGGTCGGCGACACGTCCCGGTGCACGACGTTCATCAACGTGCCGTCGCTGTCGCAAAGTTCGTGGGCCGCGCGCAGGCCGGCGCAGGCCTGGGCCCCCAGCGCCGCCACCAGGTCCGCCGGCAAGAGCACCCCTCGGGCATGGAAGATCTGGTAAAGGGCGGCGAAGGACAGGCCGCGCACGTACTCCATGACCAGGTAGGGCAGGCCGTTCTCCTCGTCGATCTCGAAGATCTGCACCACGTTGGGGTGGCTGATCTGGGCGGCGATGCGGGCCTCGTCCAGGAACATGTGGATCACGTCGTCGCGCTTCTGCAGGTCGGCGCGAATGCGCTTGACCACCACCAGCCGGTCAAAACCCCCCATGCCGACCTGGCGACACAGGAAGACCTCGGCCATGCCGCCCATTCCGAGGCGGCGCTCCACCAGGTAGCGCCCGATGGCGTCAGGGGCAGAGGCGGAGGGGAGCGCTAGCATCTGTGCCGATTCTAGTCTAGCTTGCCTTACCACGAAAACCACCATGCCTCCATCTACCTCTCGATCTTCTGCCTCTCCGGGCACCTCCCGGGGTGCCTCCACTTCGTCGTCCTCTGGCCCTGGCCCTGTCGCCCGCCAGGCCACCGAGGTCATCAGCTACCTGGCACTGGCCCCGCGACGCACCGAGCCCTTGCTGGCCGCCGAGCTGCGCGCCCTCTTTGGGGTCACCGAGGTCGAGGAACTCGCCGGGGCGGTGTCCTTCCGGGGGCCGCTCTCGGCGCTTTACCGGGCCAACCTGTGGCTGCGCTGCGCCACCCGGGTGCTGCGTCCCTTGAGCGACCTGCCGTGCCGGGGCGAGAAGGACCTTTACGACCAGGCCCGCGCCGTCCCCTGGGAAGAATTCCTGCGCCATTCCGGCACGCTGGCGGTCAGCGCCCACGGGCAGGTCCCGGGCCTGCAGAACAGCATGTTCAGCGCGGTGCGGGTCAAGGACGCCGTCGTCGATCGCTTCCGCGACCGCACGGGCAACCGCCCCAGCGTGGACGCCCGTGACCCCGACGTGCAGATCAACGTACACCTGTATGATGACCCCAGCCTGGGCGGGCCGCGCTGTGCCCTTTCGCTGGACAGTTCGGGACAGGCGCTGCACCGCCGGGGCTACCGGCAGGTCGCCGCCGCCGCCCCCCTGAAAGAGACCCTGGCCGCGGCCATCGTGGCGTTGAGCGGCTACGGCAGGGAGACCAGACCCACGGGCGAGCAGAAGCCGAAGATCGAGCGTCGGCCGCTCCTGGACCTGTGCTGCGGCAGCGGCACCCTGGTCATCGAGGCGGGCCTGGTCGCCCTTCAGCGCGCCCCGGGGCTTTACCGGGCCTTTGGCTTCCAGCGCTGGCTGGGCCATGACGCTAAGGTCTGGCGCCAGGTATTGGCCGAGGCCGAGGCGATGTCCCAGCCCGAGGAGGCCGTCTTCCTTCACGGCAGCGACATCGATCAGCGGATGGTGGAGGCATCCCAGCGCAACGCCGCCGCCGCCGGTTTGGGCAAAAGCGTTCGCTTCGTCCGCCTCGATCTGGGGCAGGCCCGCCCCCCCGAAGGACCGCCTGGCGTGGTGCTCTGCAACCCCCCCTACGGCGAACGCATGGGAGAGGAACAGGACCTCATCCCCCTGTACCGCGGCATCGGCGACACCCTGAAGCGCCACTTCTCCGGCTACACCGCCTGGGTCTTCACCGCCAACCTGGTTTTGGCCAAGCAGATCGGCCTGCGTCCCAAGGAGCGCCACGTCCTGTACAACGGCGACCTGGAAGGCCGCCTCCTGCGCTTCGACCTGTATTGAGTGCGGCCCGTGCAGACCGCACCGAGACACGGTATCGGCCCTGGCGACGTGCGATGGGTCACCGCCTTGGCGTGGACGTTGGGCCTGTGGCTCCTGGCCCTGGCACCCCCTTGCTGGGCTTTACCCCTTGCTGGGCCCAGTCGCCGGAGATCTCCCTGCGTGAGTTCGCTTCCGGTCAGATCAAGAAGGGCGTGCGCACCATCGGCTTTGGTGGAGACGGCGCCACCACGGGCAATTATGCCCTGGTGTGGCGCGATGCCGGCACCGCCCTCGTCGATGCCGGGGTCACGGCCTACCTCAACGGCAACTTATTCTCGTTCACCGCGGTGGCCGTGACCTCGCCGCAACTGTGGCGCGGCCTGGCCCTCTACGCCATCGGTCTGAGCCAGAGCGTGACCGGCGTGCACCTGCGCCTCTCGGCGCCCGGACTGGGCACCGGCCCCCAGGACATGGTCGGAGAGGGTGCCAATCAGGCGGTGTTCGTCAAGCTGGCCATGCCGCTGCCGCGCGGCTTCGCCATCGGCATCCTGCTCTCCTATGAGGTGTCTCAGTTTTCTGCCAGCTCCGCGACCCTCGCACCGGGCACCTCCGTACGCTACCGGACGGGCTGGTTGCCCTCGGGAGGCCTCGGCGTGACCTGGCAGGTCCACCCCCGCGTTCTGACTGGCGTGAGGGTCATCCTCAACCATGACCGCGAGGAGCGCGACGAACCGGCAGGCCTGAATCAGGGGCTGGCGCGATCCTACGAGTTCCGCGCTGGGGTCGCGATCTCGCTCTGGAAGGGGGCCTTGATCGACGCGGGCGGCACGCTCCTCGATCGCGCCAACAGCATCGCTGGCACCGAGACGGTCCGCGGGGGCGCCAACCTGGGGTTCGAGCAGGCGTTTCTGGAGCGGACCTTCGTGCTGCGCGCAGGCGCGGACGAATGTACCTTCGTGGCCGGCTGTACCATCACCACCGGGCTATCGTTGAAGAGGTCGCCAGCCAACCTTGATCTCGCCTATCTATACAAACTCGGCGATGTGCGGCTGGGAGATCTGTTCGGTACCGGCAGTCACTCCGTGCTGGCCACATTGACGCTCGATTATGTGGCGTTGTTCTCTCGACAAGGGGCATCCCGGTAACCAGCCGGCTACCTGCCCCCGGAACAGCACCTGAAATTTGGCCGGCGATGTCGCGGAGGCGGATTCCGGCGGCGGAATAGGGGCCGGCGATGCCGCGAAGGCGGCGTCTGGCGGCGGAAGATCGGCCGGCGATGCCGCGAAGGCGGCGTCCCGTGCCGGAATGTCGGCCAGCGATGCCGCGGAGGCGGTGTCCCGTGCCGGAATGTCGGCCAGCGATGCCGCGGAGGCGGCGTCCCGTGCCGCGAAGGCGGCGTCCCGTGCCGGAATGTCGGCCAGCGATGCCGCGGAGGCGGATTCCGGCGACGGAATATGGGCCGGCGATGCCGCGCTGGGTTCGGCGGCAAGAGCGGGGATGAACGAAGTATTTCCTTAGAGCGGTGATCATTCGGGTTGATAGAAATAACCGCCGTGGGTGAACCACCCTGTCGCGTCCGTCGCCGTGATCGCTTCCATGGCCTCCGCGATCGCCGCGTCGAGGGCTTCCCGCGGCGGCGCTTCTCAGCAACGCCTTGAGTTTGCTCCAGCACCGCTCGATGAGATTGAGGTCCGGCGAGTACGGCGGCAGGTATCCACAAGCTCTGACCGCTCCTTGGCCTGCCTCGCCAGCACAAAGCCTCCTCCCAGTCGCGTGATTCCCCAGACCAGCCCGAACTCCACTGCTTTGCCCACCTTGCCGCGTACCACCGAATCCAACTGCGGGATGTGCAGGTTGATGATCTTGAAGGCGCTCCGTGTTGAACTCCTTCGGCGACGCCATCTGCCCGTGCAAGAGCAAGGGCAGTGGCTCGAGGCTGTGGTGCGCGGCTACTTCGCGTATCACGCAGTACCTACCAACATGCACCGCCTCAACAGCTTTCGGACCGAGGTTCTGCGTGCCTGGCGCCATGCTCTTCGGAGACGGGGACAGCGCACAATAGAAACCTGGGACCGAATGAGCCGGCTGGGCAGGCGATGGCTTCCATCCCCGCGAGTCCTTCACCCCTATCCCTGGGACCGCTT
>JBBRLA010000605.1:0-5361 GCA_038231615.1 Polyangia bacterium | reverse complement strand
TTCACGACACCAAGGCGGCCCTGCTTCGGCTCATACATGCAAACCTTAGATCACATCCGTCCAACCTGCGCAAGTCGATTAGATCGATCTATTCTTCCTCAGCTCTCTTCGTCATTACCCCATTTGGCCGAATTCCCTGTCAGAAGCCCGGTGAGCCCCAAGCCTTGGTACCACTGAAGCCAGCGGTTGACTGAGCTTCGGGTGACGTCTGCCTCCCCCGCGAGATCGACGACGCGTCGTCCTTCGATGTAGCCCAGTACCGCTCGCCCCCGACGCCATCCACCTAGATCGCCTGCCTTGAGACGTTGTCGAATGAACCGCCTCAATTTCTTGCGCGCATGAGGGGTTCGTCGGTTCTCGCTGATCGCCTCGCCGTTCTTGGAGCGCACCGTGACCATCCTGTGAATGAATGATCGGCGCAGCTTGATCCTCACCAGATCCGACGTCAATTATTTGGATCTTATCTCATGTGATTCTGGTTAGTTGCGCTCCGGTTGGGGCACGGAGGGCTCGAAATAGGTCTCGCCGATGGCCTGCGGGAGCACGCGGCCCGCATCCGCGCCCATCGCCGACAGGAGGAGCCGCGGGGGCTCGTCCATCGGTTCGTCGCTCAGGCAGAAGGTGCCCCAGTGGATCGGCAGCATCGCCCGGGCGCCGACCTCGCGGAAGACCTGCGCCGCTTCTTCGGGGCCGATGTGCTGCGGGCGCATGAACCAGCGCGGGGCGTAAGCCCCGATGGGGACCAGCGCGTAGTCGATGCTGGGGAAGCGGCGGCCGATCTCGCGAAAGGCGGCAGGGTAGCCGGTGTCGCCGGCGAAGTACACCCTGCGCCCCGCGAGTTCGATGACATAGCCTCCCCACAGGCTCTGGCCGGCGTCGCCGATCTCCCGTTGCGACCAGTGCTGCGCCGGGACCAGAGTGAGGGTCACCCGGCGTCCGGTTTCGCCAATGGTGAGGGTCGTCGACTGCCACCAGTCCAGCTCGCTGACGTTGGGCAGGCCGCGGGCGCGGAACCACGAGGCCAGGCCCAGGGGGACCACGTAATGCACCCGGGGCGAGAGGGCGCGCACGCTGGCCTCGTCCAGGTGGTCGCGGTGGTTGTGAGAAATGACCACCACGTCGATCGGCGGCAGGTCCTTTGGGGCCACCCCGGGCGGGGCCAGGCGCGGGATGAACCCCAGGTAGCGCGAGAAGACCGGGTCGGTGAGCACCGACACCCCGCCGCCCTGGACCAGCACCGTGGCATGCCCCATAAAGGTCAGGGAGAAGGTCTCCCGATCCGCGCGCAGACGGGCGCCGTCGTTCTTCACCACCTTTGGCACAAAACCCAGGCTGGCATCGGGGCGCCCGCTGAACTGCCAGCGGAACAGCTCCGGGATGCCGGGGCGGACCGGCCACTCTTTCGGGTTGTGGAAGCGCCCGTCCCGCCACTGCGGCGAACCCTCGTAGGACCGCGCGGTCCCGCACCCGGCGAGGAAGGCGAGGACGAGAAGACTCGGCAGGGGAGGGCCTGCGGGGCCGGAAGGCGTCTGCGTCATGGGGCGGAATCATAGGGTCTGGGGGGCAACCCGGGCGGGATTTTTGTTTTCCGCGGAAAGGGAGCGAACTTTTCCGCCCCATCGGTGTTTGATCGGGCGCATGGACTCGGACGAAGCCCTCTACCGACGTACCCGCGGTGGCGACATGCCGGCCTTCGACACCCTTTACGCGCGATACGAGAAGCGGCTCTTCGGCTTCATGCTGCGGATGTTGCGCAACCGGCAGGACTCAGAGGACCTGTTTCACGAAGCGTTCCTGAACGTGCTGAAGAGCCGCGAGGTGAGCTTCGATCAAGGCAGCTTCTGCACATGGATCTACCGGATCGCCAGGAACCTCTGCTTAAACCACCTGCGCTCGGGTAAGCGCGGCCAGGGGGCGATGACCCGGGTGCAGCACGACGCGTCGCCGCCGATGCCCAGCGCCGAGGAGCAGGTCGCTCAGGGCGAGCTGTGCAGCGTCCTTCACCGGGCGGTGTCCAGCCTGCCGGAGACCCTGGCCGAGGTCTACCACCTGCGCTCGTCCGGCCTGAGCTACGAAGAGATGGCCTCGGTGCTGCATGTCCCGCTGGGCACGGTCAAGTCGCGGATGAACCAGATGACGAACCAATTGAAGGTGGAAGTGGGTTCATGGATTGCTCATTGATGCAAAAGGACCTCCTCGACTATCACTTCGGCGTGGCCGAGGCCGTGTGCCGGCAGGGGATGGAGGATCACCTTCTGTCGTGCAAGGTGTGCCTGCGTGCCTATCTGGACCTGAAGCGGGCCATCGAGACCCTGCCGGCGGAGCTTTTGGGCGATCCCACGGGTGACCTGTCCGGCGAGCGGCCCGCGGCGAAAACCCGGCAGCGGCTACGCGCGGAGGTGGAGCGGACCTTTGTCGCCCCGCGCCGCTTGGTGGTTCGCCGCCTGGGCGGTTTTTTCCTGCACCCCATTCCGCTCTATCAGGCGGCGGCGGCGTTCCTGCTGCTCATCAGCGCCGGCCTCTTGCCGGCGATGCTGCGCACCCACCCCGGCGGGCTTTCCCCGGCGGCGTTGTCGGCGTTGCCGACAGGGGGGGAACGGGGCGGCGAGATCGTGGACACCTCGCGCCAGCGGGCAGCGAGCTTGAATCTGTATTGAAGAGGTTTTTCCCATGCTGATGACGACGAACCCGACGACTCATTCCCCGACGCGTACCAGCAGGCGGTGGCTCATGTGCCTGGCCCTGCCGGGCCTCCTTTTGGTCGGCGGGGTCTGCGCGCTCCGCTGCGGCGGGCAGCCCCCCGAGGGGAGCACGGCGGCCCGGTCTCTGGCGCTGCGGGGCCTCGATTCAGAAAACGGCCCCGCGCAGATAAAGGAGCCGTCGGCGGAGCCTTTCCATGATGGGAAGGAAGCTTTTCAGATGGTGCGGCAGGCCCTGCTGAAGAAGTACTACCGCGGCAACCTGACCGAGGACGACCTGTACCGGGCGGCGGTGCAGGGCATGCTGGAGAACGTCGACCCGGGGATGCGCTCGTGGAACAAGCTGCTTCCGCCTGAGGAGATCGCCGAATTGCATCGCGACCTGAGCGGAGAGCTGGTGGGCGTAGGCGTGGAGATCCGCTTCGAGCAGGAGAGCGGCATCTCCGACGTGCTCGGCCTGGTGCCTGGCTCCCCGGCGGAGAAGGCGGGGCTTTTGGAGGGGGACAAGATCCTCGACGTGAACGGGAAGTTTTACAAGGGGCTGACCCTGCGCGACGTGGTCGCCGACATCCGCGGCAAGGCCGGCGAGACCGTACGCCTGACTGTGCTTCGCGGCGACAAGCTGGTCACCTTCGACGTGCGCCGCGAGCACCTGACCTACGAGAGCGTGATCCATGCGGTGCTGCCCGGCCTGGTCGGCTACCTGGGGATACGCCTGTTCAACGAGGGCACCGCCGCGGCGCTGCGGACGGCGCTTTCGGACATAGAGCGGCAGCGGGTGAAGGCGCTGGTGGTGGACCTGCGCCACAACGAGGGCGGGCTCTTCGACAAGGCCGTCGAGAGCGCTGGACTTTTTCTGAAAAAAGACACGCCCATCGTCCGGGTGCAGCACCGCAGCGGCCCGGAGGAGGTCCTGACCGCGCAAGGCGAGCCGGTGCTGGGCGAGGTGCCGGTGTGCCTGCTGGTGAACCACTCGACCTCGTCCGGGGCGGAACTCTTCACCGGCGCGCTGCGCGAGGGGCGCAAGGCGCAGGTCATAGGGCAGAAGACCTTTGGCAAGTGGAGTGCGCAGACGCTGGAGGATCTGCCCAACGGCTATGCCATGAAGTACACCACGTCCCTGTTCCGCACGCCGGGCGGCAAGTCCTACGAGGGCGTGGGGCTGGTCCCCGACGTCGAGGTGCCCATGGACGACAAGGAGGTCGAGCGGGCGCAACGCTTGTCTTCGGTAGAACGGCGCCTGGCGGCGGACCCGCAGTTGCGCACCGCGGTGAACATCGTTCTTTTGCAGGCGTCGCGGTAGGATCAATTTTCCAGCAGAATTTCCGAATGTCTACCCTTTATTCTACCGCTCCCTGGGCCTCGACCTCCGGGGCGGCCTCGCCTCGCATGGCGGCGCCGGAGCGTTGGTAGGGCTGCCCTGAAAGGCGGTGCATCATCGTCGCCGCCTTCCAGGCCAGGTAGCCCTTGTTGAAGGTGACGATGTTCTCACTGGAAAGATAGGGGTTCTTCAGCCCGCCGATGGAGACCAGGGCCAGCACCTGCTCTGCCACGCTGACCGGGCAGCCGCCGAGGCGCACGTGGGGCTTGTTGCCGGCCAACGCGACCTTGGCGGTCACGCTGGCCATCTTGGCGTAGATGTCGTCGTGCTTGGCGTGATGCGGGTCCTTGGTGGCGCGGTCCTTGTACAGGCTCTCGATCTTGACGAACTGTCCGCCCACCGTCCCTTCCCAGTGGGCGCAGTCGCCGATGAAGATGACCTTCTCGCCTGGCTGGGCGTCGATCTTCCCTTCGTAGGCGCCGAAGACGACGTGCATCCGCGGCATCTTCTCATCGCACTGCTCGTCGTAGAGGCGCAGGATCTCGATGGCCTCCTCGATGGCGCCGGGGCAGCCGCCCCAGCAGTAGTCGGTCTTCTCAGACTCCGGCGGGGCGCCGGCGTAGGCGGTGATCTTGGTCCCCTCGAAGTATTTCTCGACGCGGATCAGGCCTACTTCGAAGCCCTGCGCCCGCTTGCGTGCATCTGGCAAACTGACGTCGCCGCTCAGGTGGATCTTGGAAAGGTCCAGGGTGCCGAAGCCGCGCTCCGCCGCCAGGCGGATGTGGTCCACGTCGCGAGCCTCGACGCCGATGATGGCGCAGCACACCGCGTCGAAGGCCACCTGGTTGTTGCCCATCACGATGAGGCCCAGGTTGAAGGGCTTGGGGGTCAGCATGCGCCCCTCGCCAGCGATGATGCCGTCGATGACGATGAACTGGGGCTGGATGACATACTGCAGGTCGGCGATCTTCTCGTTCAGGCGGTGATCGTGGTCGATCAGTCGGTGGCGATCGTCCTGGATGCCGATGTAGTTCTTCATCGAAAACGTCACCGTGGTCCAGGGATGGGCCTTGAACTTGGGCATGTTGACAAAGAAGTCCGCCAGAGCGATGGGCTCGGGGACGAAGATGTAGTCGCGCAGGCGGCCCGGGTGGCGCAAGGGGATCTCGACCTGGGGAACCTCGTCGAAGAGGTAGCGTTTGACCCCCTTGTGGCGGGCGATCACCGCGTCGAAACCGGATTCGGCGAAGGCCATGCGGCTGGGGATGGTGATGCCGCAGCGCTCGCCTACCGCCAGCTCGGTCATGGAGGCGCCGGGCCGCTCGGCGGCGTCGCGCAATG
>JBBRLA010000604.1:0-5380 GCA_038231615.1 Polyangia bacterium | reverse complement strand
GTTGGCCTCTTAGAGGAGCGCCCGGGTCGCGAATTGCTGCGCCGGGTTGGCGTCAGGCGAGATGCTGATAATATCTCCGTCGGCCTCTTCGACCTTCGAATCAACCGTTCCCGGATCTGCTCCGGGCACGGGGATCTGGATCGCGCCAACGAGGGGTAACTTGAGTGCCATGGTCAGGATTCCCTTTCTTGCCGGAGTCATAAGCCCGCTCCGGGGAGGCTGCCGAAAATCGACAGCCGGGGAAATCCAGGAATCCTGAACAAGACAAGGGAGTTCTTCTTTGTATTGGGTATTGTAAGGTCATGTGAATCAAAAACGTAGATCAGGCTACAATGCCTTTCAATCCTTTGTCAACTACAATTTCGCCCCCTTTGCGATTTTTCCCTAAAAGAAGACCGTATGGTAGCGCATCGCGACGGCACCAACTCGCACGAGCTGGCCGTCACCCCCCTCCCCGTCACCCTCCTCCCCGGCCCCGCCGACTCCGTCTCGCCGCCGGCCTACACAGGGCTGGGCATGCTTCCCGCGCCCCTTTTCGCGCTCCCCGGCTACCGATTCTGCACGCGTTCGCATAGTGGTTGACCGTAGGAAGGTGGGTCATAGTATAAGCAGCCCACATGCATCGCTGCCTTCGCTACATCATCCCGTCGCTGATCCTGTGCCTCGTCGCTTGCCAAAAGGAGGCCCCGTCTTCCGCGCTGGCCTCGGTGCGGCGCATCGTCAGCCTGACCCCCAGCCTCACCGAGATCGTTTTCGCCGTCGGTGCAGGCGACCAGGTCGTGGGCGTCTCCGAGTACTGCGACTTCCCCCCCGAGGTGGCCAGCCGGACCCGGGTGGGTTCATTTTTGGCCCCGAACCTGGAAAAGATCCTCTGGCTGCGCCCGGACCTGGTGCTCCTCGACGGCGTGCAGGAACAGATGGCCGAGACCCTGCGGAGCGCCGGGGTGACGGCGATGCCGGTGCCGATGAACAACCTGGCCGAGGTGCGCCAGGCGATCCTGGCCGTGGGCCAGCGCCTGGGCCCCCAGGAGCACGAGGCGGCGGCCCGGATCGTCGCCGGGCTCGACCGAGACATGGCCGCGGTGGCGCCCCCTTCAGAAGCGCGCCGTCCAAAGGTGGTCTTTGTCGTCGATCGCGACGTGGGCGGGCTGCGGGGCCTGGTGGTGGCCGGGCCGGGGACCTATCTGGACGAACTGATCCACAAGGCCGGGGGCGACAACGTCTTCTCCGACCTCTCGCTGCGCTACGCCAAGGTCGCACTGGAGTCGGTGGCGGCGCGGCGGCCCGAGGTCATCCTCGACGCGGTCCACGTGGACGATCGAGCGGCGGAGCGCCAGGTCCTGGCCGACTGGCAGGAGCTGCCGGAGGTGCCGGCGGTGGCCAGCGGACAGGTCTTCCTGCTGCGCCAGAAAGAGTTCATCACCCCCGGCCCGCGCCTGGGCAGCGCGGTGCGCGAACTGGCGCGGCTGCTCCACGGCGGGCTGCTTTCGCGACGGTAACCCCCCTCGGCAAGGGCCAATATTTCGCTGGGACCCTGTCGATTCTGGTTGCACATCCACTTCACTGATTCCATGTTCACTGGCCAGGTACCCCTTGTCAAAAATGTTGCCAATCTCCCTGCGTGGCGCGCAGACCCATAACCTCAAACATGTCGATCTCGATCTCTACCCCGGGCAGCTTGTCGCCCTGACCGGGCCCAGTGGGGCCGGGAAGTCCTCCCTGGCGCTCGACACCCTCTATGCCGAAGGGCAGCGGCGCTTCGTCGAGAGCTTCAGCCCCTACGCCCGGCAGTTCCTCGAACGGCTGGAGCGCCCCCCAGTGGACCGGCTGGACCCCATCGCCGCCACCGTGGCCGTCGACCGCCGCGCCCCGGTCAAGTCCAGCCGATCGACCCTGGCCACCATGGCCGATCTGGAACCTTACCTCTCGGCGCTCTTCGCCTCAGAGGCGGTGCCGATCTGCCCGACCTGTGACGTGCCGGCGGTGGAGTCCTCGGCGGCGCAGGCGGCTGCGCGGCTGCTCCTGGAACATCAGGGCGCGCGTGCAGTGCTGTGCTACTCGGCCCGGGTGGCGGACGCGGCGGCCTTTTCGGGGTTGCGCGATTCGCTGCTCAAGGATGGCTTCCGCCGCCTGGTGATCGCCGGGCAGGTGCGCGAGCTGGAGACCGTCACCGTCGACGAATCCATCGACGCGGGGGCCTTCGGGGTGGTCGTCGACCGGCTGTCCCTCCTGACCGGCGAACGCGGACGCTTGCAGGAGGCCCTGGAGGTGTGCCTGGCCCAGGGCGGCCGGGCCGAGGTGCTGGTCTACGGGACGGCCCCGGCGGTGGCGGCGGACCTCTCGCCGGCCTATGGCAAGCAGCCTCCCAAGAAGACCAAAAACGCGCCCCTGCTGCTGCCTTTGCCTTTGCCTTTGATTGACGAACCGCGGCGCCTGCGGCGCTTCGCGATCGACGAGCCTTTGCGCCTGACCTTCGGCCGCGGCCTGCTCTGCCCCTCGTGCCAGCGGGCGTTCGAACCGCCCCACGCCAGGCTTTTTTCCTACAACTCCCCCCTGGGCGCCTGCCCGGAGTGCCGCGGCTTTGGCCGCATCATCGGCATCGACTGGGACAAGGTCATCCCCGACCCCCAAAAGACCCTCTCCCAGGGCGCCATCCGCGCCTGGGCCGGCAAGAGCGCCGAATGGGAGCGTGGCGCCCTATTGTCCTTCGCCAAGCGCCGCAACATTCCCCTGTCCACCCCCTGGGCCGAACTTTCCGATGAGCAGCGCCGGCTGGTGCTGGACGGCGAGGGGAGCTGGAACAAGGGCAAGTACCCCGGCGTGCGGGCGTGGTTCAAGTGGCTGGAATCGCGCACCTACAAGATGCACGTGCGGGTGCTTTTGGCCCGCTACCGCGAGTACGTCCCCTGCGCCGCTTGCGGAGGGGCGCGGCTGTCCCCGGCGGCGCTGGCCTACCGGGTGGCCGGGCTGAACCTGGCCGCCTGGCACGGGCAGAGCGTGGACGACGCCCACCGGCGCCTGGAGGCGCTGACAGCGTCGGGGCCTCAAAGCAAGCTGGCACGGCAGGCGCTGCTCTCTCGGCTGGCCTACCTGACCCAGGTCGGGTTGGGCTATCTGACCCTCGACCGCCAAGCGCGCACCCTGAGCGGCGGCGAGGCGCAACGGGCCGGGCTGACCACCGCCCTGGGCGCGGCGCTCACCGGCACCCTCTTCGTCCTGGACGAGCCCAGCGTGGGCCTGCACCACTGCGACGTGCCGCGCCTGGCGGGGGCGATCCGGGAACTGGCCCGGGCCGGCAACACCGTGCTCCTGGTCGAGCATGACGAGGCACTGGTCAGGCAGAGCGACCGGGTGGTGGAACTGGGGCCGGGTGCCGGGACGGCGGGGGGGCAGGTGCTCTTCGATGGCACGCCGGAGCAGCTCGCCGGGCGGGACGACCTGCCCACCGGGCGCGCGTGGCGACGCTGGGATGCCGGGCGGCAGCCGCGGACGCGGGCCGGGGAGATCGTCCTTTCGGGAGTTCAGGTGAACAACCTGCGTGCGCTGGACGCCACCCTTCCCCTCGGGGTGCTCTGCGCGGTGACCGGGCCCAGCGGGTCGGGCAAGTCCACCCTGGTGGACGAGGTGCTTTACCGCGCCGTGGCCCGCCTGCACGGCGACACCACCGTCGATCGTCCTGGCGAGCACCGCGCTATCTCCGGGCACGAGGGGCTGTCCGGGGCGGTGCTGGTGGACCAGTCGCCCCTGGGGCGCACCGCCCGGGGCAACGCGGCGACCTATACCAAGGCCTGGGACCGCGTCCGCGCCCGCTTCGCCGCCGAACCGGAGGCCAAGCGCGCCGGGCTGGAGGCGCGGCACTTCTCGTTCAACATCGACGCCGGGCGCTGCGACGCCTGCGCCGGCGAGGGCTACGAGACGGTGGAGATGCAGTTTTTGGCAGATGTCTCGTTCCTGTGCCCGGTGTGCCAGGGCCGGCGCTTCAAGCCCGAGGTACTGGCGGTGCAGCACCATGGCAAGAACGTCGCCGAGGTGCTGGGCCTGACGGTGACCGAGGCGCTGGCGCTGCTCGATACGCGACAGGCGCCCGACCCCGTGGTGCGGCGGGCGCTTTTGCCCGTGGTGTCGGTGGGGCTGGGCTATCTGCCGCTGGGGCAGCCGCTCTCGACCCTGTCCGGGGGCGAGGCGCAGCGCCTCAAGCTGGCGCGCGCGCTCACTGAAAAACCGGCGGGCATGCTCTTCGTAGTGGACGAGCCCAGCGCCGGGCTGCACGCAGAGGACATCCGCCCGGTCATCGCGGCGCTGCACCAACTGGTCGAGGACGGCGCCAGCGTGGTGGTGGTGGAGCATGACCTGGACGTCATCGCCGCCGCCGACTGGGTGCTCGACCTGGGCCCCGGGGCCGGGCCCCACGGGGGCAAGGTCGTCGCCGAGGGGCCGCCGGAAGACGTGGCCCGAGACAGCGACCGCAGCGGCTCCCGCACCGGACAAGCCCTGCGGGAGCGCGCCCACAAGGCCAAGGAGGCGGCGCGGGCGGCGCGGCTGGCGAAAGGCGCGTCGTCGCAGGACCGTGACAAGAGGCGCCCGGTTGCCCAGAAGATGGGGCCGCCGGAGGGGCCCGGGTCTCAGGTGTCCGCCATCACCGTGGTGCATGCCCGGGAGCACAACCTCAAGGAGGTATCGTGCAGCATCCCGCATGGGACCTTGTCGGTGGTGACCGGGCCCAGCGGGTCCGGCAAGTCGTCCCTGGCCTTCGACGTCATCTTCGCCGAGGGGCAGCGCCGCTTCATGGAGACGCTGACCCCCTACGCCCGGCAGTTCCTGCCGACCCTGCCGCGCCCCGACGTGGATCACGTCGCCGGGGTGCCGCCGGCCATCGCCCTGGAGCAGCGCACCACCAAGAGCGGCGCCAACTCCACCGTGGCGACTGTCACGGAAATTGCCCATTACCTGCGCCTGCTTTATGCCAAGGTCGGCCGGATGCACTGCCCCAAATGCGAGGCGCCGGTGCGCACCACTTCGGCGGACGCGCTGTATCTGGACCTGAAGGAGCGCCCCGGGCCCGCACTGACGGCGACCGGCGGCAAGGCACGCCGCTCGTGGACTGTCTACGCCCCGGCGGTGCGGGCACGCAAGGGCACCTACCTGGAACTCTTCAACGAGGCCGTCCGGGCCGGCGTCATCCTGGCGCGGGTGGACGGCAATCTGGTCTGCATCGACCCGCCGCCGAAGCTGGCCAAGACCCGGGAGCATACCATCGATCTGGTGATCTTCACCGGGCCGCTCAATGCCCTCCCCCGGGAGGTCTTCGATCGCGGGCTGAGCTTCGGCGCCGGCACCCTTCAGGTGTCCGCGGAAAAACCCACCGCCGAGCCCGGGGCTG
>JBBRLA010000603.1:0-5397 GCA_038231615.1 Polyangia bacterium | reverse complement strand
CGCGTAGAGCACCCCGAACGAGTCGGCCTGGAGCGAGAGGCCGAAGCTGTCCTGGCCCTGGACGTACTGGAAGTCGTCCACCGTGGTGAAGCTCTGCCCGCGGTTGGTGCTGCGGCGGACGATAAAGTGGGACGTCTGACCGGCGTCCTCGGCGATGCCGGTGACGTAAAGGTTGTCCCTGCCGTCCACGAAGATGTTGTAGGGGATGGCCTGCTGCCCCGCCGCGAGCTGGTAGTCCTCCAAGGTGTTCCACGAGGCCCCCCGGTCGCGGCTGCGGCGCACCAGCCAGTGGTGAGAGGTATTGCCCTTGCCGTCGTTGCCGAAGCCGACCGCGTAAAGGGCGCCGGTGGAATCGCCGGCCAGGTCGTTGGCCTCGGCGCGCATGCCGCCGAAGTAGATGAAATCGTCGAGCAGTTCCCAGCTCTTTCCCACGTCGCGGCTGCGGCGCACCACCCAGTGGCGGGTGTCCGCCGCGTCGGTGCCAAAGCCGGTGGCGTAGACCAGCCCGCGAGCATCGCCGCGCAGGGCGGTGGGCACCGCGGCCTTGCCCGGGGCGTAGGCGTAGCTCTCGCTGACGCTGAAGGACTGCCCCTGGGTGTTCGACCCCTGGACCACCCAGCGCTCGACCCCGTTCTGATCGCGCACCCAGCCGCTGACCAAAAGCCCCTGCTTGTCATCTCCATAGAGACGCGGCGAGCCCATCCTCTGATCGCCCTGGTAAAGGAAGCTGTCGATCTGCGACCAGGTCGCCCCGCCATCGGTGCTCTTGCGCGCCAGCCAGTAGGTCGACTGTGTGGTGACACCCGTGCCCAGCACCCACACCGTCCCGGGCTGCGGGCCCGTGCTGGGGGCGCCGGGGTCGACCCGGGCTGGAAGGGTGGTCACCGACTCGAACTGCGGGCCCGGACCACTTTCGGATCCGACGTCTCCGACGTTGACGAACGTGCCGGAAAGGACGCAGAAGGGCGACGTCCCCGTCGGCGATGGCATGGAATCCCCCGCCCCCAGCAGGTCCGGGGCCGAGGGCGGGTCCCCATCGCCCACCGACGGATGCGTGCAGGCGGACAGAAGCAGGGCGCTGGTCCCGGCGACCCAAGAAAGAGCTGTGAACCGTACAGTAAGAGAGGTGGGCCGTGCGGCACCCCGGAGTGTTCTCATCACCAAGTCTCCTCCATGACCGGGGATCCAGATGCCCGGCCCTATTATCGTATCAAATTTTGGTGAAACTGATTACCTATTTATTTACGAGAAAAATCGCATGGTTGGCGTCCGCGGGCCACCCGGGTGTGCGTCGCCATGCGATCTGGATCTCCGTCGGAGAGTACGGCTGACTCCGACGATCGGATTGCGGCGCCTGGCGATCGCCCGCGCTTTCCAGCCCCAAACGCTCAGAGGACGAAAAAAACGAAGTGGCTGCACGCAGGCCAAATTGATCGTATGCTAAATTCCATCGCCGCCTTGGCGGTGGGATGCCGGGCGTGGCTATCTGCCGGTGGGAATGTTGTACTTTTTGACCAGACGGTGGATGTAGTTGCGGTCGATGCCGGCTTCCTGGGAGGCCCGGGAGATGTTGCCGTTGTGTCGCTTGAGCAGGTGGGTCAGGTAGTCTCGCTCGAAGCTTTCCACCAGCCGGCCCTTGGCCTCCTTGAAGGGCAGGTCCATCCTCTTGTCGGGCAGGGCGTCGTCGTCGTCGGCCTTGTCGGCCTCGCGATGGGTGTCGTTCCAGGGGGCCGGGTCACCCTCGGGCTCGTCCAGGGAGGGGCCATCCGGCCGCAGGCTCAGGGGCAGCGCCGCCCCGTTGCCGCGCAGAGAAAGCCCCCGCTCGACCACGTTGCGCAGCTCGCGGACGTTTCCCGGCCAGTCGTGCCCGCCAAGCTGGGTCATCACCTCATCGGAGATCTGCAGCTCGGGGTGGCCGAGAACGCTCAGGAAGTGCGACACCAAAAGGGGGATGTCCTCGGTCCGCTGCCGGAGCGGCGGCACCTGCGCCTGCACGACCGCCAGACGGAAGTAAAGGTCTTCGCGAAACTGTCCCGACCGCACCATCTCTTGCATGTCCCGGTGGGTCGCCGCGACGACGCGGATGTTGATCTTCTTGCTCTTGGCATCGCCGATGAGGCGCACCTCGCGCTTCTCCAGAAGCCGCAGGAGCTGCGGCTGCAGGTCCAGGGGCAGCTCGCCGATCTCGTCGAGAAAAAGGGTGCCGTGGTCGGCGGTCTCGATGAGACCGCGCTTGTGGTCCACCGCGCCGGTGAAGGCGCCGCGGACGTGGCCGAAGAGTTCGGAGCCGATGAGGCCCGCGGGCAGGGACCCGCAGTCGACCACCACGAAGGGCCCGGCGTGGCGCGGCGAGGCTCGATGAAGGGCCTCGGCCAGGGCCTCCTTGCCTGTGCCCGTCTCGCCGGTCAGAAGGACCGTCGCGTCGCTCTTGGCGACCCGGGAGAGCAGGGAGAAGAGGGCGCGCATCACCCGGCTTTTGCCTCGGGCCCCGCCGAACTGCTCGGCGCCGTAGTCCGGCACCTCCACCGGCAGGTCAGCGGGCAAGATCTCGATCTCGGTCTGCGGCCCCAGGCGCAGGCGGGCGGCACCGGTAAGCACGGCGGTGACCACCCGTACGCCGCCCTGTCCGGCGGACGAGCCGGCGACCAGAAGGGTGCCGTTGGTCGAGCCGGCGTCGATGACATGGATGCCGTCGGGTCGGACCTGCAGTTCCAGGTGGTGGCGCGACACCGCCCGATCCGAGAGACACAGGTCGCAGTCGGGGCTCTTGCCGATGAGCACCGTGCCCTCTTCCAGGGTCAGCGTCTTGCCGGCATCCGGCCCGCATACCACGGTCAGGCGATAGCGGCGGGCGCACAGGTGGCCGCTCTGGGCATCGGTGTACAGGGGCTCCTTTTGCGCTTGGTCCCTCATGCGTCTTCTTCGATGAAGAGGGCGCGCAGGCCGCCTTCACCGTGATTCATGGAAAGGGCACAGACCACCTCGGTCACCCGCCCGCTGTGCAGGCGGAAGAGCAGTTCGCTGGCAGCGCTGGCGATCAGGAAGAGGCCGACCCCGGCGCCGCCTGGCTTGGCCTCCAGGGGATCGCTCCGGTCGAGCTGTGCCTGGGCGCAGCGGCCGATGTAGTTGAGGATGGTGTGCCGGCGCAGGGCCCCGAAGCGGTCGCGCACCGCCACCACATAGCGTTGATCGTCGCCCGCGTGGCGCACCAGGGCGCGCTGCCCCGGGGGCAGCCGGATGTCGAGGCGGGCGTGGGGCAGAAGGTGGGCGTAGCGGGGCCGTCCGCGTTCGTCCAGGGGGGCGTCGTAGAGGGCGTTCAGGAGCATCTCGTCCAGCGCCTGCTCCAGACCGTCGCGGTCGCGGCGGCGCAGGCCATGGGCGCCGGCCATGCGGGAGACGGCGGCCACGGCCAGGTCCTTGCTGCGGTGGTCCTCGACCTCCAGGGAGTGGACCGCGACCCCGCGGGTGAGCAGCGGGTGCAGCGGCCGGCGCACCGAAGGGGGCATGGCCAGGCCGTGACCCAGCTCGCGGAGCTGGTCATGGTCCAGTCCCCGGCTGTGCAGGACGCCCGCCAGGCGCCCGGTACAGAGCCCCCTGAGCGAGGTGATCATGGCCAGGAGATCAGACCCCGGGACCACCGCCACCAGGCGGACCTCCTTCTGCTGGTCCTCGGCGGCTGCCCTGGACGTGGGGCTGCCCGCGTCCGCCGGGCCGGATGACTTCGCTGGTCTGGCAGGGCCGGCACTGTCTACGCCGGGAGGGATGAGAAGGCTGCTAGCGCGCTTGGCAACCATGCAAGGGCCCAATCTTACAGGATAAGGATTGCCTTTAGCGAACGCTGCACAGGTCAAGCGCCGCTCTTCTTCGACAGAACCTGTTTCGCAGCGTATCTTGTGACCATGAGTTGGGTGATCTCGATCAGCAAGGCGCAGCAGGCGGCCATTTTGGCCAAGAGCCTGGTGCGCAAGGCCGGGCTTCCGGTGATGCAGCGGGTGTGGAATCGACTGCCGGAGTGGGTGCATCATCCGCACATCACACAGCTTGGCATCGCCCTGACCCGCATCTGCAACGCCGACTGTACCTTCTGCGCCTATCAATTTTTGGAGAAAGAGGATCGCCGGCACATGCCGGAGGCGCTTTTTCAGAAGGTTGTCGAGGACGTCCGCGACCTGCGCGTGCCTCATGTGCACCTGTCGCCCAACCTGGGGGACCCGCTGGTGGCCCCCAGGGTGCTGGACAAGATCGGGGCCCTGCGGGGGGCCGGGGTGGAGCTTATCTATTTGACCACCAACGGCATTTTGCTGGACAAGGTGGGCGTCCGCGACTTCCTTGCGAACGGGCCCGACGTCATCGGCATCTCCACCTCGGGTTTCAACGAGGACATGTACCGGCGCGTGTACCGATCGAAGCAGTACCCGCGCATGCGCAACAATGTGCTGGAGTTGCTGCGGGCAAACCACGAGCGGCCGGAAAAGCAGCGGCGTTACATCAGCATCCGCATCCGCGCCGACGTGCCGAAAGAAGAGTTCCTGGCCTACCCGGACATGCCCGAGATCTTGCGCCTGGCAAACGACGTGAAGTACAACGAACTCTACGGGGACTGGGGCGGGGTGATCAAGCAGGACATGCTGACCGGGTCGATGCGTTTCCGCCCGGTGGTGACCCACGAAAACCGGCCGTGCGCGCAGCTCTACAACCTGGCCATTCACCCGGACGGGGAGATTCTGGCCTGCGCGTGCCAGAACATCCACCACGACAAGAAAATGTCGCTGGGCTACTTGGCCGACATCAGCCTGCGCACCGCCTGGGACCGCCTTTCGCGCCTGACCGACGCCTGGAAGCAGGGGGACATGCCCGACACCTGCCAGAAGTGCAGCATGTACAACGATCCGGCGGTGGCCTGGCCGGGCCTGGCCAAGCAGGCCCTGGTAAACCTCAAGCTGAAGAGCCACCGGGAAATCGACCACTCCGCCGTGGGCAACGCCGAGAACCTCTGAACCGCCCCCTGTCCCATCCTTCGCCTCGCGCCCTGTCATCCTACGCGCCCCCCTTTCCCATCCTTCGCCTCGCGCCCTCTTTTATTGACCTGCCCGGGCTTTTTTGCAGGCCGCCATCCCCGATCGTCGCAGCCCATCGACACGGGTTGCTATTCGCAAACAATCATTAATCTCCGACGGCAGTTTGCTATCAGCATTTAAAAGTTCGCGGTGAGCGAAAAGAAAAACTTGCGCACAGACAACTTAGCGCATAGTGTCCTTTTGTACCCCACATGGGAAGTGATGTGGGGCCGGTCGCAGGCACCTGGCCGATCCGTAGCCACCGGCTATCGGGACGGTCCCGGCACATCGATGACCATTAGGTCACGAGGTCTTTCTGCGACGTGATCCTATCAGAAAT
>JBBRLA010000602.1:0-5408 GCA_038231615.1 Polyangia bacterium | reverse complement strand
GCCGATGATGCCGGCCTCGGCCAGCGGTGTATCCATCACGCGATCCGGCCCGAACTCCTCGAACAGGCCCGAGGTAGCGCGGAACACGCCGCCGAACTTGCCGACGTCCTCGCCGAAGACGACCATGCGGGGATCGCGCCGCATCTCCAGCCGGAGGGCGTCGTTGACCGCTTGAATGATGTTGTACACCGGCATTTTTCTACCAAACTCCTCTATCGATCAGGGGCGATCACGGGCGATAACGGCAACCATGTCCTTAGAGCGGTGAGCACTTGCGTTGAAGGCGAGTGCGCCTCCCCCATGTCCTCGCATTCGCGAGGCCACGGGTGGTGCCCCCCGAGAACCCGCGGGGGGCACTCCCCACCGACTTGCATTCGCGAGTCGGCGTGGGCCCACCCATGGATTCGCGAATGCGAATCCGTGGGGGAGACGTAAACCGCCCTCAACGCAAGTGGGCCCGCTCTAGAGTCCATGGGGGGACTTCTGCCGAGGCATGGCGGCCACTTCGGCGTACTGTTCCCGCAGGGCGGCGGTGGGTTCGGCGAAGACATCCTCGATCAGCGACGAGAGCGGCGGCGGTCCCTGGGCCTCGGCCTGCTTCAAGCAGGACCCGATCTCCTCGTTGATGGCGTCGCGCTGCTGCTGCTCCCAGGCATCGTCCCACAGGCCGCGGTGGTGAAGGTACTGTTTCCAGCGGGATAGGGGGTCCTTCTGCTCCCACGGCTTGGGCTCGTCGGGGTCGCGGTACACCGACGGATCGTCCGACGAGGAGTGGGCCGATCGGCGGTAGGTCACGGCCTCGATGAGGGTGGGCCCCTCGCCGGCACGGGCCCGGGCGGTGGCGGCGCTGGCCACCGAGATCATCGCCAAAAGGTCGTTGCCGTCGACGCGCACGCCGGGGAAGCCGTAGGCCACGCCGCGCTGGGCGATGGTGGCGGCGGCGGTCTGGCGGGACAGCGGCGTCGAGATGGCCCAGCCGTTGTTGCGGCAGACAAAGAGCACCGGGGCCTTGAACACGCCGGCGAAGTTGCACCCGACGTGGAAGTCGCCGGTGGAGGCGGTGCCCTCGCCGAAGTAGACCGCGGCGACGTCATCTTTTTTCTGGATGCGGGCGGCCATGCCGACGCCCACGGCCTGGGGGATCTGCGTCCCCACCGGCGACGAGATGGAGACGATGTTGCCGGCGCGGAAAGAGTGGTGGACGGGCATCTGCCGGCCCTTGACGGGGTCGCGATCGTTGCCGAAAAGCTGGTTGGTGAAGTCGGTCAGGCTGTAGCCGCGCCAGAACATGACGCCGGGCTCGCGGTAGGAGGGGAAGATCCAGTCGCTCGGGCGCAGGGCGTAGGCCACGCCATAGTGGGTGGCCTCCTCGCCGATGGACTGCATGTAGAAACCCAGGCGCCCCTGGCGCTGGAGCTTCATCATGCGCTCGTCGACCAGGCGCACCTGGAGCATGCCGCGGTACAAGCGCCGGCAGTCGTCGTCGCTGACCTCGGGGACGTGGGCCGGGTCGGCGTCCTTGCGGACCTGTCCGTCGGGGCCGAGCAGGAAAAAGGGCTCCGCCAGGGTCTGCGGGAGCGGGGCGTCCGGGGCGGGGGTGCCGGTGGCGAGCGTCATGGAAATCGGGACCTCGGCTGCTGAGCGTGGCGCACGTTTTTAGCGGTCACGCCCCCCAGAGTCAAGCCCGGGGGGCCGGGTGCGTCTTTTTCTCGGGACCTGTCAGCGTTTGCGGGCGCGGGCAGCGGCCTGGGCCGGGACCGCGCCGGCAGCCTTGGGTGTCTTTTGTACCTTGTGTGCCTTGGGACCAGCAGCCTTGAGGCAACTTGATAGGGCGGGAGAAACGGAAGGACCGGGAGGCAATTGACGGCCGGAGGCGACGGGAATGGGACTTGAGGCAACTTGATAGGGCGGGAGAAACGGAAGGACCGGGAAGCATTTGACGGCCGGAGGCGGCGGAAAGGACGGCGGAAGGGCGGCGTGGCGCAGCGATCGGGGGAATTTGCCGGTGGCTTCGGGGCTTTGTCGGCTTGTTGGAAAAGCGCCGCCGGGAACGCCTATGATGAAGGCGGAGGGCCTGATGTTCCACCTTCCCCAGATCCTGGTCCGGGCGCCCCAAGTGCGCCGCTGCGTCGTGGTCCTTGTGGCGCTGGCCGCCACCGGCAGCTTCTATTTCAAGCACCGCGTCGCCCCGCTGCAGGAGGTGCTGGTGACCGATACCGTGGCGCTCCTGTCCCGCTCGATCGCGCGGCCGGCCCACGTCACGCCGGCCCTTCCGGGTAGCTTCGCAGACGGGGTCCTTCCTCACTGGGCCGGGCTGGGCGACGCGCAGCGGCAGATGGGTGAGCTGTCCCACGCGGACTGGCTCCTGGGCATGGCCGTTCTCAGCGGCGAGCAGCCCTACCCCCGCCTGCCGGCTGGCTTCAAGTCGATCTTGCGCAAAAGCCGCCCCGCCGTCGAGGGCCTCCTGCGCGCCACCCGGGCCTCCTCGACGCAGCCGCCCAACTGTTTGTGGGAAGATTCGCTCCGCAAAAATCCGTGCCTGCGGGTCTATCCGCGCATTTACTTCGGGGCGCACCTCGGCCTGCTGGACGCGCGGCGGCTCCTGTCGGAGGGCAACGTCGACGCGGCGCTGGAAGAGGGCATGGATGTGCTGGCGCTGTCCCGCGACCTGGCGCATTTCGGGGTCGTCGGTGACCTGCTGGGCATCCGCCTGTCCCGCTGGGCGTTCCGCCTGTGTGCCCAGGCGCTGGACGCGGCGTCGCCGATGGCCAAGTCCTACGCCGTGCATCAGTTCCAGCTCATCGAGGCGGGGACGCCGTCCATGGCAACGGTGATGAAGCGCGAACGGCTGTTCCGGCAGCTCGGTCTGTTCGCAAAGACGCTCTCGCCGACGCAAAGGAAGCGGCTGCCGAAGTCGATGCAGGAGACGCTGGCTAGAGGGGGGCACTCGTTCCTGGAGGACCAGGCGCTGCGCTTTGTGTGGCCGTCGGCCGAGGCCGGATTCAGGGAGGTGCAGGCCGCGGTGGCGCTGCCCGCGCAAGAGCGGGACCAGCGGCTGCGGCACCCCTGGCCGGGGCTGGGTACCCTGGAGCGGGCGGCGTGGAATTACCTGGGGGGGGCGACCTACGACAGCCTGTGGGACTTTCAGAGCTACGACGTGCGCCACCGCTGCGCGGCGATGCGCCTGTCCGTGCTGCGGGCGGCGGCGCTGGTCGATCTGTCCCAGGCGCAAGAGGGACGCTGGCCCGCTTCGGTAGCGCTCAACGGGGCGCCGGGACAGATCGAGCGCCCGCAAATTTCGCTGCACATCGAGGGGGACACGACATGGGTCCGCGGCCCAACGCTGACAAAGGACGAGCGGCGGGAATGCGAGATCGAACCGGCGGTCCTTTTGCATCGAGACGAGGCGCTCTGATCCGGGAGGCAGGTGCGGCCCCGAATGCGCTGTCGCGGCCCGCGGGACAGGCGCGGGGCCGTGGGCGCGGCGGCGATCAAGGGAAGCGGACATGTTCTCTTCATCGGCGGGGGTCGCGTGGGGAATAAAGGGGTTACGGGGAGATTCGAAAGGATTGCGTGGGGAATAAAGGGGGTACGGGGAGATTCGAAAGGATTGCATGGGGAATAAAGGGGGGTTGCGAGGAGTTGAGGGGATTGCGTGAGAACCCGACATGGTGCCCCGATGGGCCCGGGCGCTCGGGACGCAGGGGCCTGGCGCATGGGAGTTTTCAGGCAAGCGAGTGGGCTTGGGAGGGTAGGGGACAGGGCGGCTTCTGGCAGATGACAGGGTGCCCGCAGGCAAGGCGAGCGGTTCCTGGGAAGGCGCGCAAAAACCCGGCGGAGGTGCCACGAAGCACAAGCGAAAGAGGCAAAACCCGGATCTGAGACTGGTTCTAAACTCGAACACGATTCAAAATCTGCGTTTTGATGCACATAATCTTGGCAAAGGCGCGGAGTTTGGCGGATGTGAACTCCGACTTTGGAACATGTCCGAGCGCCCGCGAAGTCAGAAAAAGCCACCGGCTCCTGAAGGGCCCTCTATTTCCCGCTGTCTTTTGGCTTCTGTGACTTGTGTTTCGCGCCGATGTAGAGCTTTGTTCCCTGGCAGTAGGTCTTGGCCACCTCTCGCACTTCGGTGCGGCGGACGATGCCGGCGTAGCAGCGCTCATTGCAGATCTGGCGGATCGGGTCGCCGGGGACGTGGACCAGGATCTTGTTCTCGGCCTTGCCTTCGTAGACCACCGGGACACCGTAAAAGACCTGGTCCTCCTGGATGCGGTCCACCTCGGCGGAGTCCCACTGGTAGCTTTCGTGGACCACCAGGTAGTTTTTGCCCTTGTCCGGGGCAAAGCAGTGGGATTCATCGGGAGACGGCCCCTTGGCCTCGTCGCCGGAGCCGGTCGCGGGAACATCGGCGGGGACATCCGCCGCGCCAGCCAGGTCAGCCGCGCCAGCCGCGCTACATATAAGGACGAAAAAGGACCCGGCGAGGAACAGGCGCTTCATGGACACTCCTTGGCCGCTCATGGACGTGGTGCGCCACCCGTTGCCAAAAGGGATGCGGGGGAATGGAGGCAGCCTCGCATATCGTAGCAGATGGCGGCTCGCCAGGGAACCTCCACACCAGGCAAAAAACCTGCCGAGTCGCAGAGTTTCATCCTTATAAACATGTTCGACATGGCCGCGGCAACATGTGGGTGCTATGCTCTTCATTCAGGTAGAAGTGCGATGGGCTGCGGTGGCCTGAAGTGGTTGGCGCAGGTGCGACGGGCGGCGGTGGCCTGAAGAGGGTTCTGGCCGGGTCTGCTGTCCCTTGTCGAGCCAGGCGCTGATCCGCATTCCGTGGCCGGGTGTCTTTTCGCGAGTTATTACGATCGAAGGAGAGTCCATGTCCATTGGTTCCAATCTCAGCGCCGGCAGCGTCCAGTCAATGTTCGACCAGATGCGCCAGCGCATGCAAACCGTCAACAACGCGGCGGCGAACTTCCTGGGGGTCAGCCCGCAGGATCTGCGCACGCAGCTTGATTCCGGCAAAAGTCTGTCCGACATCGCCACGGCGCAAGGCAAAAGCGCGGATGGCCTGAAGGCGGCCATCAGCACGGCGTTGCAGTCGGAGGGCGCAGCCAGCGCCGACAACACCGCCCTGGTGGACCGGATTGTCAGCGGCCACAAGGGCCACGGCGGCCACCATGTCCACAAGAGCGGCGGCGACACTGACGACAAGAGCATGAGGCCCCAGAACTGGATGCCGACCAGCAATCCGATGCAAACCACACAGTCGACGCCGCCCAAGCCGATCGACCCGACCACCCCGGGCTTCCCATCGCCGCGGGGCATCCTGAGCGAGATCTAAGCCCAATGCCGCTCGTATAAGACCATTTGTCGTCGACAAGTTGGCTACCTGCGCTTTC
>JBBRLA010000601.1:0-5422 GCA_038231615.1 Polyangia bacterium | reverse complement strand
GGTCTGCGTCTGGAATCGTTGATCATCCGGCTTCCGGTACTCCTCCGCCACCTTGGCGATGCCGAAGTCCAGAATCTTGGCCCGCTCACCTCCGTCCGCCGCGGTGTCGGGGACCAGCATCACGTTGTCCGGCTTCAGGTCGCGGTGGACGATCCCCTTCTCGTGGACTGCCTGAAGGGCCGAGGCCATCTGCAGGGAGAGTCGCAGGACCTCCGGCACCGGCAGCCGGCCCGCCTGCTGGAGTCGGAGTCGCAGCGGCACCCCCTTCAGGTACTCCATGATGATGTACGTCGTGCCATCGGCCAGCCGGCCATGGTCGAAGATCTCCACCAGGCCCGGATGATCCACGATGTTGACCGCGCGCGCCTCGTTCAAGAAGCGCGCGGCGATCTCCGGGTTCTTCGAGATGTGCGGATGCAGCACCTTGATGGCCGCCCGCCGTCCGATGTCCCGATGGACGGCCTCGAAGACGGCCCCCATTCCTCCAGCCCCGATCTGCCGCACCACGCGATAGTTGCCGATCTCTTGTCCGATCGCGAGCATGACGGGAACCTCAAAACGTCCGGGCCGCCATCATACCGAAGGAAGCTTCGGCGGTGCGGTTTGATGACGAGGGCGGCAGGAGCTGGTATGGGAATTGCTCAGGTCCTCCCTCATGATCCGCACAATTTCTATCGCTCAGGCTGTTGCTCGGGCAAAGAGCCCCTGGTGCAACCTGATTGAGACAGCATTCTGCGGGTCCCCGACCTCAAGGAGGAACCATGTCCATAAAGCCTTGCCTGTCTAGTTCTCCTCAGTTGTCCGTCGTGGCGCGGGTGATCCGCAAGAGCCTGGTCCTGCTGGCCGCGACCGTTATCCTTGGATGTGGCACGACCCTCGACGAAAGGTCCGCGCCCGGCTCCGCCAGCATCAGGCCGGCCGGTGCCGGCTCGCGGGGGATCGACTATTCGTGGTCGCATCCCGGCGGCGCGGCGATCAAGGCCGCGGGCTTCGAGTTCGCCGCCCGCTACCTGTCCCACGACCGCTCGGGTAAGACGATTGAGCAGGCCGAGGTCGACGATCTGCACAACAACGGGGTGAGCATCGTCCTGGTCTGGGAGGAAGGCGCCCAGAACGCCCTGGGCGGCAATGGGCAAGGGGTCGCCGATGCGGAGACCGCGTTGACACAGGCCGACGCGCTCGGCTTTCCGGGCAACCTGCCGATCTACTTCGCTGTCGACTTTGATGCCACGCCCGAGCAGCAGGGGCCCATCGACGACTACCTGCGCGGGGCCGCCTCGGTGATTGGCGCCGCTCGCGTCGGCGTTTATGGCGGATACTACGTGGTCAAGCGCTGCTTCGAGAACGGGACCGCGGTCTACGGCTGGCAGACGCTGGCCTGGAGCGGCGGGCAGGTGCTCGACGGTGCGCACCTCTATCAGAACGGTGGGCAGGCATTTGGCGGCGGCTCCGATATCGACGAGGCCCTGAAGGACGATTACGGGGCGTGGTCGGCTGCGCCGCCGCCCCCGCCGCCGACCGGTTGCGGGATCCTCGGGCCCGGCAAGGGCCTGGACGCCGGCCAGGCCCTCGGGTCCTGCGATGGACGCTTCACCCTGGCCATGCAGGCAGACGGCAACCTGGTCCTCTATCAAAACGGCGTCGGCGCCCTCTGGGCCTCGAACACCTGGCACCCGACCGAGTCAACTGGATATACGGCGGTGATGCAGGACGACGGGAACTTCGTGCTTTATGAGAACGGGGCCCAGGCGCTGTGGGACAGCGGGACGCCGGGACACCCCGGCTCGTACCTGGCCATCCAGGACGACGGCAATGTCGTCGTGTACGCCGCCGGCGGCACACCGCTGTGGGTGTCCAATACCTGCTGCCGGTAACGAGCCGGTAACGACCCTGGAACAATTTCGGCCATCCTGCGTGCGCAGGAAGAAGTGGGTGCGTCAGCTCGTCGCTATGTGCGGGCGAGAGTACCACGCCCTGGCGCACTGATTTCGGCCTCTATGGTTCCGGCTACGCCGGGTTAGGACGCTCAAAGCGGCTTTGATGAAGGTGATCGCCCGACCTGCTTGGCTCACTGGTTCAACCAGTTGACACAATTCGATATATCGGCGAATTTTTGCAATCTTTAATACGATCAAAAATTTCACTATATTCCATCGACGCACACCTCCGCCAATTCCCTTGCTTGGACCGCTCTCGTCCCTTGTAGAAGTTCCACAATCTCCTTGGCGATCGCCGGTGCGCGGTCGCGCAACCCCGAAAGACTCAGTCTCCCGTCCCGAAACATCCGATACCACTCGTTTACGTCGCCGGAAATCTCCGCATTCAGCGAAAGCAGGTGCTTCTCCACCGCCCGGGCGATGAGCGGTGCCATGTCGTGCAGACCAGGCAAGGTCAACTTTCCGCTAATGAACTGATCTCGCCACTGCGCGCGCCTGCGGATGATCCTCTCGTCATCCCGCAGACGCAGCCGGACCAGCGTGTACTCCGCCTGCCGGCGATGCTCTGGTGGGACCTGCTCCGTGAGCACCAGTTGCAGCGATGGCAGCAAGATCTCAAACCAGCCGTCCTGGACAACAAATGGGTCGAGCACCGCGCCATCTGCCGTCCGCTTGATGCTGTTCATGCGCTCGGAGGCGAAGCGATAATTGTCCCACTCATAGGCCATGGTCCGGTCGCTGGAGCAGCTGATGTAGTGATCGACCGTGCCGCTCTCCACGTGCATCGCCGAGTAGCCGCACATATTGCGAAATCCGTCTGCGAGGGCCGGGAGAAATGGGGTCCACAGCGGCCTCGGCCGCCTATCATCCGGATGCAATTCCAGCCAGGTCCGGCCAGGCGCCCGCACCTCGGCATCAAACGCCGCCGGCTCGGGGACCCGCACACAGCGGATCATGGCAGTTCCCCCTGGGTGGAGACAATCCAACGGGGCCAGAAGGTGTCATCGCCGGCCAGTACCCGGCGAAGCCCTTGATGGATGGCCTCCCTGGTCTTCAGGTGCTCCGGCAAAGACTCGACGTCACCCCGCATAAACGCTTCGGCGGCCTCGATGGCCTGCTCTGCCTCCAGGGAGCGCGCCTGATGAAGCCCAAAGGATTCCGAGGTCAGCCAGTCCACGGCATCTCCCTGCTTGGCCCAGGGGACCTGATTCAGGCTGACCTTTGCGCCCTGCGCCGCGAAGACCAGGAGGCGATCCTGCTCCTCGTCGAAGAGCGGCTCGACCGAGGCGAGGACCAGCGGAGCATGGGTGGTGGTGATGATCTGCACCTTCAGATCCGCTTTTAATGCACTCACGACCCGCAGGAGCGCCGGCAGGATCACTCGCTGCCATTGAGGATGGAGGTGGGCCTCCACCTCGTCGAGCAACAGGGTCAGGTGGCCAGCGGGCTCCTGGTTGAGCAGCCGGGAGGCCTGGATGTGCTCGTACCAGGTCCAGACCAGCAGGTACGAAAGTGCCAGAACGCGCTTCATGCCCGCCGAGGCAAAGACCACGGGGATGGTCTCGTAAGGCAGCACGACGGTGGGGATGTCGCGCGCTTCGTCGGGAGAGATGCGCACCGGATCGCCTGGGCGGATCGGCTCCTTGGTCGGATGGGGGGACAATCCCGCCAGCACCTCGGTGAGCACCTGGAAGGGCGAGGTGCCGTTCTTCTGGGGCTGGTACTGCCACCTGATCCAGTCGTCGATGAGGCCCTTGGACAGGACCTTGCCATCGGCCTCCAGCCCGTTCCATACCTCGTCTGGGGAGAAGTGGTACGCGGGGGGACGCCTGGCAGGCTCGCTCCACGTCTCCGTCATGGAATGGTCAACCCCGATCAGCCGCCCCCGCCATTCATTTCGCAGGCGATCCCAGATAGAAAAGCCTCCGTCTACGCGGGCGTAGAGAATCAGGTCGGGTATGGCCGGCGGCCCCTGGTGCCTGGACCAGCGTTGCTCGCGAAGCTCGAAGGTGCCCTCAAACGTTCTGGGTGGCGTTTCCCCAGATACCCGGTAATGGATCGTCGGAGCCGCGCCCTTGCCCCACCGTGGCCAGGCGGGCGGGCCGGCCCAGGTCCCCGTCAGCGCCCACCAGCAGATATCGAGCAAGAAAGTCTTCCCGAGCCCATTGTCGCCGGTGATTAGGTTCAGTCGAGGGGCGAACTCCACAGCCAGCCGCGGGGCCGGACCGAGATTGTTGAGTTCGAGAGATTGAAGCATGGCGTCCTTACGGTTCGTTTACGTGTTCGAGTGAGCGGAGTGTAGCAGAGGGCATTCCTCGACGGCAAGAACCGGTGGGTGGTGAGCCCGAATCAACCATGGCTCTCGCCCAGCGTGAACAGGGCGCGGAAGATCCTGAGCAGGTTTCCTGCACCGCGCAAGGTCCCGGCGCAGCCGACCACGGCCAGGATGAGGTCGCGCAGGCGGGACAGGCAGCGCGGGCACAGGTCCCCCAGGCTGGCCACGTCCTCCCCCAGACAGACCGGCTGGCCGCGCCGCCGCCGGCAGATCTGGCAGGGGGTAAAAGGCGGCCGAGCCCGGGGGGGCTGGACGGAGGGGGGACCGGCGCGGCGGGGCAGTGGGGCGCGTTCGGCTGGACGGGTGGCCGGGGACTGGAGCATGATGTCCTCCTCGTGAAGGCGTCACGGGGTTTGCTTTCCAGGGCAGGGCCCCGCGACGCGGAACGGGGCCGGAGGCCGCGGCCTCCGGCGATTTTCGGTGTGGTGTGAAGGATCTAACTCAGGTGATCCAGGCTGTCTACATAAAATTTATCGCAGAGTCGAGAATTGCCCCAATTTGTCGGGGCAGAGAATGGCGTGCTACCGAGGGAGAGTGGTTCGTGGCAGGAAGAATCCCCTTTACTTTGGCCTACCTAAACGACTGAAGAAGGCGAGACAAGAAGCAGGACTGACCCGAAAGGCCGTATCGCTTGCAGCGGGTCTATCGCACAACACGGCTTCCAACATCGAAGCCGATATGCGCATCCCCGCCATCGACACGCTGGAGCGACTCGCCAACGTCCTGAAGATCTCCCCCTGCTGGCTCGCCTTCGGCATCCAAGAGCCCTGGTCCGAACCTGCTGGCCTCCGCTGCCTGAGCATCCCCGCCCGCCTCAAGGGGGAGCGCGAGCGGCAGGGGATTTCCCTGCTGGCGCTCGGGAATCTGTCCGACACGTCCGACGTGACGGTGATGAGGATCGAGGAAAGCCGGAACATTCCGCGTCTGGATACCTTGGAAAAGATTGCGGCAGTCCTCAAAGTATCGCCCTGCTGGCTGGCCTACGGTCGGTGAGATGGGCGAGTTACTCCAACCGCCCGCGTCTTGATCTGGTCGAGCGCCTGGCCATGGCCCTGGACGTGGCCCCCTGCTGGCTCGCGTTCGGAGTAGGGCCGGGACCAGAACTCGACCCGGGACCGTGAACAGGCCGGCGACCTCGGTCTGCTGCATG
>JBBRLA010000600.1:0-5455 GCA_038231615.1 Polyangia bacterium | reverse complement strand
CGCGCAGTCCTGTCACATCCAGCCGGCGGACACCTGGGTGAAGACCCTGGCCGAGTTCCTGGATGGAGTACTGAAGGTCGATGGGCAGATCGAAGCCATCGCCAGTACCCTGCAGGACTTCGGGCAGGTGAAGGACCGACTGAAGCTGCGCCTTCACTCCGCGGCCTACCGACAGACGCAGGGGGCCGGCGACATGATGATCCGCAACGAGGCGGACGGGCTGGTCTCGGTGATGGTCTGCGACATGGAATTCGCCAACATCTCCGTACCGCGGACGCTGATGTCCGGGTGGGGCGTGTCCGAGGAAGAGGCCTACGCCCTGGCCTTGCACAACACCCATCAGAAAGAGCCCGTCGAGTACGTAGTGATGCCCCGGCTGCCCAACGGTGTGGTCATGGAAGGCATGGAGAGCGGCTCGAACTATACCGCCACCCACCTGCTGTGCCTGGAACACCACGTCAAGAACCCCTCCAGCAGCGGCGTGATCGCCGGGGTGCCCAATCGCCACATGATCTTTCTGCACCGCCTGCAGGACCAGAAGTTCATGGAGGCGATGGGCGATCTGTGGCGCATGACGGAGCACGCCTACCGCGATGGGCCGGGCTCGATCAGCAAAGACCTCTACTGGTGGCGCAAGGGCCACGGGCTGCGCCGCATCCCGGTGCGACAGCAGGGTAACGAACGGCTGGAGATCGGCGCGGACCCCGAGTTCTTCCGCGAGGTGAGCAGTCCCCTTCAGCAGGGGAACTGACCCGATCTTCGCCCGATCACTTTGGAGCAGGAGCCACTGAAGCACCCGCCCTTCGCTGTCAGCGAGTCTTGATCACCAGACGGGTGATGAAGGCGCCGAGGAGGCTCAGGCAGCAGCAGAGCAGAGACAGCAACACCACCCCGCCGGTGTTCCCTTCCATGCGCCCGAAAAGGACCACTGGCAGCACGGTGACGCAAACGATGGCCCATAGGGCTTCCAGGCGGCCCGCGGGAGGGGCGGTGGTGCCCTCATTGGGGGTGGACTCGCGGAGTCGGTGGATGCCGCGGACGCCCAGGGACGCGAGCACGGCGCCCAGGGCGGCACTGCCGGCGGCAAGGAGCACGGCGAGCTGCCAGGTGGCCTGAAACAGCTGGGCCTCGGGGTGGGCGGCCTCGTTGCGCCGGGTCAGCACCGCGTAGAAGGTGTCTACGCCGGCCCCGGGCAGCACCAATGCCCCGAGGAACGCCAGGGCATGCAGGCAGAGCGCCCCGCCCAGAAGCCAGCCCCACTGCACCGGGCGCCCGGCCCGCCGCCGCGCCAGCACGCCCAGCAGCAGCACCACCGCCAGGCAGCTCGCCCCGAATGCTTCGCCGAGGCGCTGGTACAGGCCCCCGGCGTCCATAAGGGCCGCCTCATCCAGCAGGGCGATGGGCTTGACCCCGGGCGTGAGCTGAGGGTCCACCGAGGGGCCCATGTCGTAGACCCTGCCGGTGGCGTCGATGAAGGCGGAGACCCCGGTGTTGACCGCGCGCACCAGGTCCACCCGGTGCTCCACCGCGCGGAACACCGACAGGGCCATGTGCTCGTAAGGCTCGGAGGTGGCGCCGAACCAGGCGTCGTTGGTGATGTTGACCAGCAGGTTGGGCGGCCCGGCGCCGGAATCGGAGGGGGCGAAGAGGCGCCGGCCAAAGGCCGGGATGATGTCCTCGTAGCAGATCATCGGGCCGATGCTGTAGTGGTGGCCGTGCAGCTCCAGGGGGAAGGTGGTGGTGGTGGTGCCGCGGGCGAAGTTGGCCATCTCGGGGATCATCTGGCGCAGCCACTTCATCTGCTCGAAGAAGGGAATGTATTCGCCGAAGACCAGAAGGAAGTTCTTGTCGAAGGTGCCGACGGTCTGACCCCGCTCGTCGAGGAACACGGCGGTGTTGTAGGGGGTCACCGAGGTGCCGGAACGCTCGAAGGTCAGCGCGCCGAAGAGCAGGGGCCGGAAAAGGCCGCGGCGTGCCTGCCGTGCGTCGTTTTCGGGGAAGTCGCCAACCACCGGGCGGGGCAGGGCATACGGGTAGGACGATTCGGGCCAGACGATCAGGTCGGCACCACGGCGTTCCAGGTCCCGGGACTGCTCCTGGTGGATGCGGAGTTGATCTTCCCGAAGGTTGGGGATGAATTTTTCGTGGATGCCGATGTTGGCCTGGACCACACCGATCTTGATCTTGGGGGCGTGGGCGCGGGCATAGCGCACCTGGACGATGCGGATGCCGCCGTAGACCAGGCACAGCGCGATGGTCGCGGCGGCGAAGAGGGGCGAGCGCAGGGCCTGCGAAAGGGGCTCGCGCCGCCGTCCCTTGGGTCGAGCGCGCCGTTGCAAAAGGGCGCTGCGTAGATCGAAGAGGGCGGCGTTTCCCAGGACCAGAATGAAGCTGACCCCCAGGGGGCCGGTGATGTCGGCGATCTGGATCACCGGCGGCACCCAGGCCTGGGTGATGGCCAGGTACCAGGGGAAGACATAGGGGACGCACAGTTCACAGGCAACCCAGCACAGGGCTGCGAGCCAGGTCACCGGGATGTCCACCTGAGCCCGCAGGCGACACAAAAGGGTGGCGAAGATGCCGAAGGTCAGGGCCTGGTAGGCGATGAGCAAGGCAAAGATGGGCGCGGCGGCAATCCACGGCATGTGGCCGAAGCGCATGAGCAGGCCGATGATCCAGTAGAAGCCGCCGCCGTTGGCGAAGAGGCCGCAGAGGTAGCCATAGAGGAACGGGCGGCGCACCGCGGGCATGCCGTCGGCGTCGAGGAGGACGAAGAGCAGAGGGACCATGCCAATCCAGCACAGGGGCCAGATGTCGAAGTCGGCGCAGGCCAGAAAGAGCAGGGTGCCCGAGAGGACGCAGAGGAACGCGCGGCCGGAAAAGCGGGACAGGAAGAAGGTGAGGAGGCGCTCGAAGCACGGCCCTCCGCTTCGCTGCGCGCTATCGGAGAACGGCGCTCCGATTCGCCGCCCGCTAGAAGAAGTCGAGGCGGAGGCGCCCGGGGATTTTGTTCTCGTCGAGGTCGCAGCGGCCATGCCGCGTCAGCATACGCCAAAGCAGCCCGACCCGCGAATCTCGGCCGCCAAGATGTTTGCCACATTTCCCGGCCCGCGGTTCCAAGTAGAAAGAGGTGATCATGAATCGGAACCGCGCCACCACCAGCCTGCTTCTTCCCGCCACCTTCTTCATCGCCGCCTGCGGCGGCAGCACTACCGACGGCGGCAGTACCACCGACGGCGGCACCACCACCAGCGCCTGCACCCTGACCGCCAGCACCAGTGCCAGCACCACCGCCAACGCGGCGGGCTGCCATGTACTCAGCCGTGACACCAGCGCCTGCACCTCCGCCAGGAAGGCGCAGGGACTCTCGGGCTATTGGCTGAAGTTCTCCTGCCGCGTGACCCTCTCGTCCGCCACCTCCGGCGGCGCCAAGGTGGTGCAGGCAGTGGCCGACGGCCAGCCGGACTACAAGAGCAACTACTTCGCCAGCAGCAACGTCTGCCACGAGACCTACACCGGCGCCATCCAGAACCCCAACACCCTGTCCGCCCAGTCGTGGACGGTGAACTTCTCCACCAGCCCCAACACCACCTCCACCACCATGTCCGGCGTTGCCGTGGTCGGTCTGTCGGTGAACGGCGTGCCCATCTTCGGCAACTTCGCCGCCCCCGGCGACGACATCTACCAGGAGGCGATGACCTTCGACCGCTGCGGGGGCCACCCCGAAGGGACCGGCAGCTACCACTATCACGGCGAGCCCTACGCCCTGTCCTACGACGACGACAACTTCGTCGGCGTCCTGCGCGATGGCTACCCGGTCTATGGACGCAAGGACCCGGGCGGCACCTACCCGACCCTGGACAGCTACGGCGGCCACACCAGCGTCACTATTGACAGTCCGGCCACTGCGGCGTACCACTACCACATCAACCAGCAGACCAGCACGGGCAAGAATACGCTTGGACAGAAACAGTGGTTCCTCACCTCCGGTACGTTCCGCGGCACGCCGGCCGCGTGCACCGGCTGCAACTGACCGGTCCCCGAAAGGGGCGGCAGCGAGGTTTCTGACCGACCAACTGCTGCTTGACCTGCGGGAGGCGAACGAGAAGCTCATCCTGGCCTCGATCGACTCGGCGAAGCTGAAGGACCGGGCCGAGGCGGCTCAGGCCGCCGCCGAGCTGGCGACACGGGCGCTTCAGGATAGCAAGCGCGAACTTTTGGCCAACGCCGGGTTTTGCCAGCCACTCCTGGCCGTCGTGGGTCACGACCTGCGCAATCCGCTCAACGCCATCGCCATGGCCACCCAGCTCCTGGTGAACCACGGCCAGCTCAGCAAGGGGGATCTCAGGCTGGCCGGGATGGTCAGGAGGTCCATCAAACGCATGCAGGACATGATCGCTCACGTGCTCGACTTCACCAGCGTTCGCCTGGGGGGCGGGCTGGGGATCGAGACGGAGCCTGTCGATCTGCGAGTGTTGTGCCAGCAAGCGATTGGGGAGTTGGCCCTGCAGTCGGGCGTCGAGATCCACTCCAAGCTCGACGGAGACCTGACCGGTGTGTGGGACGGGCCGCGCCTGATCCAGGTGATGTCCAACATCCTGGGAAACGCCGTCGATCACGCCACCCCTGGGACCCCCGTACGGCTCCGGGCGCGCAGCAAGGACGCCGATGTGGTGGTCGAGATCAGCAACCAAGGGGCGCCGATTTCAGCGGATCTGCTTCCGGTCCTCTTTGCGGCCTTCCGCAGCGGCCAGGGCCAAGGCCAAGGGAAGACCCCGGCCAAGCAAGGGCACTTCGGCCTGGGGCTTTACATCACTCACGAGATCGTTGTCGCGCACCAGGGCACGATCGTCGCCGGGTCCGTCAGCGGCACGACGAACTTTTCCATCCGCCTGCCGCGCTTTCCACGACCTCCCGATCCCGAATGAGCCAGGCGGCTATGCGCTCTGGTTCGCGTCCAGCCAGCGCAGCACCTCGCGGATGCTGCCGGTGGCCAGGGCCATGCAGGTGTCCGCCGCGCCGTAGTACAGGTTGATCGTGTCGCCGTCATCGCCCAGCGTGTAGCCGCAGGGGAAGGCGACGTTGCCCACGTCGCCCTCGCGTTCGTAGGGGGTCTCGGGGCCGAAGACCCATGAGTCGCCGCGCATCAGGCACCGCTCCGGCTGGTCCAGCGCGAGGAGGGCGACGCCCAGGCGGTACAGGCTGCCCGATGCGTTGTGGCGCACGCCATGGTAGATCATCAGCCACCCGCCGGGCGTTTCGATAAGGGGTGGCGAGAGGCCGACCTTGTTGGCGTCCCACCAGCCGCCCTTTCGGGCCTGCAAAAGGAGCTTGTGGCCGCCCCAGTTGCGCAGGTCCGGTGAAAACGAGATCCACACATGGGCGCCCGAGTCGGTCATCGGGCGGTGCAGCAGCGCAAAGCTTCCGTTGATGCGCCGCGGCATCAAAGCCGCAT
>JBBRLA010000599.1:0-5463 GCA_038231615.1 Polyangia bacterium | reverse complement strand
GGCCAGGCGGGTTTCGCACCCGCTGGACGACAAACGAAGTTTCATGAAGTCATCGCATTTCTTCACTCCTCTCCGACCAGCCTTGCCTGGTCGCACCGTTCATCCCCACTCCTGCAGCCAAACCCAGCGCGGCATCGCCGGCCCATATTCCGCCGCCGGAATCCGCCTCCGGGGCATCGCCGGCCAAATTTCCGGCACTGGACGCCGCCGCCGCGGCATCGCCGGCCCATATTCCGCCACTGGACGCCGCCGCCGCGGCATCGCTGGCCCATCTTCCGCCACTGGACGCCGCAATTGCGACACTGGACGCCGCCTCCGCGGCATCGCTGGCCCATCTTCCGCCGCTGGAATCCGCCTCCGCGGCATCGCTAGCCAAATTTCCGTTACCTAACGCCACAATTGTGGCATCGCCGGTCGATATTCCGCCGCCGGAATCCGCCTCCACCAGATGGTCCGGGAACTGCAGCAGGGCCCCCCCTTCCGTGGGAAGGGGGAATGCCCTGCGTTCCGCACCTCGCTTCTTGACCATCGCGGGCGGGCTGAATAGAGTTCACCGTGTGATGAGTGTGCCCGCCCAGACGATGCCAGAGGTCCCCCGGGGCGGCGATTTCGGCCCCGGGCCCATGCCCGGGTCCTTCAGCTTGGTCGCCGATGAGCTTCACAGCAGGCGGGTCGCCGACCTGGGCTGCAACACGGGTTACTATCTGCGGCGATCCGGCCCGGGCAGCAGGGGGCTCGACGTGTCGGAACGCAACGTGGCCGCCTGCAAGGAGCAGGGCCTTTCGTGCGACCTGCACGACCTGAACCGCCTGCCGCTGCCGCTGCCCGACGGCGCCTTCGACGTGGTGCTGCTGAGCCATGTGCTGGAACATGTACACGCGCCGATCCGGCTCCTCATGGAGGCCAACCGCATCCTTGCGCCGGGGGGACAGGTGGTGATCGGCCTGCCCATCGAGGACAGCCTCTACAGCCGGCTGCGCATGAACTACTATGGCGGGCCCGAGGGTCACATCTACAGCTTCTCGCGCAGAAACCTCACCAAGCTGCTGTCCATCGCCGGCTTCGGGGGGCCGCGCTTCGTGTGCCATCTGCCGGTGATCGGCTTCCGTCCCTGGCCTCGTCTGAACCGGATGCTCTCGCGGCTGCCCCTTGCGCTCTTGTACCAGGTGTCGGGGGCCTACTGGTGCCTGGCCGGCAAGATCGCGGCGCCACAGCCCGACGCGGGCTTCAGCAGCTACTTCCGCGAGAGCTGAGAAGCCACGACGGCAAAAGACCCGAAAGCGAACATGGCGGCGGGACCGGAACAAGACAGCGCCCCCGAGAGCGAGCTGGGCTCGGTGGTGCTGCGGGGCGAGAGCAAGAACGCAGGCGGGCTGCGTCCGCTGCGCCCGCTGGCGTTCGCGCTGGTCCTGCTGGTGCTGCTGGACGTGACGTTGCGCATCTTCTTGCCCCCGGACCCGCGGGTGCTGCGCGACCCGCTGCACCCCTACGGGTGCTTCCGCGAAGACGATCTGGCCCGGCTGGCGGCGGCGCGGTCCCGCGATCCCGGCGGCGTGGACGTGGTGCTGCTGGGGGACTCGGTGCTCTCGGCGACCAACAACCCGGCCGGGGAACGGGTAGAGGACTTCCTCTTGCCCGAGCTGCGGCAGCGGCTGGGCGGGGGGCCTTTGGGCGAGCGCATCCGGGTGTGGAACCTGGGACGGGGCGGGGCCCACGCGGCGGATCTGTACGGGGCGCTTCTGGAACTGGGTGCCGCGGTGCCTGGCGGGGGCAGCGGGGGCCTTTTCGTGGTGCTGGACACCAACATCATTTTCTTCTCGCGGCGCCATGCCAGTCCGGCGATGCTTTATCCATGCCTGGCGGACTTCTTTCCCGGCAATCCGGACGGCCGCGGCCTGCGTGCGTCGCTGAAGGTCCCCGCGGGGCCGGGCGCGGTGGAGCGGCACCTGACCGGTTGGGCGACCCGGGGATTTTACCTGTATCAGCAGCGGCGGCGCATCGATCAGGCGCTTTTCGGCGGGCCCCCTCGGGACGCGCTGCGGGACCGGCTGCTGGTGACGCTCGGGCGGCTGCGCCTGCGCCCGGGGCCGGCGCAGATCGAGGTCAGCGATCCCAATGTGCCCTGGTCGCGCCGGGGGCTGACCGCGGATCGCTTCGCCGCCAGCTACGATCGCCTCCCCTTCGCCTCGCCAGAGGCCATGAACTACCGGGTCAGCCAGCGCCTTGCGGCGCTCCTTTCGGCGCGGCAGCGGGAGTGGCCCTCGTTCGTGTTCCTTACGCCGCAGAACCACGGCCTGCTCGGGTCCCTGGTGGACAACCCAGGTTATCACAAGGACACGACGGCCATCGGCGCGATCTTTTCGGGCGCCGGGGTACACTTTCGTTCCTATGATGGACAGGTAGACCCGGGGCTCTTCACCGATCTGGACCACCTGAGCGCCGATGGGAACCGGCGGCTGGCGGCGCTGCTTTCGGAGGACCTGGTCCCCCGGCTGCTTGCAAGATATGGCCCCCCGAGCGGTCAGCCGTGAGCTTTCTCAGCTTCTCGTTCCTGGTCTTCCTTTCGGGGGTGGTGCCGGCCTACTGGCTGGTGCCGCTTGCCCTGAGAAAACCATGGCTCCTTTTGGCCAGCCTGGGGTTTTATGCCGCGGCCTACCCCCCCCACGCCGCGTTGATCGCCGGGCTGACGGTGGCGGTGTTCGTCATCGGGCAGCGCGTCGGGCCGATGGGGGAGGACAAGGATAACAACATCGGGAAGGAAAAGGACCCCGGGCGCTGGATCTTTGTCTTCGGCATCCTGTTGTGCGTCTTTTTTCTCTGCTTCTTCAAGTATGCTCGCCTGATCGTGCACACCGTGGCCGACCTGGGCGGGCCGGCGCTGCCGGTCCCGGATGTGCGAATTCCCCTGGGCATCTCCTTCTTCACCTTCGAGTTCGTACACTACCTGTATGACCTGCGCCGGGGACGCATCGTCCGGCAGAATTTTCTCGATTTTTCTCTTTTCTCGCTCTTCTTCCCGACGCTGCTTTCCGGGCCGATCAAACGCTATCAGGTCTTCGTCAGCGAAGGGCCCGGCGCCCCGGGCCATGGGGGCTTCCGTGCCACCTATCTGGCCGAGGGCCTTTCGCGGATGATCGTGGGCATGGGCAAGAAGCTCATCGTGGCCGACTCGATGACCTCCTTTACGGTGCGCCTTCTGACCCCCGATCAGGTGACCGGGCCGGGGCTCTTCGTGGCGATGTATGCCTACGCGGTGAAGATCTACTTCGACTTTTCCGGGTACTCCGACCTGGCCATCGGCGCGGCGCGGCTTTTCGGCTACCGGGTGCCGGAGAACTTCGACCACCCCTACGGCAGGCGCGACCTTTCGGAATTCTGGCGCCACTGGCACATGTCGCTGTCGAGCTGGATTCGCGACTACCTCTTCATTCCCCTGGGGGGCAGCAGGGTCTCGCCGCTGCGGGCAACGATCAACCTGGTCCTGGTGATGGCCCTGTGCGGCCTGTGGCATGGCGCCTCGTGGAACTTCGTGGTCTGGGGGATGTGGCACGGCGTCGGCCTGGCTGCTTTGCGGATCATGCAGCGACGGCGGGGAGCGGGACCGGATGTCGCGGCCGCTCCCGGCAGGGTGCGCAATGCCCTGATGATCCTCTTGACCTTTCACTACGTGTGCTTCGGCTGGGTGCTCTTCGCCGCCCCATCGCTCAAGGTGGCCCTGGTCGCTTTTCATCGGATGTTCACATGGGCACAGTGAGTAAAGACCTGCTTTTTGGGGCCTTCCTGTTCCTGATCGTGGTGCTGGCGGTGCTCTTCGCCACCGGGGAGGACACCAGCTTCATCTATATCGACTTTTGATGCCGCTAAAAATCGCCAGAAAGATTGACATAAGCGCACGGTAGTGATTGACGGGCCCCACACGTCGCTGCATAGTTCAAGCCTTATGTTCAGGTCGCGACCTGGGCCCACGTTGCTTGTAGCTGCATGCCGACCTTGAATCGGCGTTTTGATAAAGGAGCTGTCGATGTCCAATTTCCTGTTCACGTCGGAGTCTGTTACCGAGGGCCACCCGGACAAGATTTGCGACCAGATCTCCGACGCGATCCTGGATGCCATCCTCGCGGAAGACAAGAAGTGCCGCGTAGCCTGCGAGACGCTGACCAAGACCGGGTTCGTCCTGGTGGCCGGCGAGATCACCACCAGCACCTACGTCGATATTCCCAAGATCGTCCGGGCCACCGTCAAGGACATCGGCTACGACCACTCAGACAAGGGCTTCGACTATCAGACCTGCGGGGTGATGACCGCCATCGAGCAACAGTCCCCGGACATCGCCCAGGGCGTGGACGGCAGGGGCGTCTACAACCACGACGAGCAGGGGGCCGGCGATCAGGGCATGATGTTCGGTTTCGCCAGCGACGACACGCCTGAGCTGATGCCGATGCCCATCGCGCTGGCCCACCGGCTGACCCACCGACTCGCCCAGGTGCGCAAGAACGGCAAGCTGCCCTTCCTGCGCCCCGACGGCAAGTCCCAGGTCAGCGTGCGCTACGTGAACAACAAGCCGGTGGCCGTGGACACGGTGGTCGTCTCCAGCCAGCATTCGCCCGAGGTGAAGTACGAGCACCTGCGCGACTCGATCATCGAGGAGGTGGTCAGGCAGGTGATCCCGATGAACCTTTTGGACAAGACCAAGTACTACATCAACCCGACGGGGCGCTTCGTCATCGGCGGGCCGATGGGCGACTCGGGGCTGACCGGGCGGAAGATCATCGTGGACACGTACGGCGGCTGGGGACGGCACGGCGGCGGGGCCTTCTCGGGCAAAGACCCGTCGAAGGTGGACCGCTCGGCGTGCTATTACGCGCGCTACATCGCCAAGAACATTGTCGCGGCGGGCCTGGCGTCCCGGTGCGAGGTGCAACTGGCCTATGCCATCGGCGTGGCGCAGCCGGTGTCGATTCACGTTACCACCTTCGGGACGGGGCGGGTCGGCGATGACATGCTGGAGCAGCTCATCCGGCACAACTTTGATTGCCGGCCGGCGGCACTGACGCGGGAGCTGGACCTTTTGCGGCCGATCTACCGGATGACCGCGGCGTACGGGCACTTCGGGCGCTCCGAGAAGGAGTTCACCTGGGAGCAGACCAACAAGGCGGAGACGCTGCGGGACGCGGCCCGGGTCAAGGCGGCGTAGCAACAACAGAACGTGCCGGGCTGGTCGGCAGGCCATGCAAGGGCATGCTAACCAAGCCACGACCGGCCCGGCCTCCCTTCCACAGCAGCCATTCCAGATGAACAGCAGCCACCATCCTCAGGCTCAGGCTCAGGGGCGGCATTCAGTGCCGCGCCCCTCCCCGTGGCTGGCGGCCACGGCGGCCGTGCTTTGCGTGGCCATCGGCCTGCTCTGCCTTCATGCCAACTCGATCCTCTACCACGCCGACGCCATCCAGTACCTGAGCCTGG
>JBBRLA010000598.1:0-5470 GCA_038231615.1 Polyangia bacterium | reverse complement strand
GCGCCGGCCCGGTAGGCCAGGTTCGCCAGCCGGAGGGCCTCCGCTGCCAGCTGCGCCGCCTCGCCGGCCGCGCGAAGGGCATCATCGGCCCTACGCAGCCACTCGAAGGCGGCGCGGACCTCGGAGCGGGCCTGGCGCAGCGTCGCCTCGACGTTTAGCCGGGCCTGGGCCGCGAGCGCGGCCCGCTCGCTCCGTAGGCCGTAGCGCAGACCGCCGTCGTAGATCGGCAGCGCGAGGACGAGCTGGGTCTGCCAGCCGAGCTGCGGCTGGGTGAAAGTCGCGGGCTTCTGCAGGGCGAGGAGCAGCTCATGTCGGGCCATGCCGTCCTCCGCGGCTTGCCGCAGCAGAGACAGTGCTTCCGCGACCGCTACCCTCTCGGGTGGCCTGAGAGGGTCCGGCAGCGTTTCCTGACTCAGCAGGCACTGGGCCAGGACCAGCCGGTAGAGGGCCTTGTCATCCTGCTCAGTCGCCGAGCGGGCCAGCAGCTCGGCCCGAGCCAGATCCTGCCGCGCCCCCGCGGCGTCACCGCGATGTTGGCGCAGAATGCCACACTGCCGCAGCACCTGCGCCAGGTGACTCCGGTAGAAGAGCAGGCCGCTTCTCTCGGTCACCAGGGGCTCTTCCTCCGCGATCGCCAGCTCGTAGCAGCGCTTGGCGGTTTCCAGTTCGCCTGCCTGTTCTGCCACCAGCCCCAGACGGTGCTGCAAGAACGCTTGCAGGTGCCGCCAGTAGGCCGCCTGTTCCGGGTCCGCCTGCCCCTGCATCGTCTGCTCATGAAGCACCAGCGCCTCCGTATACTCCTTGCGCGCCTCTTCCGTGTGTCCCTGATGCCAGGAAACCTCGCCCAGCCCCTCCAGCGAGCGTGATCGTCAGATCACGCTTGGCGCTGGCGTTGGCCGGCGCCCGCTCCAGCCGCGCCCTGGCCTGGGCGAGCGCGCGCTCATAGGCCGCTCTGGCCCCTTCAAGGTATCCTTCCTGCTTGGCCAGGCCTCCTTCCCAGTCGTAAAAGGCGGTCCACAGGTGTGCGTACTCCTCGTCGTCGCCCCGGGCTGGCCGGCTCAGAAGGAGGCGCGCCGCATCGTCCTGACGGCGTCGCGCTTCTGGCAGATCCCCCTCATCCATGGCCACGGTGCTCAGCCGGTGGTAAGCTTCGGCCAGGTACCGGGCAGCGCGTCGATCCAGCCAGGACACCGTGCGCAGGATCTTTATCAGATCCAGCAGCTCACGCCGTCGCATGGCAGCAGTTCGTGGGCGTCGCGCCAGCTCGCGATCTCGCTGGGTGATCGACTGCCCGGCCATGTCGAGGACCCAGTTACGCTCGGCCAGCGCATAGGCCCCGAGAGACCCGATGATGAAAGCCAAAAATCCCATGGCCACCACGACCAGGATCCGCCGACGCACTGGTTGACGCGTTGAAGGGCGAATCGGCAGCCCCTTCGACTGCCATGCCGGCATAGAGACTGAATCTCCGCCGTCCATCCGCTGTCTTCCCTGCCGCAGCGCCGCCAGCACGGTGGCCATGTCAGGACGGGCGCTGCGGTCCTTTTGCAGCATCCGGGTCACAAGTTCGTCCACGATGGAGGGCCGCGCAGAATCAGCGGGCAAGGGAGGGGCAATGGCCGCGCTGGCATGAAAGGCCACGGCACGCACCGGATCACGCGGACAGGGCAGGGCGCCGCTCAGCGCCTCGTAGAGCACGAGACCCAGCGCGTAGACGTCGGCCTGTCCATCGATCGCCCCTTCGCCGCGCACTTGCTCGGGGGCCATGTAGAGCGTGGTCCCCATGGCGGCGTCGCTGTGGGTGTGGAGGCGGGTCAGGTCGGCAGGCAGCTCGACTCCATCGTCATGGACCAGGCCGAAGTCGAGCAGCCGCGCCACCTCGTCCGTATCGGGGGTCAGGCGGGCGAGCATGATGTTCTCCGGCTTGACATCCCGATGCACTGCGTGAAGGGCGTGGACATGACACAGCGCATCGGCCAGCTCGGCTCCCAGCTGGACGGCCTCGCGCACGGGCAGACGGCCCAGGCGGCCAAGGCGCAGGCGCAGGGTCTCTCCCTCCAGCAACTCCATGATGAGGTAGGGCGTCCCATCGGGCAGGTACCCGTAGTCGAAAAGGCGAACCACGCCGGGGTGGTGGACGCGGGCCAGCAGGGCGGCCTCGCGCAAGAAGCGCTGTCGGCGTTCGGGCTGATCGGAATCAGCAGCATCACGTCGGAGCATCTTGATGGCGACCCGCTGCTCAAGCAGGACATGCCGTCCTTCATATACCTGCCCCATGCCCCCCTGTCCGAGCAGCCGCACCAGGCGATAATTTCCGATCTGGTCAGGGGTGGGCGTCATTTGCGGCGTCGGGCCTCCTGTGCTACCCGGATGGCCGCGATCAGGGTGTCGATGCTGCGGGCCGCGGTGAGCTTGGGCAGCAGTTCCTCCCGCAGCGCCCGCGCGTCATCGAAGGCACCTGCGGGATGCTGCCAGATCTGCTCGATTCTGTCGGCCCAGCACCTGGCGGCCTCCATCGGGTCCTGGCTGACCCGAACGACGGCTGCCTTGCCATGCTTCGTGCCATGTTCATGGTACAGGTAGTGTCCAAGGCCGCTCTTTTCACTGACCAGGACGGGCACTCCGAATGAGATTGCCTCCAGCCCGACCAGACCGAAGCCCTCGCTGCGAGAGGGCATGAGCACGACGTGGCAGCTACGAAAACTCTTCTCGATCTTCCCGGGTTCCACGCTATAGGGCTGACCTCTGATCTCGAACCGCGTCTCGTTCTGTCTTATCTCCGCGAACTCCTCCCCATCGTCTTTGGTTACGCCGCGAACGACGAGCTGACGCTGCCACTTCTCCAGTCGCCCGAGTGCATCGACGGCGATGTCGAACCCCTTCAGCTTGTGGTCACGCATCCGTCCGATTAGCAAGGCCGCCCTGCTACCAGAGGGCGGCGGCCCGCTCGCGCGCCCGAGCCGATCCTGAAGCCAGGGATCAATACGGCTTACCTCGGGAGGGTGCCCGTGTGCATGCAGAGAGTCGATCATCTTTTCTCGCAGCACCGGGCCCAGAGCCACGATCAGGTCGGCCTTTGCCGCCACCCTTACCTGCTGCTCCTCTTTTTGCTCGGCGTTTGCATCTCCCTCCCATAGGGGTCGCCCTTTGACCCGCTCGGTGTCGCCGGGGGCGACATGCACAAGATAAACTAGCAAGGCATCCGGGAAGTGTTCACTTCGTTGCACCTCCGCTTGACGACCCGTAATCATTCCATGACCGATGATGACGTGCGGAGCGGCGGGTAGGATTGGCTTCAATGCAAACTCGGCGTCCTGGGACTGATCCTCTTTGCTGCTGCTGACCAGCTGCACCCCTCCTTCCTTGGCCTCCTTGCGGTCCTCGTCATGTAAATTATTTGGGGGGATCAGCGCATAGACCATGTGCCCCGCTCTGGCCAGTTCAAGGCACAGATCGCGGTTGAAGGTCGAGATGCCGCCCCGGTGAGGCGCCCACTCGTCCGCCAGCAGCAATATGCGCAGCTTGCCATCGAAAAGCAGATGCAGATTCGGCACGCGCAGCTGCGGCCCCGGGAAGGCGACCGAGGAGACGAAGCGGCTCCCATCTACAAATTCATAAATGACGAGGCGCCGCAGATCGAATCGCATTGCCGCTCGGGACAGAACGGCCTGCGGCCCTGAATAAATCAGATGAATTGTGGCATGCGGGAAGCGTGCGGCCAGCTCGCGAAGGTGGCGGTCAAGCTCTGCCGCGCCGCGTTCACCCAGGCCGATGTCGAGGTTCGGGGATGACGATTGCAGTATCGCCCACGCTGGTTTTCCTGGAATGCCTAAATCGAGCATCCTGGGATCGTTGCGCTGAATGATGTTTACCGTGACAATCAAATCCTGTGCATCCGGAGCACCCCCTTCCTCAAGAGAGAAGAGCGGCGGGCCTCCTTCTTCTATTGGCAGCCCGTGGCCCCAGACTTGCCAGCGTTTACTCGGCTGGTCGAACTGATAAAAGATGATCTCAGTTCCCCTTCGCTCCAGGCGCTCGCGCAGACCACATCCGAGGACCGCGCCCAGGCCGAAGGGACCATTGTAGAACAGGTGGACCCGCCGCGGTCCGCCGGTCGCGACCTTGTCCATCGCCTCCCGCAGCTCTTGCCACAATTGCTGCCAGTAGGCCTGGTCCAGGGGGCCCTTCCGATGCCAACCCAGGGGCAGGGTCGGCACCGACACCTCCGGCAGCGACAGCGCTCGCACCTCTTCCGGCGGCAGGCCGTGGGCATCGGCAAGGTGCCGCTCCCACGCCCGGGGGCTCTGATCGCTCCCCCATACGCAGAGCACCAGGTCGTCCTGTCCGTTCAATCCTGCGCTCATTCGCTTCGTCTGCATCCCAGCTCCTCTCTCGACTGATTCATCATAGGCTACGCGGACGCCCACGTCCGCGCGTACTGCTGTGTAGCTCTCACTCGCCCCCGGATCTGCCAGCGAGAAGCTGCCGCCCAGCGTCCATCGCTGTTCAGGGTGCTCCTTGGGCCCGTCCTCGCACCACTCTCGAACGTTGCCTATCATCTGCCGGCACTGCCTGAAGCCAGGTCCCTGCTCCAGCCGCGAATCATCGACGGACACGGTGCCCGGTCTGGGTAGGAGATCGGGCCAGGTGCCGGGCAGGTTGGCCGTGCGGAAACTCGGCCTCACGCCGAACACGCCTAGCCGGCGGGCCGCGGCCTCCCACTCTTCCTGTCTGGGCAAGCGACCACCGACGAGGCGGGCCACCACCCTGGCCGCCAACCAGCTCAGCTCGGTCACCGGCCGAGCAGGCCCGATCGAACGCTGGCCGGTTCGCACCGCCAGGCTCAGACGCGAAACGGCCTCGTTGGTCAGCACGTCTCGTCCCAAGGCGAATCCCCTCTCCGCACCTGTCCGTACCGGGAACACCTCTCCCCTTTCCGGCGCCGCCGGCAGGTGGGTGAGCAGCTCATCGATCAAGAGCTGAGCGAGCGGGTGAGCGCCTCTAGGCGCATGGGGGCGATGTAGTGCAGACCGTGATGCCGGAGCGAGAGTTGCCCATTTCTTCCCTCAACACAGGAACTGGAGCGCTGGAACAGGTCGGCACAGACAGCAACCACCTGCTCGATGGTGGCGCGCTGCTCGGGACCGAGCGCGGCGAGGCCGGCGGTGACCTCGGGCGCGTCGCGGATTCGGTCGACAGGTGGAGGTGCCGCTGGGGGTGGACCTAGTGGCGCTGTGCCGGCTGCTGGATGCGGTGGAGGGACGTGCATGCTGAGCGTGCCACCGAATATGCGGGTGTTTCTGGCCGCGCAGCCCACCGATATGCGCCGGTCCTTTGATGGGCTGCTCGCGTTGACGCGCAGCGCGCTGTCACAGGACCCCTTGAGCGGACACCTGTTTGCTTTTGTCAACCGCCGCCGCACCATGATGAAGGCGGTGTACTGGGATCGCAACGGCTACTGCCTTTTGGC
>JBBRLA010000597.1:0-5481 GCA_038231615.1 Polyangia bacterium | reverse complement strand
GCGCTGGACCCCATCTCCCAGGACGGCGCCCGCAAGCTCGGACGGCAGCGCGGCGAGATCGTCGAGACGGTGGACCTCCTCGCGGCAGGCGAACTGGCAGAGGAAGCCTGCGAACTGGGCCTGCTTCTGGAGCAGGCCATGGAGCAGCTTGGCGAGGCCCCGGGGCCCCGCGAGCAGGATGGCGGCACCGATCGAAACGACGATCCAAGCCGATCGCGCTTAGCGCTGGATGATCCAAACCGATCGCGCTTCGCTCTGATCGAGCACCTCCTAGGCATCGCCCGCGTCGCCGGACATGCTTATTATGAAGGCGAGTTGCTGCTGCGCCAGGCGGAGCTATGGCTGGCTGCCGGGCAGCGTGAGCAGGCGGAGACCGGCTACGCCGCGGCACAGGGGCTGGCACAGCGGGAGTCGATCGGGGTCATCGAGGTGGCCGCGCTGGCGGGCCTGGCGGAGCTGGCGCGCAGGGACGGCAACCTGTTCAAGGCGCACTTGCTTTTCACCAAGCAGGAGGCGCTGGCCCGAAGTTTGGGCGAGGCGCTGCTCCAGTCTCAGGCGCTGACCAATCTCTCGGCCACCGCCCTGGCTATGGGCGATCATCGCCGCGGCGCCCGCTACGCCAGGGAGAACCTAGCGCTGTGCCGCGCCGAGGGCGACGAGCAGGGTACCGCCGAGGCGCTGTGCAGCCTGGGCATGGCCCAACGACACCTGGGGGAGCCGACCGAGAGCCGGCGGTGCTACAAGGACGCGCTGACCCTGTCCCGCAGGCTGGAGAACGAGGGGCTGGAGGCCGCGGTGTGCTACAACTTCGGCTGCCTCCTCGCCGAGACCGAGCCCAAGCTGGCGGCGGGGCTCCTGCATCATGCCCAGGTCCTGGCGCAGCGCATCGGGGCGCCAAGCGTCAAGGAAGCCAGCGCCCGCGCGGCATCCGAGATCGCCCAGCGCCTGTCCCCTGGCGATCTCCGTGCCGCCAGGGACGATGCGGCGCGGGCCATCCAGGGACTGCTGGCAGAGGGGCCGCGCTGACGATCTTCTAAAGCGAGGCACACCGGAGGTGAAGCAGCGCAGGAACCAGCCCATCAAGGTGGGACACAACCATCCCTGCCCCTGCACGCGCGGCAGGAAGTACAAGCAGTGCTGCTTGTCTGCCGAGGCGGAGGCCTCCCGGAAGGAGGCTTAGAACACTTGAGGAGCCCCAGGCTGCTGCTCCTCTGGTGCGGGGATCGCGACCCCGGGTTCAGTCCCCCGCCGCGCCGCGACCTCGGTCAGTCCCCCGCCACACCTCCCGCCAGCAGATAGAGGATCGCCATGCGCACCGCCACGCCGTAGGTGACCTGCTCCAGGATCACCGAGCGGGGCCCATCGGCGACTTCGGGGTCGATCTCGACGCCGCGGTTGACCGGGCCGGGGTGCATGATCAGGGCATCGGGCTTCAGCAGCGCCGCCCGCCGCCGGCCCAGGCCGAAGGTGCGGCTGTACTCGCGCAGGTTGGGGAAAAGGCCCGGGGCGCCCTTTTGGCCGGTGCGTTCCTCCTGGATGCGCAGCATCATCATCACATCGACCTGTGCCAGCACGTCGTCCAGCCGGTCGTGGACCCGCACCTTGCTTCCGGGAGCGGCCAGCGACTCGATCCCCAGGGGCATCATGGTGCGCGGTGCCACCAGCAGGACCTCGGCGCCCATGCAGGTCAGGCCCAGGACGTCCGAGCGCGCCACCCGCGAGTGCGCGATGTCCCCGCAGATCGCCACTGTCAGGCCGGAGAAGTCGTCGCGGCGCCCCTTGTGGCGGCGGATGGTGGCCAGATCGAGCAGCGCCTGGGTCGGGTGCTCGTGCATGCCGTCACCGGCGTTCACCACCGCAGCGTCGATGTGCCGCGCGATGAGCTGCGGCCCTCCCGATGCGCTATGGCGCAGCACCACCACGTCGGGGGCCATGGCCTGCAGGTTGCGCGCGGTATCGATCAACGTCTCGCCCTTGACCGTCGACGAACTGGCGCCGGAGATATTGACCGCGTCGGCGGAGAGGCGCTTGTCGGCGATCTCGAAGGAGGTCCTGGTGCGGGTCGAGGGCTCCAGGAAGAGGTTGATCACCGTCTTGCCCCGCAGGGTCGGCACTTTCTTGATCGGCCGCGTCGAGATCTCCAAAAAGGTATCGGCCAGGTCAAGGACCTGGACGATCTCCTCTCGGGAGAGCCCGGCCATGCCCAGAAGATGCCGGTGGGGCCAGGGGGCGGCGCCCATCAGCGACCGCCGCTTGGCTTGACGGGGGGCCCGCTGGCTGGCTGGACCGGTTCGTCCGCCAGCCGATCCGGCTCGGGCGCCTTCTCCCGCAGCACCGCGCGGTCGGCCCCACCCAGCTCCGTCAACTCGACCTTGACCGTCTCTTCCGGGCGGGTCTGCACGGCGAGGCCGACGTAATCCGGCTGGATGGGCAGTTCGCGCAGGCCGCGGTCGATCAGCACCGCCAGTTCCACCGCCCGGGGCCTGCCGTAGTCCATCAGGGCGTCCAGCGCGGCCCGGATCGTCCGCCCGGTGTAGAGCACGTCGTCCACCAGGATGATCTTCTTGCCGGCGATCGAGCCCGGCAGCGTCGTCGGACCTACCTCGGGCTTGGGGAGGCCGGCGAAGACGTCGTCGCGGTACAGGGTGATGTCGATCTTCCCCAGGAGCGGCGCGACGCCCTCCGCCACGGCGATCAGGGAGGCGAGGCGCTGGCTCAGGGGCACCCCGCCGGTGCGGATGCCCAAAAGGACCAGCCCCTCGGTGCCGCCGTTGCGCTCGACGATGGCGCTGGCGATGCGCCGCAGGGCACGGTTCACACCGGCGGCGTCGAGGAGTTCACGACGATCGACCAGACGGGCGGGGCCCAAGGCTGAGAATCGATGCACCCGTGCTGAATAGCTCAGGGCGCGGGCCGGATCAAGCCGGATCCGGGTGGCCGGGTAGGTAGATCGAAGATTGTCCCCCCCCAAGCCGCAATGGAATGGACCAGGAAGGTTCTCTTTGTGCTCCGGTTGAGCTATCGTGTCGCCTTGCGGCCGACACCTGGCCACATCTTTCGAAGGAGAACCCCGATGAAGCGTACCCTGGCGCCGGCGCTGCTCTCCCTGGCAATCTTCGGCTTCGGTGGCTGCGGCCAGAGCGACACCCCCAACACCAACGGGAACTGTAATGGGCTGGTCACCGTCGGCCTGAATGCATCGGGCGGGGTGAACGGCTTCAAGAACCTCGACCTCACCGATCTCAGCCCCACCGGCCAGCGCTACACCCAGAGCGCCTCGCCGCCGCTGCCGCTGCCCAACGTCGTCTTGCGGATCAGCGACAAGTTCGTCCCCGGCCAGCACCTTTTCCGCGTCGTCGCTTCCGACAAGTCCCCCAGCCAGGCCTCCGCCGCCGGCCCCACGGACATCGCGGCGATCGGGCGGCTGTCCATCGACCTTGAAGGCAAGTGTCCCACCACCCAGGTCAGCCTGGCCCCGGTGCGCCTGACCGACTCGTGCCTGGACAAGTGCGACGCCCAGTTGCGTTGCGGCCAGATGGCCTTCGCCCAGTTCACCTCGTGCCAGTCGGAGTGCAACGTGAAAGACGCCCAGTTCGCCCGGCAGCAGGACGGGTGGGTGGCCGACTGGTCCACGTTCTACGCCCCCGATCCGAAGAACCACGCCATGCCCGACGCCGATGCCGCCGCCACCGTGACCCAGCGGGTCGGCCAGCTCGACTCGTGCAACTTCGCCGCCTGCGGGGAAATCGAGACCTGCGGCGCCGGGGTGATCCAGTCGCTGACCCCCAGCCCCCAGCCCTGAGGCCGCCCCCCGCCTCGGCCCGACTTCGCGGGAAAGCGGCGTATACTCTCTCTCGATGGCGCAACTTGACGACCCCGCCCTTTCGGCCCTGCGAGAGGCCGTGCAGGCGCTTCCGAAGAACCTGCCCCTGCGACAGCAGCTCTGCGAGGCCCTTCTGCGCGGCGGCGCGGTCGAGGAGGCCCTGCGCACTGCCCAGGCCCCCGCAGTGTCGAACGTCGCCGATGCCCACCTGAGCCTCTGCGCCGCCCGCTGCCTCTACGAGCTGGGACGCTACGCGGAGGCGCTTTCGAGCTACGAGAAGGCCGTGGCCCTGGACGTGACCCAGGCCGACGCGCGCCTGTGGGACAAGCTGAGCCAGGCCCACGCCAACCCCCGCTCCCGCCTGCGCCTGGTCAGCGACGCGGCGCTCGAGCAGGGCGCCCTGCTGGAGACGGAGATCGAGCGCCCGCGGCTCACCTTCGCCGACGTGGGCGGCCTGGACGAGCTGAAGGAAAAGATCCGCCTGCGGGTGCTGCACCCGCTCTCGCGCCCGGATCTGTACAAGGCGTTCGGCAAGAAGGCCGGGGGGGGGCGTGCTGCTCTACGGCCCGCCGGGGTGCGGCAAGACCTTCCTGGCACGGGCCACCGCGGGCGAGGCCGGCATCCACTTCATCGCGGTGGGCATCGACGACGTGCTGGACATGTGGATCGGGCAGTCGGAGAAGAAGCTCCACGCCCTGTTCCAGGCGGCGCGGCAGCAGGCCCCGGCGATCCTTTTCTTCGACGAGGTGGACGCCCTGGGAGGGCGCCGCTCGGCGACCCGGCACGAAAGCTACCGCATGCTGGTGGCGCAGTTTTTGGCCGAGATGGACGGCGCCGGGCAGGGACAGGAGCGGAAGCCCGAGGGTGTGCTGGTGATGGGGGCCACCAACGCCCCGTGGGACGTGGACCCGGCATTCCGCCGACCGGGGCGCTTCTCCGACGTGCTCTTCGTGCCGCCGCCGGACCTGCGGGCGCGCATCGAGATCCTGAAGCTGAAGCTTGTGGGCAAGCCGACGCACGATCTGGACGTGCCGGAACTGGCGCGGGCGACGGAGCTGTATTCGGGCGCCGACCTGGAGCACGTGGTCGAGGGCGGGACCGAGGCTGCGCTCATGAGATCGCTGAAGGGGGGCCATGTGCAGGCGCTGACCCAGGCGGACCTGGCGGCGGCGGTACGGCGGGTGCGCCCCTCGACGCTGGAGTGGTTCTCCTCGGCGCGCAACTTCGCCACCTATGCCAACGAGGGCGGGCAGTACAACGAAGTGCTGGACTACATCAAGCGGCACCGGTTGGGATGACCGCGGGCCCACACCGCGTCATCAGCGAAAGAGAGCAAGATTTGCTCGATGACGCAAGTGTTGCCCAGAGGCACGCGATAGTTGCACGCCAAGGCCGCGGGGGCCTCAGGCGTGGCGACGGGCAATGGTGCCGGCACAGTCCGTGCTCTGCAAAGACCTCGCAGTCAGAAAGCGAGGTCCCATGAGAACATCCCTGTCCGTGCTTGCTTCCAGCGCGTTGTGCGCGCCGCTCCTTCTGTCCACCCCTGCCGCCGCCCAGTCCAAGGACCCGGGCCCGCGGACCCTGCGGGCGCCTCCCACCGCGGTGATCCCGCTGCCGGGGCTCTCTGCCAGCGACCAGACCCAGTTCACCGCCGCCTT
>JBBRLA010000596.1:0-5500 GCA_038231615.1 Polyangia bacterium | reverse complement strand
TGCTTCCTGGCCCCAAGGCTCATGCCGGGCCCACTTCCACACCTACAGATCACCGTTTCGATCCCCCGTCCACTTCTTTGACCTCTCTCGTCGACACGTCCCGACCCGCCTTCCTGGGCCCCCTACGGCGGGTAAGCACCCCGTAGTGCACATTGCGACGACAGGGCAGGCATGCCAGGATATAGTCTGCGGGCCAGCCGTCCGACTGGTCATCAGTCCCACGCGCTAATGCCGCAGCACCATAAAACGAAAGGAGCGCCCCATGCGCATAATGCTGACCTCGATCCTCGTATCATTCGCCCTGAACACGGTGGGCTGCGCCCACAACCAGAAGAAAGACGACACCATTCCCTCCTCGGGACCGGCAATCCAAACCCAGACCCCCGCACAGGCCACGCCCGCTGCTGGCGCCCAGGGCGGTGAGCAGACTTGCACCAGCGACATCCAGTGCGGAGCCAAGCAGCTCTGCATCCGTAGCCATTGCGTCGACATCACCCCCGACCTGGCAGAGTGCAGCACCGTCCGCATCCACTTCGACTTCAACGCCACCGGCGTGCATGAGCAGGAGAAGCCTTCTCTCGATCGGATGGCCCGCTGCCTGAAGGCCGACCTGGCGCTGCATGTAACTATCGAGGGAAACGCCGACGAGCGCGGCACGCAGGACTACAACCTGTCGCTGGGGGACAAGCGGGCTACCGAGATCGCGCGATACCTCGAAGCGCTGGGGGTCTCGCCCGCGCAGCTCAAGACCGTGAGCTTTGGCAAGGAAAACCCGCTCTGCACTGAGCATGACGAAGAGTGCTGGTCAAAGAACCGGCGCGCCGCCCTCAAGCCCAAGGAGGGCAGGCACTAACGCGGCCGGCGGGTAGCAACGACAACGAGAGGCGTGCCCTTGCGTTACCCATGAGTCCCCCGCGGTGGCCAGCAGCGGGAGGGTCGGGGCCGGCAGAGGCAGGCGCCTCAGCTCACTTCGAGGGCGCCGGAGCCGGCGGATCGGGGGCCTCCGCCTTGGGATCAGTCCTGTCCTTCGAGGGCCCCTTGTCCTTCGGGGCGGTCGGGACGGAGGACACGCAGGCGGGACAGGCCGGGCGCGCGGCAAGTGTCTTGAGCTGCGCCTCCAGCCCGGTCAGCCGGCTGTCGGCCGTGCCCAACTTCTCATCGAGCGTCGTTAGCTTGCCATCGCTGATGCCGAGTTTCCCATCGACTGCCTTCAGCGCACTGTCGAGCTTCTGTATCTGCGACCCGAGGTCGTGCATGGCACCGGGCAGTGCCTTCAGGGCCAACATGTTGGCCTCGACGGAGGACAGGCTGCGCTCGACGGACTGTCTGTGCTCGCGCAAGTCCCGGGAGGTGTGATCGCTGCGCTGCAGGTACTCCCTGACAATTTTCCCCTGCCTGGACAGGGCGGTGCCCATCACGCTGACGATCTCCTCGGCCTTTCGCTGCTCTTCGGGAGGGAGCTTGCCAACCAGATTGCGAATGTCGCCGGCCGTCTCCTGGATGGTGGCCAGATTGTGGCGCTGCTCATCGAGGACTTGCTTCTCCTCTTCTGTGCGCAGCGCCAGTTGGCAGAACTGGAGCATCCCCAGCGCCCTCTCGCTGGCTCGCCAGCCGCGCCGACAATCGACCTGCAGATCCTGGGCCGGACGCTCTTCCACGCGGCGCTGATCGGGGCACTGGCGGGCGTTGTGGGGGCGGCCTTCTTCTACGGGCTGGAGTTGATGCAGAGCCTGGTCCTGGAAGATCTGGGCGGCTACCTCCTCCTGCGGGCCCACGGCGAGCGGGTCGTCGCCCTCCGCGGAATGCACTCGTTCCGGCCCTGGCTCCTGGTGGTGCTGCCGGCCCTGGGCGCCCTGCTCGGCGGCATCCTCACCGCCAAAATCGCCCCCGAGACGCAGGGCGGCGGCGGCGACGCGATGATCGACGCCTTCCACCACCACGGCGGCGTCATCCGGCGGCGAGTGATATGGGTCAAGGCCATCGCGTCCATCCTCACCCTGGGCAGCGGCGGCGCCGGTGGGCGCGAGGGGCCGACGATGCAGATCGGCGGCGCCATCGGCTCGGTGGTGGGGCGGTATCTGGGTGTCTCCCCGCGGGAACGGCGCGTTCTGCTTCTGGTCGGGGTGGCCGCGGGCATGTCGGCGGTCTTCCGCACGCCCTTGGGGGCGGCGATCCTGGCGGTCGAGGTTCTCTATCAGGACGACTTTGAATCCGACGCGCTGATCCCGGCAGTCCTCGGCAGCGTGGTCGCCTACTCGGTGGTCATCTCGATCTTTGGCGAATCCACCCTCTTTTCCCATGCCCCGCGCTACCCATTCGTCCCGGCGCACCTGCCGCTCTACGGCCTGCTGGCCATTCTGGTGGCGATCCTGGCCGCGGTCTTCGTGTCGACGTTACGCAAGGTGCAGAAGATCGCGGCGTCGCTGCCGGGGCCGCACTGGATCCGGCCTGGGCTCGGCGGGCTGCTTCTGGGGCTGTTCTGCACGCCAATCATCATGGTGGTCGGCCGCCGGATCGGAGCAGAGGGACAGGGACTGGGGCTTCTGGGGGGCGGCTACGGCTCGGTGCAGATGGCGATCAGCGGCTCCCCCTGGCTGCCGGGGGGCTGGCAGGGAGTCGAGTTGCTCCTTTTGCTCTGCCTGGCGAAGCTGGTGGCTTCGTCGCTGACCATCGGCTCCGGGGGCAGCGCCGGCGACTTTGCGCCCTCGCTGGTCTTGGGAGGGCTTCTGGGCGGCGCATTCGGCAGGGTGGCGCAGCTTGTCCTGCACGATCCGCGGATCGATCCCGGGGCCTTCGCATTGGTGGGGATGGGGAGCTTTTATGGCGGCATCGCCCACGCCCCGCTCAGCTCCCTGGTGCTGGTGTGCGAGTTGGCCGGCAGCTACGACCTGCTCGTCCCGCTGATGCTGGCGGAGGGCATCGCCTTCGTGGCGCTGCGACAGCGGTCGCTTTATCCGGCGCAGCTCCCGACGCGGCGGGACTCTCCAGCGCACCGGGACCTCTTCGTACTGGACGTGCTGAGCGATGTCTCGGTCGGTAAGGTGATGACCCGCGGGCGCCCGTACGAGAGTTTTCGGCCCAACACCGGTGCGCGGGAGATCCTGCGGCGCATCTCGGACAACAACTGGCAAGACGTGTTCCCGGTAGTGGACGAGGCGGGAGCGTTGACCGGAATCATCACCGCGGAGAGCGTGCGTATCCTGGCCACCGAGCGCGACCTGGAGCCCTGGACCATCGCGGCGGACGTAATGCAGCAGCCGGTCACGGCCCGGGAAGACGACGACCTACGCGAGGCCAGTCAGGCAATGCTCAAGCATGGGGTGCGCGAGCTGCCGGTAAGCGATGAGGCCGGGCAGATCATCGGGTTCCTGGATGAGGCGGACGTGGCCAAGGCCTACCTGGACGCCACGGTCCGCAACCGTTAAAAATCTTCCATAAAGGGCCCTGACGGCGCTCAGCTTCGCGACTTTCCACTCGCCGTCAGAGGGATCGGGACCAGCTCGAACGCGCGTTCGGCGTGCAGCTCATGCACCGGACCACGCGCTGCCTGCACCTGAGCGCGATCGGCACCCCTTTGTGGGAGGACTTCACCGATCCGCCGGCTCCTTCCTGAGCGATCTTGGCGAAGGGTGATGGGGACTACTACAAGGGGCGGCCCGCTGAAGTGAGTCGGCGGCGGTTCGGGGCGGTGTGCCCAGAAGGGGGGGCGTAGGCGTTTTTTTGTAGTCTTTCTTTCAGATCCACGTAGATGCGATCAGGGCATGCGGGCTGCGGTGGCGATCGCCGCTTTCCCGGCCCGGCCCTCGAGGGCTCAAAACCGCCCTTGTTTTACACAACCCGGCGTAGCCGGAACCATAGAGGCCGAAATCAGTGCGCCAGGGCGTGGTATTCTCGCCCACACATAGCGACGAGCTGACGCACCCACTTCTTCCTGCGCACGCAGGACGGCCGAAATTGTTCCAGGGCACCCTGGACGGCCCGCCCCCATGAACCGCATTGACCTCGGGCCCATCTCGTCGATCCAGATACGGAGCGCGGCCGACGGTGATCAATCCCGTGGGGTAGGGGTTGGTCTGCGACCGCTGCAAAGTCTTGCCAGATCGTGCGCGAATTTCGGACGGAAGAGATTACGCTCAGCCTTCGCCGTCATGCGGATGGTATACATGTCTTCCATGTCCGAACTTTCTTCTCGTCGCGGCGTCTCCCTTGCCGGGGTGCTGCTTTGCGGGGTCCTCTCCGCTTGTCCGGCCCCGACTCCTGTCCGGGTGGCGAGTCCTTTTGTCCAGGCCGCGGCGCCTGCGCAAGTCGCGTGGCAACCTTCCTTCGCGACGGCCCAGGCGAAGGCGGGAGCGGAACACAGGCCCATCTTCGTCGAGTTCACGGTCCCTGGTTGAGTGGCCTGCGCGCGGCTGGAAGCCGCGTCCTATCCAGACCCCGCCGTGGCCCGCCTGCTGCGCGAGTACATCGCCGTCAAGGTGGACATCACCATCGATGAAGATCTGGCCGGTCGCTACGGCGTGGTGTCGAGCCCCGATCTCTTTCTACTGACCGCCGATGGCAAGATTGTCAATCGCGTGACCCGCTACGTGGCCCCGGCAGACCTCGCGGAGTTTCTGAAGGCGGGGCTGGTAGCGCCGGAGCGTCATCTGCCCGGTCAGAAGACGATTCCCTGGGCGACGTCGTTCGCGGAAGCAGAAAAGCTGTCACGGGAGAGCGGTAAGCCGCTCTTCGTCTATGTCTGGAACTATGGTTGACTTTGCAGTGCCCACGAGGCCGGCGGTCTGCTGGCTGATGCCAAGGTCATTGACACACTGGGCGCGGCGACCGTTCCGGTGCGGCTCCTGCTCGGCCACCGCATCGATCCGCAGCACGTCGAATACTTCCCCGATGCGCTGAAGATCGCCGATCGGTTCGGCGTGCGCAGCGATCCTGCCTATCTTCTCGTCAGTCCTGACGGAAAGCTTTTGTGGAAGAAGGTCGGGATGACCGGCCGGGACGAATTGCTCCGGGCTCTGGGCGATCGACGTTAATGCCGTCGTCCTTTGTGCTAGCGCGCGGCGATGAACGCGACGTAGCGTACCGTTCCGGCCCGTAGCGCCTGCTTCGCCTCGCGCAGGACAGCCCGCCCGTATTTCATATCTACGCGCACCTGTTCTGGCATCTGGCCGGTCGCTGCCGCGAATGCAGCTCCGATCAGGTTGCGCTTGATCCGCAGGAGCAGTTCGACAAGCCCGTCCGAGGCGTCCCACAGAGGTGGACCCCATCGTTCGGACCAAAAGAGGGGTCAGCTAAGCTTCTGCTCTGCTTCTTTGTGGTCCGTTTCGTTCCGATCTGTTCTCATTTATTTCATACCTGATTCTGTGGACAAAGTCTACCCCAACGTTGCATAAATTTGCCTTGTCGCCCAGGGAAGGCAGACGCAGTTCCCAGAACTCGGAGAGGGAGCGGGGGGAAAATGGCCTCCAGGCTCCGCGAGGACAGCCTCGAAGGACGCCCTTGT
>JBBRLA010000595.1:0-5506 GCA_038231615.1 Polyangia bacterium | reverse complement strand
CCCGGATGGCGAGGTCAGCCTGGAGGGGTATATCGAATTGCGCGATCCCTTCCCGTTCTCGGAGCTTCATCTGTACCTGCGCTTCCGGCCCTCACCGGACTTGCTCAAACGGGAAGGGGCGCTGGAATTGATGGTCAGCGCTATGACACAGGCCAAGCGGGCCGATGGCTCGATCGGCATCGCCATCACCGGGACCGCCGCGGCCCCACTGGCTCGCCCTTCCAAAGAGCCCCCTGTCGGGGTGACCGCCCGCGGGACGCTGAGTGCCCTGCCGTCAGTCGCTCCCCCCGCGCCCGTCGTCCCGGGCCTTCCATTGGGAAGGCCGGCTTTTCCCGTCCCGGCCCATGTTCTGGTCACCCCGCCGCCAGCCCCCAGTCATGTAACGCCCAGTCAGGAACCCGCACCGCCGCCGGCACCGGTCGTGGAAGCGGGTCAGGGCGTCGGGCTTTCGGCCCGGTCGCTTTCCACCATCACGGGGGGCAACGGCATCACCGGCGCCGGCACTGGCGCACTGGACCCCAACGCGCCTCGGCTGGCCGCGCCGCCCTCCATGGCCGCCGCGCGGCTGCCCTCGGTGGTGGCGCCCTCTGCCGGGCCTTCGACGGGGGTGGCTGCGGCAGGGGCACCGCTTGCCGGCGATGCTCCGGCGGCCCCGGCGCCGGAAGGCGATGGTCAGCTCACGCCGCCCCCTGCCTACCCGGTCAATCAGAGGGGGGAGTGACGCCTTTTTCCGCAGGTGGGCTTTCATCGTCCTCTCGGGTCAAGACCACGGTACGCAGGCCGCTCTCTGAAGGGGCCTCCCGGTAGCGCAGGATCTGCTGCCCAAAGAAGTTCGCCTCTTCTTCATTATGAGTCACATGCAACACCGGGATGCCGAGACGCCCTGCCACGGCCCGCAAGAGTTCCAGGAGCCCCCGGCGCGAGGCGGCGTCCACCGCCGAGAGGGGTTCGTCCAGCAGCAGCGCCCGAGGTTCGATGAGCAGCGCGCGACCGAGCGCCACCCGCTGTCGTTCCCCCCCGGAAAGGGACGCGGGCAGTCGAGAGAGCAAAGTGGAGAGGCCCATCTCCGCCGCCATCCGCGCCACCCGCTCGGCCGCGTCCTTGCGTGGCAGGTGAAAGAGCCCGTAGCGCAGGTTCTCCCGGACGTCCAGGTGGGGAAAGAGCGCCTGGGACTGTGGCACATAGCCGATGCGCCGGCGGTGGGGTGGCACGTCAAGCATGCGCCCGGCATCGAAGACTGCCTGTCCGCCCAGGGCGATGCGTCCATGCACCGGGCGCAGGTGGCCTGCGATGGCGTCCAGCATCGTGCTCTTGCCCGATCCCGACGGCCCCAGTAGCACCGTCATCCCTGGAGGTGCGAGGAGTTGCGCCAGGATGCGCAGCCCGGAACGGACCAGCGTCACCTCGACCGTGAGGGCCGAGCTAGTCTGCACGTTCACCCAGCCTCCCGGCGACGTAGAGCACCCCCAGCGCCAGCGCCGAGAGCACCGCCGAGAGCGCCGCCGCGTCCCGGTCGCGCCCGGCCTGGACCGCGTCATAGATCGCCAGCGCTGCGGTCTGCGTCTGCCCGGGAATGTCCCCGGCGATCATCAGCGTCACCCCGAAGTCCCCCAGTGCACGGGCGAAGGCCAGCACCATTGCCGCCACGATGGCCCGCCGGCACAGGGGCAGGCTGATCGTCCACAGCACCCGGACTTCCGCTGCTCCCAGCGACCGGGCCGCTCGCAAGAGCACGGGATCGATGTCCAGAAGCGCCGCCCGCACGGATCGGGTGAACAGGGGCAGGGCATGGATGCTTGCCGCCAACACGGCCCCCGCCTTGGTAAAGGTGAGCGGGGTTCCCGTAAGGGCCTCGAATGCCCGGCCCAAGAGGCTCTGCCGCGAAAGCAGGGTCAAAAGATAGTAGCCCAGCACGGTTGGCGGCAAGACCAGCGGCAAAGTAACGGCGGCGTCGAGCAGCCCGCGCCCGGGGAAGCGTCCGCGGGAAAGGACGACCGCCATGGCGATCCCCAAAACCATGGACAGCCCCGTCGCCAGCGCCGCCACCTCGAAGGAGAGCAAGAGGGGAAACCAGAAGTTGCTCACGGGGTCGGTGTCCCGTCTGCCTCGCCGAACCCATGGCGCCGCAGCATGTCTCGCCCCGCAGGAGAGAGCAGCAGCGCGACAAAGTGCCGGGCGCCCCCCTCGTCTCCACCACGGACGACCCCCAGCACCTGCAAAATGGGGCCGTGCAGGGCCTCGGGCAGCTCCACCGCGGGCCCCAGCCGTCTTGCCGCCAACAGGGTCGCGCCCCGGGGTACCAGGGAGCACGCCACCAGCGCCGCCTCCACGTTGCCGCTCTCGGCATACTGCATCGCCTGCCGCACGTTCTCCCCGAACACCAGGCGGTCCTTCACTTGATCATAGATGCCGGCGCTCCGCAGCGCGGCCACCGCCGCCCGTCCGTATGGGGCGTGCTCCGGGTTGGCGATGGCGATGCGCTCGACGTCCTTACGGGTCAGATCCTCGAGGCCTGCCAGGCTGGGCCCGCCCTGCCGGCTCAGGAGGCAAAGTCGACCCCGGGCATAAGGTGTCCGGGAACCCGGGTCGATTCGCCCCTGCTTCACCAGCCCATCGACATAGTCGGCGCTGGCGGCACAGAACAGATCGTAAGGCGCCCCTTGCGCAATCTGCCGCGCCAGGAGACCCGAGGAGCCGAAGGAAAAGACGACTTCTCGCCCGGTATCTCGCCGATACAGGGGCCCCAGTTCGGTCAGGGTGGTCTCCAGGTCAGCCGCCGCGGCCACCCGCAAGGGCCTCTGGGCGGCCACCGACGTACTGTCAGGCGTACTCCTGCAAGAAAGGAGGCCGCACAAAAGGACCCACCCAAGCTGGCGGCGCGCAATCATCCCCGTCTGGGGTGGTGCAGCAGCCGCTGGCCGAGCGGCAGGGCATCGGAACCTGGCTTTACCCAGTAGGTGTCGTAGCGCCGATCCACGTCCAGGTGAACGTGGGCCCCATCGGGGTAATAGCCGACCCCGAGGGGATGGAACTCTCGGCGCAGCCAGCCCGCCAGATCCGCGTTGCGCACCCCGGGAACATTGAAGTCGATGGCCGCCGCGGTCAGGTGACGGGAGTGGGGGCGCGTCGAGAGTGTTTTGGGGCGATACCCGGAGAAGATCACCACCTGCTTGCCGAAATGACGGCCGACGCGGTAAAGGACCGGGACCAGGCGCGGGTCCACCGGGTGTTCCTGCCCCGTATGCGCGCAGCGCAGGAAGTGGCTCAGTTCCCGCCCGGCATCCTTGCGCGCACGTCCCTTTCCATCGAAGGGGCGGAAGCGGAGCCGCTCGCTGCTTCCGGGCGCATAGAGATCCACCGAGCCATAGGGGGTGGCGGCGGCGCTTATTAGATGCTGTTGATGATGAAGTCGTGGCTCTGGCGAGGCGTGGCCCTTGTCGGCCAAGGCAGCCCCCGAAAGCATGCCACAAAGCCAGGTGGCGAGGACCGCGGTACGGCCCACATTGCAAGCAGATGTCGAACTAGGCACTCTGACCGATTCGCACGGCCCGGGCCCTGGCGCAAGTTTTTTTCCGGTCCTCGTGAGAGGCCGCTCAGATCGCAACCGACATCCTGATGTGCCGCGCCGCTCTTCCCGCCGTGACCAGGGTCGCGCCGGCCCCTGCCTGAGTGACCTCGCCCAGGCCCGCGTGGAGCATGGCCGCGCAGAGCCGCGGGCGCGGCACCTTTCCCCGTCGGGTCAAAAGGACCACCATGCCACCCGGCCGCACCGCCTGTGCCCAGTCCGACAGGCGAGCGCCCAGTTCTTCCTTGCCGATCACGGCGCATACGGCGTCCGGGACCTGACCCCCGGTGAGAGCCTCTGGACCCAGGACCTCATGACCGGCGGCACGCAAGGGGCGCACCAGAACCTTGGTCATGGCCACCACCCGCAGCGGCTGCGGGTCATTTTCTGCCGGCCCCCGCGCCCCAAGCGGCAGGAGCGCTCGCCCCACGGCGCCGTTCCCGACGCCCATGAGCAGGCTCTGCAAGAGCCAATCTATCGCGCCGGCGATCATGTCGGGCCCCCTTATACACCCATCAGCGGGCCGGGATCGCGGGGGACAGCGCGGACTGGGCATTCGCCGCCGCCTGTCGTTGCAGGGTATTGACCCGCCCGCGAAGGTAGTGGACAAAACTCGACACGGTATGGCCCAGGGCGCGCTGGACCCACGCCTTGGGGAGGCGGGTGTCCGGCTCGGCCAGCAGTTCGTATGTGACGGTCGTACGTCCCGGGCCGAAGGGCTCGATCAGCAAGGAGCCCTCGTAGCGCAGCATGTTGCCGCGCACCATGCCGAACCGGACGCGGTAGGCCTCGGCGTACGGGATGTCGTGATGGTACCGGGCGTCGACCCATACCGAGCGCATCGGCCAGGGCAGGTCGGCTTCCACCCGCACCAAGGTCTCGTCGTTCTTCTGCGACATCACCCGGCTGTCGATGCGCGGGATGTACTCACGATAGCGATTGTAGCTCGTCACCACCCGGAAGACGTCCCTGGGCGGGGCGTCGAACACCCCCACGGCCTGGTGACGCAGAAGTCCCGACCCGATGGGATCGGACAAGAGCACCACGTCATAGCGGTTGAGCTGTCCGAGGTGGCTGGCATCCAGGTAGGGGCGTCCGTGGGCGATGCCGGCACTGCCGGCCAGCATGGCGACGAGCGCCAGCATGGACCGAAATGCGATTTTCATCACGTTGGTATACGCTAGCATAGTGCGGGTCATCCCGCACGCAGTCGGTCCCGACCCTCGCAATCGTTTCTATATCCGAATAATTCGAAATCTACGTCACACATTTTTAGTCTCCCGATGCAATGCCGATGCAATGTTCGAGCAGAGGCCCGAAAACTGCCTGTTTGCCGGGGTACACAACCAGACGGGTATGTGCGAATGAATTGCACACCCATGTCCCGCCACCGACGGGATGGCAAGATCTCCTTGCGGCCTGCTTGGCAGCCTTCGGCCCGGTTGGCGGCCCCAAAACGCGGTCGCCGGACCTCGCGAAATCACGCTGGAAAGCATGGGAATCGGCTGAACCTGCTTCCAGAGAATGTTTCTTGAACTCCCTACTCTCGGTGTGGTACTCGATAGGTAGAGTATTTGCTACGCGCGCGCTCCGGCGCAGCCAGGAATGCCAACCGAAGCCCGGGATCGCGCCCGGCCGAGTGAAGGAAACGAACATGCTTTTTGATTGGGTCTACGGGCTGTTCTCAAATGATCTGGCCATCGATCTCGGGACAGCCACGACCCTGACCTTCGTGAAGGGCAAAGGCATCGTGTCCAACGAACCTTCGGTCGTGGCCGTGCAAAGAGGCGCCAACGGAGTCAAGAAAGTCCTGGCGGTGGGCAAGGAGGCCAAGGAGATGCTCGGCCGGACGCCGGGCAACATCGTCGCCGTGCGGCCGATGAAGGACGGGGTCATCGCCGACTTCGAGGTCACCGAGGCGATGCTGCGCTACTTCATCGT
>JBBRLA010000594.1:0-5506 GCA_038231615.1 Polyangia bacterium | reverse complement strand
TGCACGGGGCCTGCCGGCTGGCTTCCAACTCGCTGCTGGAAGGGGTGGTGATGGGGCGCCGGGCCGCCGCCGACGCTCGGCAGTGTACCCCGGTTCGGCCCCCGCAGGTAGCGCCCTGGTACACCGGCGGCGCGCAGGACCCCGACGAGGCGGTCGTGGTGACCCAGAATTGGGACGAGGTCCGCCGGCTGATGTGGAACTATGTCGGCATCGTCCGAACGGACAAGCGCCTGGAGCGGGCGCGTCGCCGCATCGAGCTGATTCGAGAGGAGATCCAGGAGTACTACTGGAACTTCAAGGTCACCTGCGACCTGCTGGAACTGCGCAACCTGGCGCTGGTGGCCAACCTGATCATCGACTGCGCGCAGCACCGCAAGGAGAGTCGCGGGCTGCACTACAACACCGATCATCCGAAGAAGAGCGACCAGTTCCTGCAGGATACGGTGCTCCGCGTCGGCACGGGCCCCTCGCCGGCCTGAACCTTTGTGGCGGGCTGAGGCGGAGGTCGGGGAAGTCGGGGCGGCGGCGGGAGCGCCTTTCCTGTATGCTGCGATCATGTCCACTGCCGGGCTGGTCGTGATCGGCGACGAGATTCTCTCGGGTAAGACGGTCGATACCAATACACCCTTTCTCATCGCCGAACTGCGCGCGCTTGGGGTCTCGCTGCGCGAGATCGTCGTCGTCACCGATGTCCTCGACGAAATTTCTGCTTCCGTCAGGCGACTTTCGGGGCGCTGGGACTATGTTTTCACCTCCGGCGGGGTGGGGCCGACGCATGACGACGTGACCATCGAGGGGGTGGCGCGGGCCTTTGACATGCGCATCCAGCGCCACGCCGTGCTGGAACGGATGATCCGCGCGTATTTCGAGTCCCGGGGGCTGCCGCTGCCCGAGAGAAATCTGCGCATGGCCGATGTGCCGCTGGGGTCCTCTCTGGTCACCGCCGACAACCTGCACTGGCCGGTGCTGCTGGTGCGCAACGTCTACGTGTTGCCCGGCGTCCCCGAGGTCTTTCGGCGGAAGTTCCTGGCCATCCGAGAGCGGTTTCGCGTCCCGCCCTTCCATCTGCGGCAGCTCTTCGTGAGCCAGGACGAGGCGGACATCGCCGACCACATGGACGCGACCGTCGCCGCTCATCCTGGCGTCTCGATCGGCAGCTACCCCTTGTGGACCCCGGCGGAGGACGGGCATCGGGTGAAAATTACCGTCGAGGGTAAGGATGCGACGGAGGTCGAACGGGCGTATGAAGCGTTGCGTCAGCAGATTGGCGCCGCGTCGATCGTCCGAGGAGAATAGAGTCCGCGCAGGAGTGTTGAAACTGGAGCTTCGGGGTGGTACACAAGGTCGGCCATGCTCAAGCGCAATCCGGCTCTTGTTGTTCTTCGCCGGTTCATCGGCGGCCCCGCATCGTCATTGTCATCCTTTGGGCGGGCGACGATCCTGGCTCTGATCGTCATGCAGTTGGGTGCTCCCCTGCTTAGCGCCGTCGAGGCTGCGCCAGTGAAGGCGGCGGCAACCAAGGCCCCTGCGGGAGTGAAGACGAGCCAGGCCGCGGACAAGTCTTCCGGCAAGGCCCAAGGAGAGGCCGGGGAGGTGGTGGCAGATCCCTTTGCGCAAAAGCCCGGCGATCCGGCGATGAAGGATCGGCCGCCGCAGCCGGTGCAGTCTTTCGAGGATCTCCTGAAAGACGCCATTCCGGCGACTGACCTGGCGACGATGCTGGAGCCTCTGTACGGGCATTGTGACGCCAAGGCCGATGTGCCCAGGCGTCAGTGCGAGGGTGTACGGGGTTTCTTGCTGGAGCATCTTCGCCGGCATACGTTCGTCGCGGTCTCCGACTCGGTGCCCGATACCACGCCCTATGACGCCTCGGCCAAGGAGATCGACATGGAGGTCTCCGGGTGTCTGGCCTGCGTATCTCCGCCTGTCGTCGCGGGCGAGGTGCGATATGTCTCGACCCGACCGCCACAGCGGGTGGTCGCCGGAAGGGCGATTGGCGTGCTGCTGGACAGCCACCAGCTTCCCATGGATACCAAGGTCCGCGCCGACCGGTTCCTGGAACGGGTGGTACCGCGGCTGCGGGTGCAGCACGTCTTCCGCGTCGGCACTCCCTTTGGCGAGGAGACCTCCGGGCCTGCCGGTGGGACCTACAAGGGAGTATCGATCGTCTCGGTGGCGCATCGCGTCTACGATCGCTGCACCGGCCAGGTGATCGCCTCGGCGCCGGCGTCGGTAGCCGCGGTCAAGGTGGCGCCCGACAAGAGTTGCCCGAAGAAGGGGGACGAAGAACTGTCCCAGGCCGAGATGGTCGTGGCCAGCCAGAACGCACTTTTGCCGGAGCACCTCACCTCCAAGCAGGTGGAAGGCTCGCTGGCTCCGGTGCAGGACAAGATCCACGATTGCTATGTGGAGTTCGAGGAACTGGGTGGGACGGTCCGGGTGCAACTGGCGCTGAACGGCGAGGGAAAGTTCACCCAGATCATCCTGGCGCCGCCCTTCGACAAGGCGGCCATCGGCCTGTGCATCAAGTCACAGATCAAGACCGCGTCGTTCCCGCGCTTCCGCGGCGAACCGATGAAGATCGACTACGCCTTCCGCGTCAACTGACTCCGGCCCTGGCCCGTCAGGCGCGGGACCCCGCGATCTCACTTCCCCTGCGGTCTTCGAAATGACACACTTCCGTCAACTACGTACTGGAGGGTGCGACGATGCTGCGCCGTTCTCCTGTTCTTTTCCTGGCTGCTCTGCTCTTCTTCGTCATGGCTCCTCGACCTTCGCTGGCAGCGCGGTGTCCCAACTTGGTCATCGTGCTGGACAAGTCGGGGTCCATGGCCGAAGCCCCGGACAACAGCGCCCCGCCACCGGGGGGCAGCAAATGGGAGCTGGCGGGGAAGGCCATCCAGCAGCTCTTGATGCAGTACGACGGGCAACTCCCCATCGGCTTGTCGATGTTCGCCAGCGATTCCAACTGTGGACCGGGTCGGCTTATCGTAGCGCCCGACTACAGCACCAGCATGATGATCCTCTCGTCCATCAAAGCGGCACGGCCTGACTCGGCGACACCGACCTCCGAGACGATCAACAGCCTGCGAGGCGAAAAGATCGTGCAGGACAAGGCCCGCGGGCAGTTCTTTCTGCTCATTACCGATGGCGGGCCCAACTGCTCGGACAGCAACCCGCCCGCGGCCACCGTCGCGGCGCTTCGGGCGGCGAACATGCAGGACCCCTCGATCACCACCTTCGTCGTGGGTTTTGGAACGTTGCCCGCGGCTGCGGCGGATGCGATGGACCAGATGGCCGTGGCCGGCGGTCACCCGGCCGTAGGTCGCGATCGCAAGTTCTACAAGGCCGACAATCTCGATGATCTGAACAAGGCCATCGGGGACATCCTGGGCGTTGTCTTCGGCGAGACGATGACGCAGTGCGATGACTCCTGCTACAGCAACGGCTGCCCGAGCGGGCAGGCCTGCATCCGGGGGCAGTGCGCGCAGAACCCTTGCGATGCGGTAAGCTGCGGCCCGGGTCTTTACTGTTTCACCGATGGAGTGCAGCCTGGGCGGTGCATATCGTCATGCAAGAAGCGCTGTCCGAACGGCACGCGCTGCGAGATGGGCTCGTGCATCGCCGACAAGTGTCCTGCCGCCTGTATCGCCGGCTTCGTATGCAACCCCGACACCCGACGCTGCGAAGCGGACCCGCTGTGCCCGACCGATCGGCCGATCAAGGATCAGTGCAAGAAGCCGTCGGAGTGCCAGTTTGGCAATTGCGTGGATGATCCTTGCCAGTTCATCAAATGCCCGACGAACTCGCGCTGCGTGACCTGGGATGGGACCTGTGAGTTCGACGGAGTGGTGGCGCCGCCGCCGGACATGGGCGTGGCCCCGGGGGACCCTGACACGACGACCAAGCGTGGGTGTAGCGCCAGCCCCGGCAGCGCCGGCGCGGCGGCCAATGGAGCAGTCTTCGGGGGACTGCTTGTGCTCCTCCTGCTCCTCGGGCGACGCCGGGGTTGGAGCAGGTAGACCGCGGGACTTCAGACGAAGCAGCCGGAAAAATTTGCCCGCTCTCAGCGAACTGCCCGATACTACTATCGATGCAAAGAATTGGATTGGCAGCTTCGCTGCTTGGTGTCTATTTAGGCTGGTTCGCCTCCTCGGCGGAGGCGCGCCCACAGGTGGTGGGGGCCTTGACGCGGGCAGCGACCCCCGTGCCGCAACACCTCCGGCGAGCGAAGGTCAAGGGGCGGCGGTACTCCACGATGGAACGGGCCCTGCCGGCGTTGACCCGCGGGGGTCTCCCCAACATCCAGGCGCAGGCAGCGGTGGTCATCGACCTGAAGAACGACGGGCCGCCGCTCTTCCAGAAGAACCCCGATGCTGTTCGGCCCATCGCCTCGATTTCCAAGCTGATGGCAATGATGGTGGTGCTCGATCGAAAGCTGGACCTCAACGGGCAGACCGAGATCATCGAGGAAGATCGTCGCATCGCCCTCCGGGGGGCGCGTTCGCGCCTGCCGGTGGGGATGATCTTCACCAATGACGACCTGCTTCATGCGGCGTTGATGGCATCGGACAACCGGGCGGTGCCGGCCCTGGGCCGGGCAGTTGGACTTTCACCAGAGCGGCTGACCGCGGCGATGAACTCGAAGGCCAGGGAACTGGGCCTGAAGGTGACCACCTTCGGCGATCCGACGGGCCTCGATCATCGCAACGTATCCACGCCGCTGGAGGTCGCCAGGATGTTGAAGGCGGCCCTGTCCGACCCCCTGATCGCGCGGATCTGCCAGACCCCTCATTACGTGGCGCATCCTGTGGCCGGGCGAGGGCGAGGGCCCATCGAGTACAACAACACGGACGTGCTGGTTCGTGCCGGGAAGCACGAGGTGCTCGGAGGCAAGACCGGGTACAACGACCTGGCCGGATACTGCATGGCGATCGCGGCGCGGCTTTCCGAGGCGGGCGGCAAGACGAGAGACGTGGCCATGGTGTTCCTGGGCTCCAGTGGAAAGCTGACCCGTTTTGCCGACTTCAGCCGGACGGCGCAGTGGCTCGCGCAGAAGGGCGCGACCGCACCGGCGGCCCCGGTCAAGACCGGCAGCCGTGATGTTGGCACCGGTACCCCGATCGCCAAGAACCTCTGATTGCTTGATCGACCGCCGCTTCCCGCCCTTTCTCGCCACATCCCGGACAAGGAGGCCCTTTTGGCAACGCTGAACGACATCAGGACCCGCAAACTCGCGGACGGCAGGGTCGAGGCAATCGCCATCTCCGATGAGCTCGATAAGGACGGTGACCCCATCGTCCTTCGTGGTTACGGCGGAACCCCCGATGAGGCCACAAAGGACGTGGAAGCACAGGCGGCGCGGCTTTCTGCGCTCCAGAACCCTACTTGACGAGGTAGAAGAAGGGCTTGTCGGACGGGGGGATCGCGGGAATGTGGTGCGATGGCGGCGGGTCCTTCTTCGGAAGCTTCGGTGAGCCGGTCCCGACCCGGATAATCTGCGTCG
>JBBRLA010000593.1:0-5509 GCA_038231615.1 Polyangia bacterium | reverse complement strand
GTTTTGCGGGCCCTCGAAGTTGCGCGAAAAAAGGATGACCCCAAAAAGGGCGTCCTGGCGCAGGCGATCGAGGATCGCGGGCGGGGCGGTCTGACCCTCGAAGCCCAGGATGAAGAGCGAGGACGGCGGGGTGCGCCCCGAGCCGGAGGAGAATGACATGCTCCTTCTTGCCACCCCCAACGGGCGCGGTCAAGCCTGTGGGAAAAGGCGATTGTATTTTGCGCGGGCCTGACTACGATGGGGCCCAAACCAGCTACTGGCCACCGGCGGCTACCGGCTGACCGAGGGAAGGGAGCACGCGCGAATGTTCTTCAAGGACCTGTATGAGCGGTACGGCTGGGCCGGCCTCTATGTTTTCATGGTGATCGCCGCGTCGTTGCTCTTCTTCACCCTGGCCGGGCTGAGCTACTTCGTCTTCTTCGTGTGGAAACGCGCCCGCTTCGTCCCCGACTACCGACCCAACGGCCCGGAACTGCGTCGCTCAGTGCTTTACGCGTTCTATTCGCTATTAGGCAATGGACTGCTCATGCTGCCGATCGAGATCGGCATCATCACCGGGCGCAGCAAGATCTACTTCAGCTTCCGCGAGCACGGCTGGTTCTACACGCTTTGCAGCATCCTTCTGGTGCTGGTGATCACCGAGACCCTGATCTACTGGATTCACCGGGGCCTGCACCTGCGCTTCTTCTATCGGACGCTGCACGTCAAGCACCACCAGTTCCGCATCCCGACGCCCATCGCGGGGGTGGCTTTCCACCCGCTGGACTCCTTCGCCCAGGCGTTCCCGCACCACCTGTGTGCCTACCTCTTCCCGCTGCACGTGTGGGTCTACCACGCCTCCGTCACCCTGGTGACGCTGTGGGCGGTGCTGATCCACGATCGCATCAACTGGGTGCCCTACGGCTTCGTCAACAACACCGGCTGCCACACGGCGCATCACTGGTTCAACAAGTACAACTATGGGCAGTTCTTCAGCCTCTGGGACCGGATCTGCGGGACCTACCGGGACCCCCGCACCCTGCCGCCGCAGTTCTTCGCATCGATGCCGGGCCGCCGCCTGCCGGCATAGGTCCAAGCGCCCCGCTTCTTGTCACCCGGGATTGGACCCCTTATGCTCCTATCAGAGGATCACCATGAACGCAGCAATCGCCTCAGAAATACCCTTATTCTACCCTGAATCGGATGGGGAGCCCATGGCCGACACCGACCAGAACCGCGACGAGATGATCAGTGCGATCGGGACGCTTCTGCACCACTTCCGGGAGCAGACGCAGGTCTACGTTACCGGGAATACGCTCTTTTACTATGAGGAAGGCAACTCCCATGCCCGCTTTGCCCCGGACGTGTGCGTAGTGCGCGGGGTCGAGCAATACCAGCGGCGCACGTACAAGATCTGGGAGGAGGGGCGCGGCCCGACCTTCGTGCTGGAGGTGGCGTCCCGTCAGACGTGGGAGAATGACCTGGGCACCAAGAAAGCGCTCTACGCCCACCTGGAGGTTGCTGAGTATTTTCTCTATGATGCCGAGGGTGCTTATCTGGACTCCCCGCTGATGGGCTATCGCCTGCATGGCAGGAAATACCGGCGCATCCCCCAAAACCCCGGCGGCGCACTGACTTCCGAAGTGCTGGGCCTGGACCTTTTGCTCAAGGATGGGCTGCTGCACTTCGTGGAACCGGGGACCGGGCGGTACCTGTTGCGCATGCCCGAGGTCTATCAGGCGTACGAGCAAGCCGAAGCCGCCCGGCAAAGCGCCGAGACCTCCCGGCAAAGCGCCGAGACCGCCCGGCAAAGCGCCGAAGCCGCCCGGCAAAGCGCCGAGGCCCGTGCGCTGGCCGCGGAGGCCGAGGTGACTCGTCTGCGGGCGCTGCTCGAACACAAGCGATAACCGGCTGGACGCGCTAACCGAATCCAGGGACTTCAGCCCCGCTGTCACTGCCATAGCTCGGCATAGCCCTTGCCCTGTCAAACTCCGCCCGCCCGCATGTAAGCAATGACGCCCTAAAATGCGCCCGCGCCCGTCACACGACATCGCGACCCTTGACGAAAAGCCATGTAAAAAGGTATTGTTTCGCTATGCGAGTCTGTTTCGCTGCCTCGATCTGCGCCTGGGGATACCTCGCATGTTCGGGGACAGCACACGCTGCCGAACTCACCGATCTGGCCAGTTCCTTCGAGCCGGGCAAACCCTTCGGCTTCAAGGTCTCGGCCGCCTATGGCTTCTCCTACAAGACCGCGTCGATCACCCGCGAGTCCCTGCCCTACTTCCAGGCCCCGCAGACCATGGCCGACCTGTTGTCTCATTCCGGCGGTACCCTGGGCCGCACCCAGACCGTGCCCGATCTGCTCTACACCGAGCGCAAGCACACCCTTTCGGTGCGCGCCGACATCGGCCTCTTTCAGGACCTACAGCTTTCCGCCGAACTGCCCGTCGTCCTGCAGGACGTGCGGAGCTACGACCTGGACCCCACGGCGGGCTGGAACAACTGCAACCCCAGCAACTTCGGCTGCATCGCCAACTCGTCGTCGACCTACCTCGACGGCATCTACCCCATCGATCCGAACTCCCAGGTCGGCAGCACCATCTTCTCTCCGCCCTTTCGCGGGGGCGGGGGCCTGGATGCCCTGGATACGATCAACCTTTCCTTGACCGGGGCCCCGGTGTCCCAGCGCCGCGACCCGACCAAGCCCACCTGGGTCATCGGGCTCGAGGGGCAGATCTCCATCGGGACGATCATGCAGTACGACAACACCCGCCTGCGGCTGCCGGCGAATTCGCCCCTGGTCACCCAGTCCGACACGGACACCGGCGGCAACGCCCAACGCGGCTGGAACGGCGTGTCCGAGGGCCTGCACCGGGTGATCGTGCGCACCGCCATCTCCCACCGCTTCCGCTACATCGATCCCTACTTCGGCCTGTGGTACATGATCCCCATCGCCCGCACCGGCGACGGCTCGCCCTGGGTCGACTACGGCTTCGCCCAGCGCCGCGCCGCCCCGCAGCAGCAGGCCGGCCTGAAGTTCGGCTTTGAGGCGACCCCTCTGGAGAACAAGGACAAGGGACACCGCCTGGTGCTCGATTTCCGCGGCGCGATCAACGTCCACTTCCTGGGTCGCGGATATTCTGAAGCATGGGAACTCTTCGCCTCCTCAAGCGCGCTTGTCTGCGACGATGCGACGGCACTCCCCCCGCCGTTCAACTTCAGCGACGCCGGGGCCCGCCCCGACGTGAAGCTGAACAAGGGCGTCACCCAGGGCACCTTCAACCCGGCCTGCCGGGCGCCGATCAACGGAAACAGCATCCCGGGGTACGGCCGCGCGCGGTTGCAGGATGCCAGCCCCTACTACCAGCACCCCTACAGCGGGCTCACGATCATCCAGGACTATCTGAGCTTCAGCGGCGAGCTGGGGATCACCGCCGAACTGTACCGCCACTTCCGTCTGCGGCTTTCGGGCAACTACCTGCGCGATCAGGGGCACGTCATCACCGCCGACGACGCCGGCACCACCAACTACAGCAACCGGCCGGCGACGTGCAATGCCTCCCGGGTGGACCAGAACTGCCCCGCCGACTGGAACCCGGCCTACCGCGCGGTCATCAACCAGACCGGCCGCCGCTACCGGGTGGACGATGTGAACCAGTTCTCCGGCAACGCCACCGCCCAGCTTTACTGGTAAGACCGCCCTTTCTCGTCTATCAGGGGGGGACGTTCCCGTCCCCCTCCCCACGCCCCGGCATTCGCCGGGGCGCGTGGGCCCACGTCGAGCAAGCTCGCCGAGCCTCCCCCCACCTCCCCACGTCCCGGCATTCGCCGGGACGCGTGGGCCCAGTTACTCGCGCGGTTTAATTCTGACTCTGAATCTTTCCCATCTCCCTACGTGCATTCGCTCACGCTGGCGCCTCGACCGGCGGCGGCGGGTCTGCTATTACAGATCCATGACTCGATACGTCGTCGCCATCGATCAGGGCACCACCGGCACCACCGTGCTGATTCTGGACACCGGCCTGACGGTCCGGGCCCGCGGCTACCGCGAGTTCCCCCAGATCTACCCACGGCCCGGCTGGGTCGAGCACGATCCCGAGGCCATCTGGGCCTCCGTCACCGCGGCCCTCCGCGAGGCGCTGGAGCGGGCCGCCATAGAGCCCGATCAGATCGCCGCCATCGGCATCACCAACCAGCGCGAGACCACCCTGTGCTTCGACCGCGACGGGCGGCCCCTGCACAACGCCATCGTGTGGCAGGACCGGCGCACCGCCGACCTGTGCCAGCGCCTGCGGGAGCAGGGCCACGAGCCCTTCATCCGGCAGCACACCGGACTGCTCCTGGACCCCTACTTCTCCGGTACCAAGTTGCAGTGGCTGCTGCACAACGTCGCCGGCCTGCGGGAGAAAGCCGCCCAGGGCCAGGCGCTCTTCGGCACCGTGGACACCTTTTTGACCTACCGCCTGACCCACGGCAAGAGCCATGTGACCGACGTGTCCAACGCCTCGCGGACCCTGCTCTTCGACCTGCACCGCCTGGAGTTCACCGACGAGCTGTGCGCCTTCTTCGAGGTGCCGCGGAACATGCTGCCCCACGTCCTGCCCTCGCAAGGGCTCTTCGGGACCACCCAATCGGTCCCCGGGCTCCCCGACGGCATCCCCATCGCCGGCATCGCCGGGGACCAGCAGGCGGCCCTCTTCGGCCAGCTCTGCTTCCGTCGCGGCGAGGCCAAGTGCACCTATGGCACCGGCGCCTTTCTCCTCATGAACACCGGCGATCAGGCGGTCACTTCCGACCACGGGCTAGTCACCACCGTCGCCTGGCAACGAACCATGAAGGGCGCCCCCGCCCCCGAGATTCGCTACGCCCTGGAAGGCAGCGCCTTCGTCGCCGGGGCGATGGTGCAGTGGCTGCGCGACGGCCTGGGGATCATCTCAAGCGCCTCGGAGATCGAGGGGCTGGCGCGATCCGTGCCGGACTCCGGCGGGGTGGTCGCCGTGCCGGCGCTGGCGGGCCTGGGCGCTCCCCACTGGCGGCCGGAGGCGCGGGGCATTTTGACCGGGCTGACCCGGGGGACCACGCGCGCCCACATCGCCCGTGCCGTGCTGGAGGGAATCGCCCTGCAGAACTGCGATCTCCTGGGCGCAATGGAGGCCGACGCCGGGGTGCGCCTCACGACGCTGAAGGTGGACGGGGGGGCAGCGCAGAACGATCTGCTGATGCAACTTCAGGCGGACCTTCTGGGGGTGACCCTGGTGCGCCCACGACTGCTGGAAACCACTGCCCTGGGCGCCGCCCTCCTGGCGGGCCTGGGCGCCGGTATCTTCTCCCCCGAGGAGGTGGAGAAGACCTGGGAGGTGGATCGCCGCTTCACGCCGGAGATGCCCGAGCCGCAGAAAAAGGCCCTGAAAGACCGCTGGCAGAGCGCCATTTCGCGGGTCTGAGGGACTTTTGCCAAAATGGCAGGCCGGTCAAAAGCGGCCATGTCACTCCTGCACGCCAGACTCTCCTTGTGCCGCGGCGGCTG
>JBBRLA010000592.1:0-5511 GCA_038231615.1 Polyangia bacterium | reverse complement strand
TCGAAGGTGCCGTAGTTGTAGGCCACCTCGGTGCCGTCCCGCCGGTCCTCGATGGCCAGGGCGGTGTGGCCGAAGCGGGCGAAAAGGTCCGAGCCGGGGGACATGGTGAGCAGCGAGACTTGATAACGATCCACCGCCAGCGCCGGGGCGCACAACAGGAGCCCCAGGCACAACAGGAGCGCACGGAACATGGGCCTGCCTGCCAGCGCGGGCCGCGACCCTCGCGGATGAAACATGGCGCATCCTAACACTGCCGGGCCGGCAGTCTCGCGTCTTCCGGTTTCCCAACGGCTTCACCCCAAAAAATCCCACCTCGATCCTCAAGCTCAAGCTCAAGGAGGAAAAACTCCGCTTTTGAAAAGTGTTTGAGTATATCGTGAGGCGTGGCCTCGGTATCGTCTCCACATGGCAATGGTGATGACCCAAGCTGCGGATGGCGCGAAAGCCTTTTTCACCTCGTCCTTTTGCTCTGTGTCGCCGCCAGCGCGCTGACCGTCATCACCGAGCCGGACACCGGCTGGTATCTGCGCTCCGGCGCGTACCTGCTGAAGACCCACTCGTTCCCCCTTCACGATCCCTTCTCCTACACCTCGAAAGAGCCGTGGATCAACCAGCACTGGCTGACGGAGATCCTCTTTTACGTCACCGTGCGGGCCGGAGGCTACGTGGGGCTCGGGCTCTTGCAGGCGCTGACCTTCGGGCTGACCCTCTTGGGGGTCGGGCGCCTCGCCGGCCGCCGCGCAATCATGGCGGGCCTCTCCCCGGTCTTCTTTGTCGCCTGCGCAGCCTACCTGCGGGAGTGGGTGGCGCTGCGAGCGCAACTCTTCTCCAACCTCCTCTTCGCGGTGACGCTGCTGCTGGTGATGCGCGAATGGCGTGACCCGTCTCCCCCGGCACAGGGCCTGCTTCGCCACCGCCTGCGCTTCATCGCACCCATCGCGGTCCTGTGGACCCAGCTCCACGCCGGGACGCCCTACTGCATCGCCCTTTGCGGCCTGCTCTTCCTTGCGCGGCCTTCCCGGCGGCTTCTCTTTTTCGTGGCCGTCGCCATCGCCGCTACGGTGGTGGGTCCCTTCGGCTGGCGGGTGCTGATGCTGTACAACGCCACTGGCATCACCCGCGACCTGATCCGGGAGTGGTCGCCGCTCTTTGGCGCCATCTCCGGGGGCGGCACCGAGCACGTCTTCTTCATCGTCCTGTGGCTCGTGGGAATCGTGGCCATCGTGATGCGCCACCGCCGTGGCGAAAAGGTGCGCTTCGACGCACTTGTGCACGGGGTCTTCGGCCTGGCCACCGTGTACCACGTGCGCATGGCACCGCTGGCCGTGCTGGTATCTCTGGCGGTCACCTTGCCCTGGACCCAGCGACTCGCCGCCGGCTGGCTGGGGACCCGCCTTGACCGGGTGCTTTGCGGCACCCTGTGCGTGACCGTCTTTTGCGGCGCGGTGGCGGCGTCCTCTCGGAAGTTCGGCTTCGGGTTCGCCCCCGAGCGCTTCCCGACAAAGGCCGTCGCCTTCTTGCAACGAGAGCGCCCCCCCGGACCGATGTTCAACAGCTACAACTTCGGCGGCTATCTCATGTGGGTGTACCCGGAAGAGCGGGTGTTCATCGACGGCCGCGCCACCACGGTCTACCCCGAGTCGATGTTTCAGCAGCTCCTGTCGATCTATGCCCGACCGCAAGAGTTCGCGGGCCTGGTCCGCACCTATGACCTGCGGCTGGCGGTGCTGCAGCGCCGGGGCAAGGGCGCCGCGCTGCTGCACTGGCTGCGCGGCCAACCAGGCTGGCGGGTGGCCTATGATGAAGACCCGGTCGCGGTGGTCCTTTTGCGCGGCCCTTCGGATTGACCGGCTGGGCACAAAACGGCTACGATCGGCGGATGGTGGCAGGTACACGACTTGCGTGAAGCACCCCCCTTGTAGGACAGCAGGAAGGCCTGGATGGAGAACCAGATTTATCGCGTCGCCGTCGTGGTACCGGTGTACCAGGGACAGCATGTCCTGTCGTCGCTCCTGGGTGAGATTGCCCGGCTGACCGAGGTGCAAAAGATGCCATCGGGCGCGTCGTTCCAGGTGGTGGAGACCATTCTGGTCCACGACGGCTCCATCGACAGCTCCGACGAGGTGATGCGCGGCCTCGCCGAGCGCCATCCCTTCGTGCGGCTGATCTGGCTTTCCCGCAACTATGGGCAGCACGCGGCCACCCTGGCGGGGATGGCCAGCACCACCGCGGACTGGGTGGTCACCCTGGACGAGGACGGCCAGCACAATCCCGCGGACATCGGGCGGCTCCTTTCCCAGGCACTGAAAGAAGAGGTGCAACTGGTCTACGCGCGACCGCAGAACCCCGCGCCTCACGGCCCCCTGCGCAACCTCTTCAGCCGCCTGGCCAAGGGCCTCTTCTTCAACCTGGCTGGGGATCGCTCCATCGGCCCCTTCCACAGCTTCCGCCTGATCGACGGCGAGATCGCCAGGAGCCTGGCCGCCTACTGCGCGAACAACGTCTACCTGGACGTGGCCCTGTCCTGGGTGGTGGCCCGGGCTGCGCACTGCCCGGTGGACCTGCGCGACGAACGGGGGCGGCCCTCGGGTTACACCTACGCCAAGCTCTTGTCCCACTTCTGGCGCCTCCTCATCGCCTCGGGCACCAAGCCCCTGCGACTGATCGCGCTGCTTGGCGGCATCTCGATCCTGGTCGGGGTGGGGATCAGCTTCTACGCCATTTTTGAGAAGTTGCACTCCCGGATTCCCGTGCAGGGCTGGACCTCGCTGATCATCGTGCTGTGCCTCTTTTGCGGCGTGATCCTCTTCTCGCTGGCGGTGCTGGCGGAGTACCTGGGCGTGGTGGTGAACATGGCCATGGGCAAGCCGCTTTACCTGATCGTGTCCAAACCCGCTAGCGGGGGCCGCACGCCGCCCCGGTTGCCGCTCTTGGAAGCGAAGCCCTAGATGAGCCTTTTCTGGGTGGTGGGCGCAGGCGGGCTGCTCGGGTCTCACGTGGTGAAGCAAATGCCCCAGGTCTTCCCTGGGCCCGGGCCCGGGGCCACCTTGTGGCCGTGCGTGGTGCCCAGGTTTTCGTGGCTCGAACCGCCGGTCTTGCGGCGGCAGCTGGACCAGGCGCTGCGGGCCTTCGCCGACCAGGTCAAGACCGGCGGCCACCGTTCCTTCGCCATCCTCTGGGCCGCCGGGCTGGGCAACATCGCCAGCCCCGCGCGGACCCTGGCCGGCGACACCGAGATCTGGGAATATTTCCTGGCCACCCTGGATGCCCACCTGCCCCCCGGGCACGACGGGCCTCCGGGGAGCCTGGTGTGGGCCAGCTCCGCCGGGGCGGTGTATGGGAAAAGCCCTGCCGATCCTCTGACCGAGGAATCTCCTTGCCTGCCGATCTCGGACTACGGCGCCGCCAAGCTGCGGCAGGAGGCCATCGCCCGATCCTTCGCCGGGACGCGAAAGGACCTTTCCCTGCTCACCTGCAGGATCAGCAGCCTGTATGGTCCGGGGCAGAACCTGAAGAAGGCCCAGGGGCTGATCTCGCACCTCTCGCGCTGCATCCTGTACCGACGACCGGTGCATCTGTACGTCCCCCTCGACAGCATCCGCGACTATCTTTACGTCGCCGATTGCGCCCAGGCCGTGCTCCGCTGCCTGGCGCGGATGCAGTCCCTGGCGCAGGAGCGCGGGCGGGCGCAAGAAGTGCTGAAAATCTTCAGTGGAGAGCAGGTGGCCTCCATTGCTCAGGTGCTGGCGATTTTTGGCCAGATCGCCAGACAAAAGCCGCAGATTGTCTCGGCGCAAAGCCCGCTTGGAGTCCTGCACCCCTTGCGGATGTCCTTCCGCTCCCGCGTGTTCCCCGAAATCCGGCCCAGTCCGCCCACCTCGCTGATGGTGGGCATCAGCCAGACCCACCAGCACCAGCTCGCTCTTTTCCAGCGCGGCCTCCTGCCCGCCTGACCGGCGTGTTCCGAGTGCACGACGGCCTATCCCAGAATCGGCTGAACGCAGCCCGACAGATCGAAGAGCAGGAAGATCAGCGCCTTCTCCTGTGCCGACAGTTCGGTGGTCACGCAGCCGTTCGGGAACGGGTGCTGGGGGTTGGAGATGTCCAGCTTGGGATCGGGTGCGTTGGCGTCGTTCCCGCTGACGTGCATGTCGGTAAACACCATGCGACCGCACTGCGCCCCCGCCGCCGCGCCCACCGGGGCGTTGAATGTGAAGTACTGGGCCTCGGCGGCCCCGCCGCGGTTGGGGTCGTTGTAGTAGACGAAGCGCTGGGTCAGCGATCCGTCGATGCTGTGCACTGTGTTGCGGGCGTTCTTGATCGTCAGGCTGCCCAACTGCGGCGAGCCGCCGACGTTGTGCAGCCACGTCGCCAGCGCCTGGCCCTTGTCGAAGGACTGGTCGATGGTGGTGTCGGCGGAACTGAAGTTCTGCGACTGGTCCTGCGAATAGAACGTGGCCACCGTGGACAGCGGCGCCGGCCCACCCTGGATCCACGCGTTGTGCCAGTGGGACGCGAACGCCCGCCCGCCCAGGTCGATGAAGCTTTGCAGGGCGGCGCGGGCCGAGGCGCTTTTCTCCTCCAGAAACTGATGCCCCTCGCAGGAGAGCACCAGGATGTCGTATTTCTTCAGATTGCTCAGGTTCGACCACCAGCCGTCGCTCTTGCCCGAGGTATCCGAGGCCACGGTGAACGGTGCCCCGTGGTTGAGGCGCTTGTCATAGGCATCGGTGCCGCCGTGCCCGGTGAACAGGTTTACGCGCCCCCCGTCCGCCTCTGGCGTGAACTCCATGGGATCGATGCCGAGCTTGCGCAGAAGGCACTCGATGGCGTCGAACCCGCCGGTGGTCAGGGCGATCCGCGGGAGGTGCCCCTCGGCCTGGTTCTTGGGCAGGCGGGTCGCCACAGGATCCAGCGGGGTATCGATGCAGGCCGGCACCTCGGGGATGGTGATCTGCCGGCGCCACTTCCCTACACTGATCACCAGCGGGATGTCCTTGCCGACTGGCACGTCCTTCAGGGTGAAGTGGCCGGTGACATCGGTATGGGCCAGGGTGACCGGGCTCCCCGAAAGCGCGTCGTCGCAGCGATCGCAGGAAGGCCCGTCGGTAATGTCGGCGACCGCGGCGTTGGGGACGTAGACCGTGGCGTTGTACAGGGGCAGGTTGCCCGCGGGGATGTTGACCTCCCCGGAAAGGGAGGTGGTGCCGGTCCCTTTGCCCTGGCAGTTCTGCACCTGGCACTGAAGGCCGGTGCAGCGAGTGCCGTTCGGGAAGGCGTCGGAGGTTCCGCCGTCGCCCCCGTTGCCGCCGTCATCCTGACCCAGGCCGAGGACGCTGTTGCAGGCCAGAAAGAACGGCGACACCAGCAGCAGCACAAGGCAGGACCATCGGGGTGACATGGCAGACTCCTATTTATAAAATGTAGCGCGGAATCAGGGGGCTTGCGGGGCAAAGGTGTCGCACTCTTCCAGCCTGCCGTTCTGGTAGCCGACACGGAACCAGTGGGTGC
>JBBRLA010000591.1:0-5519 GCA_038231615.1 Polyangia bacterium | reverse complement strand
GTTCCTGATGCACGAGCTGTGCTACGTGGAGCGCGCCGACGTGGGCGCGGTGGTCCATGCCCACCCACCGATCACCGTCGGCCTGGCCCTGGCCGGGGTGTCCCTGGCGCAGTGCGTGCTGTCGGAGACCTGCCTTTTCTTTGGGGCAGCTCCTGGGGCAGTTCCGGCAGGCTGCCAGTCCCCATGATGCCGAGCAGCAGCATGGGCTCTCGCGGCGCAGACGCAGCAGGGCCTGCGGACGTCCGAGTGGCCTGAGAGGCCGCACATCCTCAGCTGCACCAAGCGGGCCAAAGAGGGCCAACACCCACCGCCCCACGTAGAGGTCGAGGAAAAGAATCCAGCCTGCTACCGTGCCACCCATGAACCTCGAATCCGGCCAGATCGTACACGTCCGGTCCCGCCAGTACCTGGTGGAAGAGGTTGTACCGCCGCCTCGCCTCGACGACGACACCCTGGTCAAGCTATCCTGTGGGAACGCGAAGTCGGCGCCCGGCCCCTCGGGGACTCCACCTGGGACGACATCGCCTCCCGCGGCTTCGACGATCCCAAGCTCTTCTCCGCCTACCTGTACACCCTGCGTTGGAACTGCGTCACCTCCACTAACCCGCGCCTCTTCCAGGCCCCCTACCGCGCCGGCATCGAGGTCAAGTCCTACCCGCTTGAACCCCTGCGCAAGGCCCTCCAGATGCCCCGCGTCGGCCTCTTCATCGCCGATGACGTGGGCCTTGGCAAGACCATCGAGGCGGGCCTCATCTTGCGCGAACTGCTCATGCGCCAGAAAGTCCGCCGCGTCATCATCGCCTGTCCCCCCTCCGTCATCCGCCAGTGGCGCGACGAAATGGAGCAGCCTGGAACTGCCGGCAGCAGCGAAGCCAGAATAAATAGATGTTATCAGGTGCAGCGATGCTAGCCATTTATCCAGCAGGTGAAGTCCTGCCCGTGGAAATCGCCCAGTTGCCACGGTAGTGCGCCTGGGCGCGCTCCCTGATTCGCGGCGCACTCGATCTGTGCCACTGCATCGGCGATCGTGCACTCCACAAGCGGATAGTCGATGCTGTGGCCGCCACGGCGACCCGAGGTCTGAGCCAAGGTCTGGTTTACCTGAGTCAGCAGACCCGCGATCGCGGGAATCATAAACTTGAGTTCGTCGGGGAAGTGAGCACAATCGACATGGAGCATCCTCCTCCGAGAGGGTTGGCACCACCTCGGTGACACAGGCTCTGCTCCATGTCATCTTTCTGTTCTTCGCTGGCATTCCAGCGCCAAAAGTTGGCTTCTGGCCAAATATGCCCCCGGTCGCCACGCCGCTACACATTATGATCTCGGCCCCGAGTCGAGTCGCTCTTGCGGGCTACCCGTTCAACGGTTGGCGTAATCGACATAAGAATCCGGCCGGTTCCCGTCGGAGCTTCCTCTCCAGAAGCACACCATACCATGACGTACCATTGGACTACATGGGCAGTCTCTGACGGACACATAGGGTTTGGGTGGGCTGGCTGGTCGGGGGTCAGGACCAGGAGCAAAAAGGCGCGCCAGATGTCATGCCTTGTGATACCGTCCGACCGGTCGTTTCATGTCGGTTGGCCGCGGCCAGCCATAAAACTTCTCTCGCTTACCGGAGGTTTGCTATGAAAAAGACAATCTGGGCCCTGGCGCTGGCCGGGGCATTCGGCTGTGGTTCCGAAGGCCCCACCGGCCCCGCAGGTCCTGCCGGGCCGCAGGGCATGCCGGGCGACAAGGGCGATCCGGGCAATCCGGCGGGCAGCACCGCCAGCCTCTCGGTCCTCCAGCCTGCCAGCGCCTTCCTCGGGCGGCAGGTCACGCTGGAGATCGGCGGCAGCAACACCAACTTTTCCGACGGCAAGACCAAGGTGGACTTCGGCGATCCCAACATCAAGGTCGACAAGGTCACGGTCGCCAGCCCGACTCTGCTAAAGGTGCAGATCACCGTGGGGCCCACGGATCCGAACAAGCTGGCAACCTACGCCAAGATCGCCGCCCACGACGTCAGCGTTACCACCACCGGTGACAAGACCGAATCCCTGTCGCTGAAGGGCGCCTTCAACGTGGCCTCGCCGCTCGTGTTCACCACCCTGACCGCGGACGACAAGCCCGGCGGCAAGCTGACCCAGGGCGGCATCGGGCGCTTCATCGCCACCAACCTGGACTACGTGCAAAACCCCTTCAACACCCAGTCCACCAACTTCGTCATGAGCTTCCTTGGCGACGGCATCGCCGGTGCCCTGGCCGGCAGCGGCGGGCAGGTGGCCGGCAGGGCGTTCATCGACGTCAAGGCCAGCAAGACGCCGAACTTCGCCGTGCAAAGCCCCACCCCGCTGGGCACCCTGGCCTCCTTCGTGCTGCCCGCCGGGCAGGACAGCTCGCCGGTGGTGGCCGAGCGGACCCCCGTCGCTCTGACGCTGGGCACCGCGGTGACGGGCAAGCTGATGGCCAAGGACGACACCACCTTGTACAAGACCGCGGCCCTGCCGATGGGCGATCAGGTGGTGGGCCTGACCGTGACCCGGTCCAAGTCGAAGGGCAAGATCAAGCCGGTGCTGGCGCTCTTGCCCGACAGCGGCAAATGGGCCGATCAGTACAGCCTGGGCGGCGGCCCCGCCGATCTGACGGTGACCATCATGGACACCGTCAGCGTGCCCTACTTCGCAGTGGCCCCGGGCGGCGGCAAGGAAAGCTATCTGGTGGTGGCCGATCAGAACTTCGACGGCGGCGACGGCTTCGAGTTCGGCGTGACGGCGAAGAGCGCGCCGGCCCTCATCCAGGCCACGTTCACCGCCGGGACCAAGCCCGACGCCCCCAACAAGCAGATCGACCTGAGCAAGGGCGCCAACTACTTCAAGCAGCCCAATCTGGCCAGCCACACCGAGCAGCACTACTACGAGTTCACCGTGCCGGCGATGATGGCCGGCCCGATGTACGCCGTGCTGGCCCCGCAGAACGCCGGCGATCCCAACGATCCCACCGTCGACGTGCTCGATGGCAATTGCAAGACCGGTGTGTCGCTCTTCGGCAACCCCATCGACAACACCTACTTCGACGCGGCGCCCTTCAGCGCCAAGGCCGGCCACACCTACTGTATCGTCATCGGCGACACCACCTTCCCCTTCTCGCCGATGATCGGCGGGGGCTACACCCTACTCGTGACCCCCTCCTTGACCTAGCTCAACAGAAGCACCTGGCCGGGCAGATTTTGGCGTACCTCCTCGCTTCCTCGGTCACGTACAGTAGTACGCTCCCTCGGTCGCTGCGGGGGTGCGCCAAAATCTGCTCCGGCCATGTGCTTCTTCCTGGAATAACTCTTCATCAACGTGACTCTGTCCTTGAACTAGAGCCTTTCCCCCTTACCCAAAAAGATCGCTCACGGCGCTGGTTTGTGTTTGGCCAGCGCCGCCTGGCGCAGTTCATGGGCCGTGACCCCGGGCAAAAGCGCCTTGCGCCGATCTTCTCCGTGGCCGGGGCCCAGGATGTCGCGCAGATAGGCCTGGAACTGGAAGGTGTCGGAGTGCTGCTTGGTGTGGCAGGTCTGGCAGCGCACCTCGCCGGGCACCGGGACCGGCATCGGCACCTTCGACGGGGCGGCGACGTGCCGCGAACCCGGGCCGTGGCACGCCTCGCAGCCGACGTTGCGCAGTTCGGCGCCCCGATCGGTGCCTTCTACCAGGGTGCGCAAGTTGGATCCGCCCAGCTCGCCGAAGCCCACCACGTGGCATTGGACGCAGTCCAGGCTAAGCTGCTTGCCTGCGTCCAAAAGGGTCTTCCAGGCCCCCGCGTGGATGGTCTTTTGCCAGGACTCGACGGCCTCGTCATGCCAGTGGCAGCTCCCGGCGCAGGCGACGGTGCCGACGTAGGCCGGTTGCCCCTTGGGCGGGGCCGGGGGCGGCCCGGTCACCGCCTTCAGGTTCTCCTTTCCCACCTTCTGGTCCAGCGCGGCCAGGGTCCGGGCCACCTCCGGGTCCCTGGGCAGGGCGCGGGTGATCGGGCACAATTCCATCACCACGTAGGGCCCGGCGGGAGGGGCATGCGCCGCCTTTACCGATAGCAAGGCCGTGTCCACCCGGGACAGATCTTCCCGGGTGCTCTGAACGAAGGCGGGGTCGGCCGCCGGATCCGCGAGCAGCCGGTCGAGCTGCTCCCGGGCGAACTTGCGTCGATACACGAGCCGCTGCCGCTCCCTGGCGAGTTCGGCCTGGCTGTGGGAAAGGGCGTAGCGCAGGGTCCCTTTGGGCGTGCCATAAAAGTCGAGGCGGACGATTCGTTGCGCCTCCTTGGCGGGGACCACCAGCAGCCCCCCGCCCGCCTGGGCCCCGGCTTCGGTATCGGCCTCGGCTTCTTCCACCCCATCCTCCAGCGCGCCCCCGGCCACCACGACGTCGAGCCCCGGCACCGCCCGCAAGAGGCGCCGTCCCTGCTGCCGCGGCAGCCCGGTCAGCGCCACCACCAGATCGGCCCCTTCCTTTCGCAGACGTTCCAGCTCTTTCCGGGCCGCCGCAATTGGATCCGAGACTGCGATGCCCGCGGGCCAGCTCTCGCCGTCGCCGTCCCTGGGCGCGGCCAGGCCGATGACGCCCACCCGCACGGTGCCCACCTTTCGCAACTCGGTGGGCACCACGATCTCCGGGGGCAGCCCGGAGAGATTGGCGGCGACCCGGCGGGCCTCGGAAAGCTCGGCGGTGCCCCCGCGCAGGTCCTCTGGCTGGAGGGCTACGATCGCCCCCAGTCCGGCGAAGGTCCGCTCCAGGTAGTCCGCCTTCAGGCGCGCTTGCCGCATGTGCTCCGGGGACAGCGCCTCCTGTGAGTAGCGCAGCCCCCCGGCGTCGAGCAAAAGGGCAGGGGAGTGGGCGCCGTTAAGCAGCCCGGCCACCCGGGCCACGTCCCCCAGGGGATCGGAAGTGCAGCCGCAGGGCTCGGTGGCGTTGTGGACCTCGCCGGAGATGAGCAGGGTCAGGGTGGGAATGACGTCGCCGGCTTTCTGCGCTGAAGGGGCCTGTTCGGATGCCCCCGCTCGATCGGCGGGACGGGGGTGGCAGGCGGAAAGGAGCGCCAGGCCGGCGAAGAGCGCAGCGGCGCTTAGCGATAGAAGGACCGCGGCGTCTGCGGCACTTCGCGATAGAAGGACCGCGGCACCTGCGGCACTTCGCGATCGGCATCGCCGGGTTCGACTATACAAACTGGGCCTCGGCTGCCTGCATTTCTTGATCAGAAGCATAAGGCATTTTACAAGGACAACCATACAGGGTCACGTTGATGAAGAGTCATTTCAGCAAGAAGCACATGGCCAGAGCAGATTTTGGCGCTCCCCACGGCTTAGCATTCGCTCAGCCGCGTGGGCCCATTCCGCAGCGACCGAGGGAGCGTACTCCTGTACGTGACCGAAGGGAGTGTGGGGCACTCCCCACCGACGCGCATTCGCGAGTCGGCGTGGGCCCACCCGCGGCTGAGCGCATGCTAAGCCGTGGGGTAGAGGTACGCCCAAAGATGCCCGGCCAGGTGCTTCTGTT
>JBBRLA010000590.1:0-5545 GCA_038231615.1 Polyangia bacterium | reverse complement strand
GGTGGGCAGCCCCGCGGTGAAGCAGGCGCTCATCGACAACACCCAGAGCGCCCTGGCGCAAGGGGTCTTCGGTGCCCCGACTTTCCTGGTGCAGCCGCACCACGGGCCGCCGCAGCTCTTCTTCGGCCAGGATCGGCTGCTCTTCGTAGAAAAAGCCCTCCAACGGGGCACGTGAACAGAAGCACCTGGCCGGGCAGCTTTTGGCGTACCTCTCCCCCACGGCTTCGCATTCGCTCAGCCGCGGGAGGTGCCCCCACGCTTCCTCGGTCACGTACAGTAGTACGCTCCCTCGGTCGCTGCGGGGGTGCGCCAAAATCTGCTCCGGCCAGGTGCTTCTTACTGAGGAGTCACCACAAATTCACTTTTCCTAAGAAGACTTGGGAAGACTATAGGATCAGTTGATCGAAGTGGGTCAGGTTGCGGAAGGCTTGGAAGCGGGCTTCTACTTCGGCCATGGTCAGCGAACGGAAACGGTCTAGGCTGAAGTCCTCGCAGCAAAAGCTGCCCATGGTGCTGCCGCAGATCATCGCGCGGCGGATGGCCAGGCCGTCCAGCGGCCCGCCGCTCCAGGCCCGCGCCAGGTAGCCCATGAACCCGCCACCGAAGGCATCCCCGGCCCCGGTGGGATCGGTGACTTCGACCAGCGGCATCGCCGGCGCGGCGAACATCTGCCCGGCATGAAAAAGCAGCGCCCCCGCGTCCCCCCGCTTGACCACCACGCTGCCCACACCCATCCCCTGGATGGCCTGGGCCGCCTGGATCAGGTTGTGGGCGCCGCTGAGCAGCCGGGCCTCTTCTTCGTTCAAAAGGAGAAAGTCGATGCGCTTGAGCACCCGGCGCAGCGCGTCGTTCGAGCCCTCGATCCAGAAGTTCATCGTGTCCATGCCGATGAGCCGCGGCCGGCGCACCTGCTCCAGCACCTCCAGTTGCAGCACCGGATCGATGTTGCCCAGAAAGAGCAGCCCGGCGTCGCGGAACGACTCCGGCAGGTTCGGACGGAAGCCGGCAAAGACGTTGAGCTGCGTGTCCAGCGTGGTGCGCTGGTTGAAGTCCCGGGAATAGCGCCCGGCCCAGCGGAAGGTGCGCCCCGGCACCCGCGACAGGCCGCCGGTGTCCACCCCCCGCTCCCGCAGGAACGCCACATGGGCCTCGGGGAAGTCCGCGCCGACCACGGCCACCAGTTGGGTGGGGGCGAAGAACGACGCGGCCACCGAGAAGAACGACGCGGACCCACCCAGGACCTCGTCCCGCTTGCCCTTCGTCGTCTCGACCGAATCAAGCGCCACGGACCCGACGACCAATAGATTCTGCTGCGTCACGAATGCTCCTTTGTCAGAATATCAAAAACCTACTGCGCCCACTTCAACCCATGAACGTGGAAAGACATCTTTGTACTGCACCGCTGGTCTAGGAATGGGAAGGGAAGTAACGGCCCAGGATCAGCGCCAGCCGCTCCCGTGACTGTGGGGAGATGCGGTCCGGGGCGGTCATCACCGCGTTCTTCACCGCACTCTCGCAGGGGCAGGTCCGCGGAGGCAGCCCGGCGACCCTTTGCGCGGCGTGGCGCACGATGGTCTGTGCCAGGATCACGTTGCTCTTGACGATCGCCATCACTGCCTCGACGCTGACGTCCTCCTCGCCCTGCCGCCAGCAGTCGTAGTCAGTGGACAGGGCGATGGTAGCGTAGCAGAGTTCCGCCTCTCGGGCCAGCTTGGCCTCGGGCAGGTTGGTCATGCCGATGACGTCCGCCCCGAACGACCGGTACATGTGGGACTCGGCGCGGGTGGAAAAGGCCGGGCCCTCCATGACCACGTAGGTGCCGCGGGAGTGGACCTTGGCCCCGGCCTTCTGCGAGGCGAAAAGCAGCGCACCGCGGAGCACCGGGCACACCGGGTCGGCGAACTGCACGTGGGCCACCACCCCGTCGCCGAAGAAGGTGCTCTGCCGGCCGCGGGTGCGGTCGATGAACTGGTCCGGCAAGACGATGTGGCCGGGGTGGATCTCCTCTCGCAGGGATCCAACGGCGGAGATCGAGATGATGGACTCGGCCCCGAGCTGTTTCATGCCGTGGATGTTGGCCCGGTAGTTGATCTCGTGGGGCAGCAAGCGGTGCCCGCGGCCGTGGCGGGGCAAAAAGACCAGGCGGGTCTCGCCCAAAAGGCCCGTGATGTACGCGTCGGAGGGGGCGCCAAAAGGTGTCGTCAGGGCCACCTCTTCGATGCAGGTCAGCCCTTCCATCTCATAGAGGCCGGAGCCGCCGATAACGCCGATGGTCGTTCTTGGACGCATGGCCGCGCATGGTAGCGGCCCGCCCCGGGCGGGTCAATCGTTGTCGCGGGGGTTTCATTCGACTCCGCAAAGGCCGCCCGCCTCCTATACTGTGCTGAAGGAGACGATGAAGATGCTGCTGCAAGAGCGGTCTCGGGATTTGCCCGGCCAACCAGAGCTACTGGAGGACCTGCATGAGCTGCGGCGCCGCGTCGCGGCGGAGATGACCACTGAGGAGCGCCTGGAGGGCCTGCCACCTGAGGAGCGCCTCAAGGGCTTGACCCCGCAGGAGCTGGCCCGCCTCCGCGCCCTCCTCAACAGCAGCACCTAGTAGAGCCAGCTAGCCCACAGCGACGGCAACCCTACGAAGGAGCACCACGTCAATGTCGGCGCCTGCTTCCAGGCGCAGAAGGGCCAGCGGCCTGGGTCACGTCGCCCCCCTTTCGGCCTCGACCGGGGCGAGCGCCTGTGCCACCAGGGATTGCAGGATGCGGACAATCGCGGTCGCCTCGGTGCGCTCGGCATACTCCCGAGACAGCGTGACGGTCATCTGGACCTTTCCCCCCTCTATCGCCGGGGTGCACATGGCCCGCGCGAAGGTCCAGATGTCCGCGATGGTGAAGACCCCAAAGCTCGGGACCGCCTGGCCCGCGCGCTGGTTGAGCGACGAGGCGCACAGAAGCGCGCCCAATAGCTGGGGCAGAGGGTCCGTGGCCCGCACGCCCCGCTTGGCCTCGATCACCACGACAAAGGGCGCACGGGCGTCGGCGCTGATCCCCAGCGCCAGCGCGCCGTCGGCTATCCCGGAAAGCTCCGTGTCCCCGATCTTGGCCGACATGGGCACCTCGGCAAAAGCGCGGATGTTGCCCTGCTCGGCCAGGGTCAAGAGCGGATAGATGGCGCGGGCCCAGGTGGTCGCCTCGTTGGCCCGGTGGGCCGGGAAGTGCTCAAGACGCGCCACCACGGCGGCCAGAAACGCCTGGTCTTGAGGCAAAAGCTCGCCGCGGGCCAGCTCATCCCAGAATTCGGGCTGCTCCGGCTGGGTGCGTAGCGCCACGAGCGCCTCGATCGTGTCGCTGGTCAGCTCGCCAAAGGGCAGGGTCGGAGGCATGGGCAATCCTTCGTGATGCGCAACCGCTTGCGCATGCCACAGGTCTACCATGGCACACAGGCCGCGGCAAGAGGGCGCTACGATGCTGCTTGCGCAATCCGCTCCTGCCCCCCGTCACAAAGACCTGCTATGGTGCGGTGCATGAATCCACGGGCCTCGTTCATCGGCCACCCCAGCGCGCTTTCGGACCTCGTCGGGCGCATCGACGAGGCCGCCGCCGAGGTCGCGATCGACTGCGAGGCCGATTCGTTCCACCACTACGAGGAAAAGCTCTGCCTGCTCCAGCTCACCTTCGCGACCGGGGGCGAGCCGGCGGACTTCGTCATCGACCCACTCGCCGCGGGCATCGACCTCCGGCCGCTCCTTCAGGTCCTCGGCAGGAAGCGGCTCTTCCTGCATGCCGGCGACAACGATTTGCGCATGCTCGGCCTGCGGTGGGAGTTCTCGGCCACGGAGATCTTCGACACCCTGATCGCCGCGCAGTACCTGGGCGAAAGCGAGCTGGGGCTCTCCGCGCTGCTCGAGCGGCACTTCGGGGTGGTTTTGGACAAGTCGCTCCAACGCGCCGACTGGGCCCGGCGACCGCTCACCGCCGCGATGATCGAATATGCGGCCCGAGATACCCATTACCTGGCCGAGCTGGTGGCCATCCTCGAAGCCCGCCTGCGCGAGACCGGGCGGTTCGAATGGCATCGTCAGGCCTGCGCGCGCCTGGCCGGTTCGCGCCCGCAGCAAAAGCCCGAAGATCCGGAAAGCTGGCGCGTCAAGGGGAGCAGCGACCTGGATGACAGCGAACGGGCGATCCTGCGCACGGTGTGGCGCTGGCGGGAAGACGAGGCGCGGGCCCGGGATCAGGCGCCCTTCCGGGTGGCCGGCAACGACGTGCTGTTGCGGCTGGCGCGGGTCGCTCGCCAAAGTGGAAGCGCCGCCGACGCCTTGACCGCGGCCCGCATCCGAGCTTCCGGCGCCAGCCTGCGCGCCCTCGGCGCCGCCCTGGAAATGGGTTTGTCAATGCCCGAAGAACAATGGCCGGGGCCGCCGCCGCGCAACCGGCCGACGCGCCTCTCGGGGGCACAGGAGGCGCGCTTCGAGAAGCTGCGCACGGCCCGGGATCAGGTCGCAGGAAAGCTCGCGATCGACCCGGGCCTCTTGGCCTCGCGATCCGCGCTCGAACGCATCTCCGCGCTCGCAGCGCCATCAACGGACGAACTGATTTCGACCGGGGGCCTCTTGCCCTGGCAGGCCGAAATGCTGACCGGCGGCTGAACCCGGCCCGGTCGCGGCGGCATCCCGCGTGGTCCCAGCCGCAGGCCCTTGGCGATCAGCGCTTGCCGTTTTGTCGGCCCACTCCCTTGCGGGTCCCGCCGCGTCCCGCGGGGACAGTCGCCCCGGCAGGGTGGCCAAGATGGCCTGGCGAAGTGCCGTGCGCCTTGTGGGCCGCGGGCCGTTTCGTCGTCCCCGGGACCGTGGCCGTGTTCGACGTCGCGTCGGTGGAGATGGGCGGGATGCCCAGGCCGCTCTGGGCGATGAGCTGCTCCAGTTGATCGATGCGCCGCTGCTGCGCCTCGCTCTGCTTGAGCACTGCGTCGTGGCTGGCGGTGACCTGGGCCAAACCCTGCGCCGAAAGGTTAGCGACCTTCTGCTTGCCCTTCTGCTTGTTCGCCGCTTCCTTGACCCGCTCGGCCAGGCGCTGGTCCAGGATCGCAGTGGCCTTCATCGCCAGGGTGCTCTGTCCGCCGCTCTCGACTTCCGCTTGCACCTTCTGGGCCGCGAAGTCGATGCCCTCCTTGGTCACCTGGGCCACCATCGCCTCGCGGATGAGCTGCGTGTTCGACAGCCCCTGGATCGCCCGGTCGGTGGCCGAAGTGACCTGGTTCAGCACGCCGCAATCGGCCAGCTGCTGCTTCACATACTTGGCGTCGACTCCCGGCGGGACCAGGCTGGGGTCGATGTCCCAGGCTACCAACAACGCCTCGGTGGACTGGGGGTCGAAGTTGTTGCGGGTGGCGATAAGCGTCAGCTTGAGATTGGGGTCCACCAGGGTCGCCAGGTGCAGGCCGTAGAGCGTCCCCAGAATGACGTTCTGGGCCTGGTCCCCCACCGTCTGGTCGATAGGGGGCGGATTGAACTTCTGCTGCAGGATGAACCAGGGTGGGGTCGTCCCGT
>JBBRLA010000589.1:0-5552 GCA_038231615.1 Polyangia bacterium | reverse complement strand
GTGCCCGAAGCCGTGCAAGAAATGCGGGGTGCCCGTGTACACCAGCGTCAAGATGCCGATCAGGCACAGCCCGATCAAGCTGTGCGCCACCAGGGGCAGTCGCCTGGTCGGCGCCGCCCCGGCTGCCCATGCCCGTCGGGCCCGCAGCAGCAGCACATGCAGCACCAAGAGCACCAGCACCAGCGTCAACTTGTGGTGCATCCAGCGCGCCGCGCGGAACCCACCGTCGGGCCACAGCCCCAGGATCTGGTACAGGCCGCTCCCGAGCACCAGCACCAGGCCGATCAGCGCGAACAGGTCGACCTTGCGCTCGATCAGCGTGTACGTCGCCCCCGCCCGGCTCGTGTCCTTGGCGTGCAGGAGCATGATCCGCGAGAGCATCATCAGCCCGCCCACCCACAAGACCACGCCCAGCAGATGAAAAATGAAGGTGAGCTGCATCCCCGCATGATCGCGTCGCCACCCGTGCCCTGTCAACGGCAACAGGAGGCTGCACTACAGATCCGCACGTGTCCGTGCCCCGCCCCATCGCCCGGCCCGAGCCCCACCCACCGAGCATGGCCGATACGGGCCTCCCGGTTGGAGCGCACCCGGGCGCAAAACATGCTCACAAGTGTGCACGCTCAGCCCCCACACACTGAGCCAGCTTTGCCCATCGTGCGTGCACAATTGTTACGCCCCCAAAAAACCGATCGGCCCGGGGCACCTCGCGATCGCCTCGCCCGATCGGCCCGGAGGCCTGACCCGCCGTGCGCGCCATCACCGATAACGAATGGGGTCGGGCAAAGTCATATGGAGCAGCCGGATGGGGCGATTCTTGGCGAGAAAAATGAGCCGGCCCTCGTACAGTTCGGTGCGGTTGGTCGGACCAGATCGTGCGATAATCAGATCTGGCGAGACGGTGCCCAAGTTTTTTCGGGCATTTTTTCGAGATTTCTTGCGGATCTCGTGCACAACCCATTGCCACCGAGATTGCTGCCTGCTAGCCTCAAACAGTGACTACCGCACGAAGACCAAGAAGCGAGGGGCGCCTCGCAAAATTTCTACGCCGATGTGAACGAGACTTCATCCTCAAAGCCCTGAAGCAGCACCACGGGCACAACAGCCGCACGGCGTTGTGGCTGGGCGTCAGCAGGCGCGCGCTCTATGACAAGATGCGCGACTACGGGCTTGACGGCGAGGCATCCGCCATGCGGACCGAGGCTGGCATCATGGGTCCCCGCAAGGTCGACCTGGACGATGCCGCCATGCCCCCCGCCAAGCCCAAGAAGCGGCGCGCCAAGTAGCCGCAGTTCCGGGTCGTATCTCGGCTTTCGTCGCCGGGGTAATGACGGTCGCATGCCGTCGTGGTATGGGGTAGGGCATGGCCATGCCGCCCCCGACCGATTACGAAATCTATCTCCGCGTGCCGGAACTGCTCGCATTGCAGAAGCCGGCCCCGGAGCAGGCCTGCCACGACGAAATGCAGTTCCAGATCGTTCATCAGGCAGCGGAACTGTGGATGAAACTGGTCGAGCACGAGATGCTCCACTTCCGCCACACCCTCGATGAGGGGGTGTTGGAAGGGCCACGCCTCGTGCACGGCCTGACGACGCTGCGGCGGGTGCATCTGATCCAGGGGCTGCTGCTCGACGGCATCCAGGTGCTTTATACGATGCACCCGCGGGACTATATGAGGATTCGCGCGGTGCTGGGACGGGGGTCCGGGCAAGAATCCCCGGGGTTTCGGCGCATGCTGGCGCTGGGGGGCGAGGTGTGGCCCAGCTTCGCGGCGGCGATCTTGCGGCGGGACGTGCCCCTGCGGGCGATCTACGAGGAGCCGGAGCGCCACGCCGACCTGCTCTCCGTGGCCGAGGGTCTGCTCGAATTCGACCTGCGTCTGCAAGAGTGGCGCAACCGGCATGTGCTCCTCGTGTACCGCACCATCGGGTGCGGGACGCCGTCGCTGAAGGGGAAGCATTCGGAGCTTCTGGAAAAGGGGCTGAGGACGCAGTTTTTCCCCAAGCTGTGGGAGGTGCGCGACGAGCTGTATGAAGGCTGGTCGCAGGCGCACCCCACCGGGGCGACGGTGACTCTGGGTCCCATGGCCGCCGGCCGGGAGAGTGCCAAATGAACCAGCTGACTTCAGAGAACCTGTCCCGCCTGCGGAAGGAATTCCCAGCGCTGGACAAGAGCGTGTATATGGTGAGCCATTCGCTGGGGGCGATGCCCGGGGCGACTGTGGCGGCGATGGCGGAGTTCACGTCGCTCTGGGTGGACAAGGGGATCGTCGCCTGGGAGGACTGGCTGCCCGAAGTGACACGCGCCGGGGACCGCATCGGGCGCCTGCTCAACGCGCCGCCGGGGTCGGTGATCATGGCGACCAACGTGTCCCAGGTGCAGGCCATCGTGGCGAGCTGCCTGAGTTATGAGGGGCCGCGCAAACGGGTGGTTTATACTGAGTTGAATTTCCCATCAGTGAGTTATGTCTGGAAGGCGGAGGAGCGGCGGGGGGCGGAGGTGGTGGTGGTGCCGTCGGATGACGGGATCTCGGTGCCGACGGAGCGGCTGCTGGCGGCGATCGACGAGCGGACGTTGATAGTGCCGATCAGCCATGTGCTCTTCCGATCGTCGTGCATCCAGGATGCGCAGGCGGTGGTGCGGCGGGCCAAGGAGGTGGGGGCGATGGTGCTGTTGGATGTTTACCAATCGGCGGGGACGGTGCCGCTGGACGTGGCGGCGCTGGATGTGGACATGGTGTGCGGCGGGTCGGTGAAGTGGCTCTGCGGCGGGCCGGGGGCGGCGTACCTGTACGTGCGACCGGACCTGCTGCCGCGGCTTTCGCCACGGGTGACGGGGTGGTTCGGGCACCAGGCGCCCTTCGCGTTCGCGATGCCGGAGCAGAAGTACGCCGACTCGGTGTGGAGGCTGCTGGGCGGGACCCCGGCGGTGGCGGCGCTGTATCAGGCGCGGTCGGGGATCGAAGTCGTGAACCGGATCGGGGTGGGGGCGATCCGGGAGAAGTCGCTGCTGCAGACGGAGCATCTGCTGGAGCGGTGCCGGCGGAAGGGGTATCGGCTGAACTCGCCCGCGGAGGCGGAGCGACGGGGCGGGACGGTGGTGTTCGATTTTCCGCGATCGGAAAAGGTGGCGAAGGAGCTGAATCGGCGGCGGTTTCTCTGCGACCATCGGCCGGATGCGGGGCTGCGGGTGTCGCCGCATTTCTACACGACCGACGAGGAGATCGACCGGTTCATGGACGAGGTCGAGAGGCTGGCGGGGTGAAAAGCTGGCCGAGGACATCTTTGACCTTCCCAGACTGGCCGTCCGCGACTGCCAAAAAGGCCAGTTGCGCGGCCCGCGCCTATCTGGCGTAGTCGGTGGAGCGGCTTTCACGGATGACGCAGACGCGGACCTGACCCGGGTAGGTGGCCTCTTCCTCGATCTTGCGCGCCAGGTCTCGGGACAGCATCCCCACCTGCCCGTCACTTATCTTGTCGTTCTGCACAAAGACCCGGACCTCGCGCCCGGCCTGGATGGCGAAGGCCTTCTCGACGCCGGGGTGGCTGGTGCAGATCTTCTCCAGGGCGTAGAGGCGCTGGATGTACGACTCCAAAAGATCCCGTCGCGCCCCCGGGCGCTGCCCCGACAGGACGTTGGCCGCGTCCACCAGGTGGTCGATGATCGACGTCGGCGCCGGGTCCCCGTGGTGGGCGGCGATGGCATCGACGATGCGCTGGTGCTCGCCGAGCTTCTTGCACAGCGCCGAGCCGACCGCGGCGTGGGAACCTTCCACCTCCTGGTCCACCGCGCGGCCGACGTCGTGCAAAAGGCCCGCCCTCCGGGCCATCTTGACGTTGACCCCCAGCTCCGCGGCCATGGCGCCGGCCAGCCAGCCGACCTCGATGCTGTGCTGAAGCAGGTTCTGCGCCTGGGTCGAGCGGAACTTGAGCTTGCCGAGGGTGCGCACCAGCTCCGGGTGCACCTTGTGCAGGCCCAGGTCGAAGACCGCCTGTTCCCCGGCCTCTTTGCACTGCTCCTCGACCTCCTCGGTGCAGCGCTGGACAATCTCCTCGATGCGCGTCGGGTGGATGCGGCCGTCGGCGATGAGGCGCGAGAGGGTCAGGCGGGCGATCTCCCGGCGCACCGGGTTGAAACAGGAGATGATCACCGCCTCGGGGGTGTCGTCGATGATGAGGTCGATGCCGGTGGCTGCCTCCAGCGCCCGGATGTTGCGCCCCTCGCGCCCGATGATGCGGCCCTTCATGTCGTCGGAAGGCAGGGGCACCACGCTGACCGTGCGCTCGGCGACGTATTCGCTGGCGTAGCGCTGGATGGCGGTGCCGATGATCATCTTGGATCGCTCTTCGGCGGTGGCGCGGGCCTCCTCCTCGATGCGCTTGATGTCGACGGCGGCCTGGCGCTGTGCGTCTTCGCGGACCTCGTCGGCCAACCGCTGCCGCGCCTGATCGGCAGTGAGCCCGGCGATGCGTTCGAGGTGGGCCTTGGCGGTGGCGTGGGCCTCCTCAGCCTTGCGGGCGGCGGCCTCGGTGGTCTGCTCGCGGTTGGCGATGTTGCGCTCGCGGCGGTTGAACTCCTCCTCGTGGTTGGCCAGGGCCGCGGCCTTGCGTTCCTGGATCTCTTCCAGCTTGGTCAATCGTTCTGCTTCCCGCTCCATCTCGGAGCGGCGTCCGCGCAGGTCGCCATCGGCGGCTTCCTGTGCGGACAGGACGATCTCCTTGGCCTGCACCTGAGCGTCGCGCTTCAGTTGGTCGGCCTCGGATCGGGCGCTCGAAAGCAGGCGCTGTCGTTCGTGCTCCGCGGTCGCGCCCTGGGGCTTGTCCCCGAGGAAGCGCGCCAGCAGGAGCCCAAGCAAAAGCGCCGCTGCACACAGGGCGATGCCCATGGCCAGGGTCACTCGGGGTCCTCCTTCGGGTGGACCATGAAGAGCGCCCGCGCGCGGGTCTGAAAGAGCCCGTCGGGGGTGACGATCAAATCGATCGGCTCATCGCGCTCGTCATGGGGAATTTGGGGCAAAACCTGGAAACTATAACAGGCCGCCACCCGCAGGGCGGCAGGGTGGGCGCGCAGGGCGGCGTCGTAGAAGCCGCCGCCGTAGCCCAGGCGCCAGCCGTGGCAGTCGAAGCCCAGGCCGGGGACGAGGAACAGGTCGATGGGCGGGGCTGGCGGCGCCTCGGGGGTGGGTTCGCGGATGCCCAGGGGGCCGGCTTGCACGGCGCTGTCCGCGGGCAGGAGGTGGAAGCCGAGTTCGGGAGGGTGCCGCCCGATCACCCGGGGGTAGGCCAGCGCCGCGCCGCGGGTTTTGGCGGCCTCGCCGATCGGGGTAGGGTCGAACTCGGCCGGGGTGGGCAGATAAAGGGCGAGGCAGCGCGCCGAGAGGAAGCGGGCATCGTTTTGCAGATGGGTCAGGGCGGCGCGGGCCAGGCGCTGGCGATCGAGGGTGGCGCAGAGGATGGATCGTTCCTTGCGCAACTCGTCGCGGAGCTGCTGCTTTCCGGCCATCTGTTGGGGACTTCGAACTGGGTGCACGCGGGCGCTCTGGCCGCTTAAAG
>JBBRLA010000588.1:0-5564 GCA_038231615.1 Polyangia bacterium | reverse complement strand
GCACCAGGTGCTCGGCCTCCGCGACCGCTCTCTCGTAATCGGCGATGTGCCCGAGGAACTTGCCGCGCACCGATAGCCACTCGACCAGCGCCGCGCTCTGATCGTCGGGGCGGAGGCCGCGCGTTCGCATGCGCTCGGCGTTGTCGATCGAGCCGTTCAGATTGTTCAGGGCGATGCTGGCCGCGGTGGTGGGCAGGTCCCTCTGGCCGAGCGGCGAGGTCCCGGGCGCGGCCTTTGCCGGCGGCGCGGCGGGTGGGGCTGCGACGGCCAGGTCCGCCGACACGGCAGGCGCAGGGGCCGGGTCCACCTTGACACAATGCGCGGCGAGCACGCCAAGCAGCACAATCGCGTAGTGCCGCAGGCGCCGCGGTGCATGGCTCGCGTAGTGCCGCAGGCGCCGCGGTGCATGGCTCGGGAGCAGATCTCGATTCATGGTCTTTACCAGTACGGGATGGAAGAAAGAAGCGCAAGGGGCCGAAGGGGCCTGCGTTGACGCCGCTTGGCTCCCGCTACAACCGGCGGCTCGCTGAACGCAGTTACCCAGCGGCAGAGGTCGTGGCGGCAGGGCGATCCTTCGCTGCGTGCGTAGGGCGATTGCGTGGCTCCGCAGATCTCATTGCGGCGCTGGAGCGAGCGCGGTAGACTCCTGTGCATTGAATGGCCGTATGTTCTGGGGAGGGGAGGTCCGCCCCGGCGGTGCCGGGGGCGGATGATCGAAGACGAAGGCTAGTTGTTCGGGGCGCCCAGGAAGGGGAAGGTCGTGGCGTTGGCATTGCCTTCCCCATCGACGGTGATGCCGTTCATAATGCCGGCCAGCTTGCCGATTGCCAGGGCCGAGTAGGTGACGTCGATGGTGTTGTACAGCGGGGTCCGGCCACCGCAGTCGGTCAGGGGCATTCCAGAGAGGCTCATGGCCTCGACCCCGAGATACTGGGCGCAGGTGCCCGTCGCCGTGTTGATGTAGATCTCGTCGTCGGAGAGCGCGCCCGCCAAGGTGTCATAAGTCATGCCGAGGCCGTAGGCGAACTGATTGCCGCAGTTGTTGTCCAGCCCATCGAGGACCGCGATGTTGATCGCGATCTCGGCGGAATAGGCGGCCTTCCACTTGGTCGGGTCCCCGGCGCTGGGGCCCTGGTTGTACTCGTTCTTGACCTGATCGGAGGTCTTGTTCATCAGCACGCCGAGTGGCAGGGAGAACGGATTGGTCAGCGCGGTGTTGACGCCAGCGCGGCCCATGCGGTCGATGATGTTGCCCAGAACAGGGGGGGCTGGCATACCGGAGGCCATATCCGACGCCATGGTCAGGTCCGGATTGGTGGTGGTCAGGTCCGGATTGGTGACCGGCGGGTTGGTTTTCCCGCACGCCGCGAGCGCCAGGGGGAAAAGGAGGGCGATTGTGAGATTGGTTATTTTCATGGTTGCACCTCCTCCTTACTGAGCTTTCTTGTAGGTTGCGCCCCAGACGGAGAGCAGACTATTGGACCCGCTGAGCACCGCCGCCTTGTCCACCTGGACCACGATCGAAAGGGCATTCAAGCCCTTGAAGTGATCCATCGGCGCGCCGGTGCCCGGGAAGACACCCATCGGCGGGGTGGCATGGGAGAGCTGGCCGACGATGGCGGCGCTGATCTTCTGCTGGTCGGCAGTCACGAACTTCGGGCAGTTCTGGCCGTTCAGCAAGGGCGCCACGGTCGCGACGTTGGCGGCGACGAAGGCGGCGGCGGCCTTGAAGCCGTCGAGGTTGAAGAAGAAGGCATCGTCGCGCAGGCCGGCGAAGATCTTGAAGCTGCCCTTCATGCTGGCGGCGCCCGTGGTGGCACCGATAGCGGCCTTGGTGGTCTTGATGTAGTCCTTGGTGCCCAGCCAGCACTCGGCGTCTCCGACGGTGGAGAACTGGCAGATGAGGTCCGTCTCCGCGGGCTTGGCCGCGCCAGTGAAGGCGGCGCTGCTGGTCAAGTGGAAGACATACTGCACGGTGTTAGAGAAGGCCGCGGTGCTCGGCGCACTGGGATAAACGGTCATGGCCAGGTTGACCTTGGTGCCATCTGGCGACATCCATCCGAAGACGTCGTTGATGTCCGAGGTCGGGTCGGTCAGAACGGCGGGCCCGTCCTGGTGATCGGCTGCCATGGCCGGCGTGGTCGTGCCCAGGGCGAGCAATCCAAGAAAATAAAGTCCCGGTTTCCACTTCATAACTGCCTCCTTTAACTAGTTGGTCCAGATCGTTGGTATTAGAGCTGAGCCCCCCTCCACAACGCAGATCACTATAAGTCTACGGGGGACGCGTGACTACGGATTTAGACATTTTTTGCAATCGCGGCGGCGTGTGGTTTGTCGTTGTGCAAATAGTAGACGGTGTCAGATGGGGCGGTTAGGGTGGGTGGTACAAGCGGTTGTCCGTCGGAAAGCGAACACGTGCCAAGCCCAGACAGCAAAAATCGAAATGTCGGCTGAATCCGCTGACCGGCGTTCGGGTAGGTCTTCGCGCATGCGATCATGCGACACCTGAGTTTGTCTCCCACCTGGCATCCGAACCTACCCCCGGTTTTGCTGGGCGCGATCTTATTTTTGCTGGGGGCGGTGTTTTTGCTGGGTCTGCTTGTGCTGTGGCAGAGCGGCCGTTCGCGGCGGCGGGCACGGCGCATCCAGCGTCGGGGCAAGGCCGGGGAGGAACAGGCGGTGGCGCTGATGTCCCGGGCCGGATATGAGGTGGTGGCGGCCCAGCATGGCGGGGCCTTCGCGGTGGAAGCGGACGGGGAGCTGTGGACGTTTTCGCTGCGGGCGGACTTTCTGGTACGGCGGCGTCGCGATGGCCGGTTCTTCATCGCCGAGGTGAAGACCGGGGAGTTTGCTCCGCGGCTCTCTCATGGGCCGACGCGGCGGCAGCTTCTGGAATATTCACTGGCCTATCGCGATCGGGCCTGCGGGGTGCTGCTGGTGGCGCCCGAGTTGGGCGAGGTCACCTGCGTGCGTTTTCCGGCGATCGCCAGCCTGCTGCGGCCGGGCCTGCTGAAGGGGTCGCGCTGGGTCTTGCTGATGGGCGGGGTGGTCATCGGGGCGGCAGGCTCTGCCGCAGCGGGGCGGGCGATGGAGTTATGGCGGCACGGGCACCTTGGGTCGGCGATACAGCGCCTGTTTTCGTTCTAGAAGGCGTCGAAGGGGTAGGGGCGGCCCCCCTCGGCATCGTTGTGGGCGTCGTCGGCTATGGACTTCATGAGTTCATCGTCGTTCTCATAAAAGTGATCGAGGGCGAAGCGGATGCGCTCGGCGGCCTTGCCGCAGAAGCCGCGGCACAGGCGCAGCTCTCGTTCGGATCCGTCCAGGCGCCCGGCTTCCTCGGAACCCCCCTCGCCCGCGGCGCGGCGGCGATCGTGCTGCGAAAGGGCGTCGCTGGCCCGGGAGACGCAGGCGATCATCGCGTATAAATCAATAACCACGTCGGCCACCCGGCGCTGCACGTACTGCATTTCGGAAATCTGGCTGCCGTGGCGGCGCAGGACGCGGTCGACGCCTTTTTGCAGGGCTTCGGCGGCGTCCTCGATGTTGACGGCCTCCTTTTTCAGGCGAGGGTGGTGGGCGGTGACCGGGGCGCCGCCGTAGGCCGCGACCTTGACCTTGTCGATGAGGGTGTCCATGACCAGGCCGTAGCCCCGCAGGGGGAACTTGATGGCGTCGGCCAGCTTGGCCAGCTGCTCGCCGGGACCTTGCAGGCCGGTCAGGGCGATGTAGCAGCGCAGGACCTCGTTGGTGCCCTGGAAAAATAGATACAGGCCGCTGTCCCGCAGGAGGCGCTCGTAGGGGGAGTCGTGGGTGAAGCCGGCGCCCCCGGCGATGCGGAAGGCCTGGTTGGCGGCGCGGTAGAGCATCTCGCTGCAAAAGACCTTGCAGCAGGCGGATTCCAGGGAATAGTCGATGACGTCGTTGCCGCGTTGCCCCCTGTCGACCAGGCCGCAGGTCAGGTAGACCATGGACTCGGCGGCGTACAGATCGAGCATCAGGGTGGCGATCTTGTCCTTGATCATGCCGAAGCTGCTGATCAGGCGGCCGAACTGCCTGCGGCTGGTGGCGTGCTGCACGGACAGGCGGACCAGCTCCTTGCCGCGGCCGACGCAGCCCGCGGACAGCGACAGGCGGCCCGCGTTCAGGACCTCCATGGCGACGCGGAAGCCGCCGCCCGGGTGGGACAGGATGTTTTCTTTCGGCACGGGGACATCGTCCAGATACAGGGCAGTGATGCCGGCGCCGCGGGCGCCCAGGGTGCGTTCTGGAAGGCCGACGCGAACGCCTGGGCCGCGTTCGACCAAAAAGCCGGTGATGCGATCGGCGCGGGCCCCCTCGCGCACCACCTCGGTCTGAGCAAAGAGGATGAAGACCTCAGCCAGGGCGCCGCCGGTGACCCAGAGCTTGGTGCCGTTGATAACGTAGACCTGGCCGCCGTCGCGGGGTTCGGCTCGGGTGCGAATGGAGGCGGCGTCGCTGCCGCTGGAAGGTTCGGTCAGGCAGAAGGCGGCGATCTGCCTGCCGGCGGCGAGGCTGGGAAGATAGCGGCGCTTCTGTTCCTCGGTGCCGAAGAGGCTGATGGCGCGGCAGGACAGGGACAGGTGGCTTTCCAGGAGCAGGCCGATGGAGGCGTCGGTGGCGGCGACGTCCTGGAGGATGCGGCTGGTGGCGGAGTAGGACAGGCCCAGGCCGCCGTAGGAAGTGGGGACGGAAAGGCCGAAGAGACCGAGCTGTGCCAGGCCGGCGAGGACTTCTTTGGGGATGCGGGCCTGGTCGTCAATGCTGCGGGGGTCGATGCCGGGAGACTCGCGGGCGAAGGCGTGGAAGCGTTCGAGGAGGCGGCGGGTGGTTTCCTGTTCGCGGCCGTCCATGCGCGGGTAGGGGAAGACCATGTCTTCGTCGATGTCGCCGAAGAAGAGGCGTTTGCCGAAGCTCTTGCGCTGGGGATCGCTCATGGGGGGGATCTGTCAGATACCGGGGGGTTGTCCCGGGACGCACTTTTGCGGGTCTTTTTCGCAGAGGATGGCGGCGTTGTAAATCTTGCGCTGGGCATAGAACAGGCCGCCCACCCAGGCGATGCAGATGAGGGTGCCCACGACGGCGACGCTGAGACCGGCGGTGTGGATGCCCAGATCCTTGCGGCTGTGCAGGGCATCGCTGCGGCTGAAGAGGCCGAGACACAGGCCGACGACGCCGATGGGGAGCCCGATGGCCGCCAGTACCAAGGTCGCAGGCCCGCCTACCGGCAGGATGGGGACCACGCCGAGGATGATACTGAGGATTCCGAGCACCAGGGATGCAACGCCCAAAAAACGCTCCGCTTGTCCTTCGATATTAGCGCGGGGTGACCGAGAGGTCAAAGACGGGCCCGGTGACGGGTGCCTACCTGAATCAGGGGCCCCCTGCTCGTGAGCGTGAGCGTGAGCGTGAGCGTGAGCGCCTACCGGCAGGGCCTGCTGAGCATTGCAATCACCCGATCAAGCAGCTCATTGCCTCGCTGATAGGCGTCGAGCCGTTGAAAGGTCGCCATGGGCCAAATCATCGGTAGGTCCGGCTAAAAGTTG
>JBBRLA010000587.1:0-5578 GCA_038231615.1 Polyangia bacterium | reverse complement strand
TTTTCCCGGGGGCTTTCCTGGGTCGCCAAGCGCCTGTCGACTGTCACTGGACATGACGAGCGTCGCGCGGTGGCCATTTTTCTTGTCGTGCTACTGGCCCTGGCCGCCCTGGGGATCTTTGCCTCGGTGCGTGTGGGCAAGAATTTCTACCTCCACACGCTACAGGACAAGGACCTCACCAGTCGCTTGCAAGCCATGCAGGCGGACCTCCTGCGCCGCGTGCCAGACTGGGTCCCCATCGCTGACATCAAGGACAAGGCGCCGGGCCTCCTGCACCCGGCCATTGTCTACGTCAGCGCCACTGGCAGAATCCTGATCGAGGCGCTGATCGGTCTGATCCTGGCCGCGGTGTACTTGCTTGATCGTCAATCGGTGGACGCGCTTCTGGCCGCCCCTGCTCCAGAAAGCTTTTTCGGCAAGCTACGCGGCTACTTCAGTTTCCTGGGGGAGGCCATCAACATCACCATCCAGCTTCAGTTGCTGGTGGCGCTGGTTAACACCCTGTTGACGGTGCCGGTGCTCCTGGCCCTGCGATTGCCCCATATTATCGCTTTTACCTCGGTCATCTTTTGCTCCAGCTTGGTGCCAGTGGTGGGCAATCTGGTCTCGGGAGCGGTGCTGATCACCGCCAGTTTTATCTATCGAGGCATTCTGGGAGCGGTGGCGTTGGTGATCATCACTTTTGTACTGCACAAGATTGAAGCCTACTACTTGAACCCGCGGCTGACCTCGCGGCACGTACACCTGCCAGCTCTGATCCTGATCGTCTCCTTGATCGCCTTCGAGCATGTGTTCGGCATTGTCGGCCTCTTCCTTTCGTTCCCTTCGCTTTACGTGGGAATCAAGATTGCCCACGACTTCCGTAGCGCGCCACCACTGTTGCCCGAAACGCTGGTGAAAGGGTAAAGTAAAATGCCAGCTTTGGCTCACAAAGCGGGGCGGGTTTTCATGGCCATGTTGGTGTTCGGCTGCTGGACAGGCGTAGGGTGCAGTGGGCAACCTGGGCCGGGACTTCTGCTCCGTCTGGCCGGCTTCACGCCCTCGGGCGGGTGTGCTCCAGGCGGAAGAGTCGTTCCCAGTACCGCGCTGGCTGGCACGGCCGGCACCATCCGCCTATCGGTGATACGCCACGATGGCAGCAACGCCAGCTTTCTGTGCGACTCCACCGCCCGCCTCCCCGACGAGCACCCGAACCTGGACTTGGGCGAGGCGGGCAATGCCACCTTCGACGTTCACATCGAATTCTTCGACCCCGATGGCCATCGGGTCGGCACGGGTGCGTTGACCGGTCTCTCAGGCGCGGATATCGCCGCGGGGACGCTGCCGGTCCAGCTTTACCGCGCCTCGGCCCTGAGTTGCCCTCAAGGGCCGATGAAGTCCTCGCGGGCGTTTCATTCGGCTACCGTGCTTCCCAACGGGGAGGTGTTGCTTTACGGGGGACTGGCCGGGCTTTCGGAAGGGCTGACCCAGTTCGTGGTAGAAGACAGCGCCGAGGTCTTCGATCCGCGCGCGGGGCAGTTCATGCCGGTCAAAGGTACCGTGGGTAGGCGGGCGTTTCACCAGGCCGCCCTTCTGGATCTCGTCGGCGGTATGCCGCGGATCGTGTTCTACGGAGGGCTTGGCGCAGACGCGGTGGTGGACGGGACCTCCACCGGCACATCGCAGTTCCGGCTGAGTTGGAAGGGAGGCAGCCCCGCCAAGGTAGTCATCGCGACCTACGATCCCCAGGCCAGGACCCTGACGCCCCTTGCGGATGACGACCAACCCAAGGTCGGCGCAGTCGCCTTCAGCGGCGCCGCCCCGCTGCCGGGCGGAGGGCTGGTCGCCATCGGCGGCGAGTCGTTCTCCGGTGACGAGACCAACACCCCCCTCATGGCGAAGCAGGGGGGGGTGCTCTTCTCCAGCGGCCAAACGAACCCGAAGTCTTTCGATCTGATGGACTGGCTGGTGGCCGCCTCAGTAACCTTATTCCCCGACGACAGTGCACTGGTGATTGGGACCTCTCGCTCCCAGCCGGGAGCCATCCCGGCGGTAGAGTTCAAGGGCCTGCGCCTGAATGCCCTCTCCACTTCGGCCACCCCCTCGGCGTCGTTCGCCCTGGATGGCGTAGCTACCGCTTTCCACACCGCGGCCTGGGTGCATCCGATGAACTCGACAGATCTTTCGCAGGTGCTGGTGACGGGTGGATTCGTCCTTGATCCTCACGGCTCAGTCCGCGCCCTGGATGCCCCGGCCCCTGCCGCCGCCGTTCGCCTGTATCACGTGTTAGCTTCTGCCGGGAAGGCGGTGACCGAGACCACCATCACTCCCTATGGCAGCGACAGTTGCAGGGGTCAGCCCACTCGCTATCGTCCTGCGGGGTTCGAGGCTGCGAGCCGTACCTTCTCTGGACGCCGAGTGCTGATCACCGGCGGAACGCCCAGGCTCGACGGCAGCGACTGCGAGGCCGGCGACACCGGTGCCCTGTGCGCCCTTTCGCAGGTCTCGATTTATGATGCGGACAGCGGGCAACTCTCCCGACCGGCGCTGGGTACGGACCTGTGTGGGCTTGGCGTGCCGCGCCTGGGCCACCAGCAGGTGCTGCTTGCCGACGGAACGATCTTGCTAACCGGGGGTATCTCGCACGGCAATCCGGCCGCAGTGACCCCAGAGGCCGAAGTGTATAACCCACGCGCCACGGACGATACCAAGGATGTGGACGATCCGGTGGTCTCTCTGCTCATGAAAGAGGGCCTCTCTCGTTCGGGCACCACCGCGGCACGTCCTTGCAGTCTGCTCCAGTGAGATTCGATCGCCGACGTCCTTTGGCTCCACGTCGGGCCAGTTCCAGCGGCACTCGTAGCGGACAATGGCCTCCCGGCGGATTCAGGCAAGGGTCTCGTCCTCTTCATCAAAAAAGGGCAAGTTGTCGGGACCGTCGGCCCAGATGCGTGATAGCGTCCGCGAATGCTGCCCCGCTACCTGATCCTCGACGTCGACGACACCCTGACCGTGGCGGGTCGCCTGCATTGCGACGTGCTGCTTTCCCTTTCGCGGGCCGCCGCCGCCGGCATCGAGGTGATCCTGAACACCGGGCGCTCCGCCGGCTGGGGTGCCGCATTGCATGGCTACTTGCCCGGCATCGGCGCGGTCATCGTCGAGAACGGCGGCGCGTGGTTCGATCGCGAAGCGCCGCAGGCGCCGCGGTCCATCGATCGCGAAGCGCCGCAGGCGCCGCGGTCCATCGATCGCGAAGCGCCGGTGCGGCACGCCCACGAGGAGGTCCCGGCACAGCTCCTCGCCCCCGACCAGGCGGAGGTCAGGCCGCGGCTCCTTGACCTGCGGCAGCGCGTGGCCCGTCGTCTGAGCATGGCGCTCCTGCCGACCGCGGACGACCCCTTTCGGCTGACCGACCACACCGTCGTGCGCACCCTGCCCGGCGGGGCCGAAGGGGCGGCGGCGCTTGCGACCTTGCGGCACGAGGTTCACGAACAATCCGAAGGGCGCGGGCGGGTGCTGGCCAGCTCGGTACACATCCACTTCTACTTCGAAGACCTGGGAGATGCCACGGGGACCGCGGGTGGGCGCAGCAAGGCAAACGGGGTGCTGGCCCTCCTGCGCCGCCGAGGGGTCGCCGATCCTGCCGCCGTCCTGGCCGCCGATGCGGTTGCGGTGGGTGACAGCGGCAACGACGCCAGCCTCTTTGAACCCGGCCGCTTCGCCCTTTCCGCCGGGGTGCGCAACATTGAACACTACCTGCCCGAACTTGGCACGTCGGCCCCCACGCACATCACCCGCGCCGCGGAGGGCCTGGGGGTCATCGAGCTGATCGACGACCTGCTCGCCGGGCGCCTCGAATTGCCCTCGCGATAGCGGACGTCGCCCTCGATGGGTCGCGACGGCTAGAGAAAGACGTGCTGTGCCCATGTGTTCCGGAGTCCCTTGGGGACTATTCCGGCTTTGTCCCTTCTTCGGCATTCAGCAGTTCCGCCAGCCCGCGCAGGGCCTCCGTCGGCAGGCGGTTTTCGAAGTGCGCCCCGTCATCCGCCGACGACATCCCCTCCGGCGCCAGCGCCACGTGAGACCGCTCGACCAGGCGATCGCAGGCCAGGCGGAAACGATGCCACACCTCGTCGCCCTTGTCCTTGGGCGCCGGGCCGACCGCCTTCCACTCCACCATCAGCGCCTTGATCATCTCCACCGCGCCCTGGTGGTCCTCCGCCTCCATTGCGTCCGCCCGATCGCAAAACGCCTCCTTCTTTTGCAGGTTCACCAGGCGCTCCGCGTCCATCTTCTCGAATGCCTCCTTGCGCCGCTCGAAGAAGCGATCGCACGCCGCGCGGAACCGCAGCCACATCGCCTCCCCCTCCGCCCGAGGCGCCGCGCCCAGCCGCTTCCACTCCGCCTGCAACCCCTTGATGTCGTCGGCTGCCTGCTTCCAGTCGCTCGACCCGGCCAGCGCCTCGACCCGCTTGCACAGGTCCTCGCGATGGACCAGGTTTTGCGCCCGTTCCTCGTCGGACCTGCCGAAGTGCTCCTTGCGTCGGTCGAAGAAGCGATCGCCGGCTGCGCGGAACCGCTTCCACAGCGCATCCGACTGCTCCTTCTGCGCCCGCAACGCCGGGCCCACCGACTTCCAGTCTTCCTGCAAGCGCTTGACCTGTTCCGCCGCCTCTTTCCAGTCGGTCGATTCCGCCAGCGCCTCGGCCTTCCGGCACAGATCCTCCTTCTTCGGCAGGTTCTCCGAGCGCACCTCGTCCCGCGCCACGAAATGCACCTGGCAGCGCTGATGCACCTCGTCCGCCGCCTCCTTGAATCGTTGCCACAGCGCCTCCGACTTCTCCTTGGGCGCCGGGCCGACCGCCTTCCACTCCTTCTGCAACGCCCGCAGTTCCCGGGCCGCCGCGCCCAGGTCCGGACCCCTTGGGGCCCGCGACCTTCCCGCCGCCGGGCCCTGTTCCGCCGCCGCTTCCCGCGACGCTTCGACAGCGCCCGCGTCCGCCCCATCCCCCGCGTCCGCCTGCGACGGCACTTGCGGCTCATCGGTCGTGGTGCCCGCCGCCGCTGCCTCCCATGCCAGCGCCTCGCTGGACACGACGCTTGCCGCCGCCACGGCCTTCGAGGCCCGCGACTCGTCCTGCGAGGCCGCCGACTCCCCCTTCGGGGTTAGCGATTCCCCGGCCGCCGCCTGTGCCTCCCCGGGCACCGCGTCAGCCGCCGCCGCCTGCGCTTCGTCGCCAGGAGCGGCCGGCGCGTCGGTTTCCGCAACCGGCGCCTCACGTTCGGGGTCCGTGGCACGCAGCCGCAGCTTCAGCGCGTCCATCCTGGCGCACAGCTGCTCCAACTGAGGCACGTTGGACCACCGCCTCCAGTCCTCCGCCGAGCGCATCTCTTGCAGCCGCGTCAAAAGGACCTCCCGCGCCGCCTGATAGCGCGTCCGCAGCGCCGCCTGCTGTTCCCGAGGCACCCGACCCAAAGACCGCAGCGCCTGGTGCGCGTCTTTCAGCGCCTTGTCCATCGACTTCCGATCCTCGCTCTGTGCCACCCCTTCCAGCCGAGCGCAGTGATCGGCGTACGTCGCCAGGTTTTTCGCTTCCTC
>JBBRLA010000586.1:0-5590 GCA_038231615.1 Polyangia bacterium | reverse complement strand
CGGCGGTAGCCCGAGGTCAGGGCCAGGTTGGTGAGGATGCGCTCGTTCAACAGAAGGGTGACCGCCTGATCGGTCACGTCCGGCGCCGGTCGCAGCCACAAGGAGAGTTCCTCGCGCCCCATGCCGCCCGCGGCCCCCGACGAGGGAACGCCCGGCGAGGGATCGCCCGCCGGGACCGGACGAGTGGCCGCCCTGCCCCGTCCTCTCAGCCCATGCCCCGCCTGACCCGGCGCGGCGCTGGTCCTGCCACGAGCCCCGAGTGCCGGACCGCGACGCTTGCCGGGGCCTCGTGGCCCGAGAGGGGCCCCTGCCTGGTGCTCGCCACCCGCGGGGGGCGCCGTCGGTGCGGGTCGACCGGTGCCGCCGGGGAAGCGCAGCACGGCGGAAATGCCGTCTGCCAGGGCCACCTGACGATCTCCATCCCGCTCGCCGGTGATCAGGCTGGCCTTCCAGCCGCCGTCGATGTGCTTGAAGACCTCTGGCGGGGAGACGTCGATGATGAGGGTGTCGTCTTCGTAGACCAGGGCCAGCGGGCGGTTGGCCAGAAAGTCGTAGAGTACCCGGCCCTCGCGCAGGGGGTCGCGGACGGCGACACGCTCCGGCCGCGGCCCATGTCCGCCCCGGCGCCGCCCGCCGCAGCCGCCGTGCCACAGCGGCGCCCCGAGCAGGAGTGCCAGCAGCAGGGCGAAGATCGCGTTCCGAACCTTGTGAACTTCAGGTGAACCAGTGACCCCGATCGCCATGCAGTCGCCGACGCTACCACAGGGCATTTGCCGACGCAAAGAATGGGTCGCCGCCAGGCCCTCGGGAAACACCCGCCAAAGTGCCCCAAGAGGCCGCACCGGGGGCGCGTCCCGTGCTACCATCGCGCTCGTGTCGGTGCCCCTTCCGACCTTGTTTGGAAAGTACCAGCTCCTCAGCCACATCGCCGAGGGCGGAATGGCGGACGTGTATCTGGGGCGGCTGACCGGGCCGGGGGGCTTCGAGAAACGGCTGGTCATCAAGGTGATCCGCCCCGAGCTGGCCGAGCGCCGGGAGTTCTGCGAACTCTTCGTCGCCGAGGCGAAGATCACCGTGGCACTGACCCACTCGAACATCGTGCCGGTGTACGAGCTGGGCATGGCGGACGGGCAGTACTATCTGGCGATGGAGCTGGTGGACGGCCCGACGGTGCATCAACTGGTGTTCGACCCGCGGCCCCGGCGCGGGGGGCCGCTGCCGGCGCCGCTTTCAGCCTACGTGACCGAGCAGGTGCTGCGCGGGCTGGACTACGCCCACCGGCAGGGGGTGATCCACTGTGACATGTCCTCGGCCAACGTGATGTGCTCGCGGGAAGGGGAGGTCAAGATCCTGGACTTCGGCATCGCCGCCCACGTCCACGCGCAGAAGTGGTCAGGGCAGACGTCGATGCCGGGCGGGTCGCAGGGCTACATGGCGCCGGAGCAGATTTCGGGGGCGCAGCCGAGCCAGCGCACCGACCTCTTCGCGACGGGGGTGCTGCTTTTCGAGATGGCCACCGGGCGCCGCTTCGGCGATGGGGACGAAGGCGCGCGGAGGGCGACGTATGCCGAGGCGCCGGCCACGCTGCCCCCGCCGCTGCGCCGGGTGGTGGAGACGGCCACGGCGAAAAGGATCGAGGACCGCTACGCCGACGCCGCGGCGATGCTGACGGAGGTGTCGCGTTACCTGCGGGAGGTCGACGCGCCAACGCAGTCGGACCTCTCGAAGCTGGTGCGGCGTCGGGCGCCGGACGAGCGGCGCATCGGGCGGGTGTTGGGGGCGGACAAGGGGCTGGAGGCGCCGACGTGGTCGGCGAAGCGGAAGCCGGGGGCCGAGGGAGGGCCCCGCACCAGCCCGGTGACCCCGGCGGCGGGGCGGCGCGGGGCGCGGGGCGACATGACGCCCTCGCCGGGAGAGGTGCAGCCGGTGCTTTTGGACTTGCGCGAACCGGGCACCGGGGAGATCAACCTGGCAACGGCGGCAGACCGGGAGCTGACGCCGCCGCTGGGACGATTTGCCTCGCACTACGCCACTGAGCGGGAGCTGACGCCGCCGCTGGGACGAAGGTCCAGTGTCCCGGGCGGTCGCGGACCCACCGGGTCGTCGCGCATCGTGGGGAACGGGCGATTGCCCGAAACCGGCATCGCGGATCGGGAGCACACGCCCGCTCTGGGCAGGAATTTGCCGGAGACCGGCGAGCCCGGCACCGGGGAAATCATGTTCCCGACGGCCCGACAGAACGGAAGCTGGCCTGCCAGGGAGACCCCCTTCGAGGCACGGCTTCCCCTGCCAGGGGTCACCCAGGTCCCGGAAGACCCGACCGCGGCACCGCCCATCCCGGCGACCCCGATTCCCCGCGGCCTGCCCATCCCGGCGATTCTGACCCCCCGCGGTCTGCCCATCCCAACTCCCCGCGGCCTGCCCATTCCGGGGCCCGGCAGCACCGTCACCTTCGCCAGCCGACCGGCGCGCGTCCATGCCACCTGGCGCACCTACCTCGGCGCGGCCCTGGTGCTGGCCATCATCGCCGTCGTCGCCCTGACCACCGAGCGCGGCCTGCATCGGCGGTCGCTCTTGCCCGATCTGCCCGATCCGATCAATGACACCGATCGTAGCACCCGCCCGACCCCGGTCACCGGTACCTTGCTCATCCACCTTCCGACGGAGTCCTCGCTGAAAGTGGACGGGCGCGTCGCCACACCGGGAGCATCGTTCCCGGTGGCGGCGGGCAAGCACCGGCTGGAGGCCTCCGCCCCGGGCAGGCGTCCGATGACGGTGGACATCGACGTGCGCGCCGGCGAGACCACCCAGGAGCGACTGGTGCTGCCATGGACCGTGGGGCACCTGCACCTGGGTTCCGCGCCGGTTGGCGCGCAGGTGACCTTAAACGGTGAGCAGGTCGGCGCCACGCCCCTGGAACTGGACGTGCCCCTGGATGCCCCCGCGACGCTGCGGCTCTCGGCCAAGGGATACGCCACCGCGCTCCGCGAGATCCTGCCCAGCCATTGGGTCGCCGCTTCTCCGAGCGCCAGGGCCAATACCGCCAATACTGATCGGCCTGAGGCCGCCGCGGAAACGGCAGAAATGCCGGACCCGCCCGAAATGCGCCTGCGCGTCGAGCTGGACTTGCTCCAGCGAGGTACGCTGACCGTCGGATCGACCCCGTGGGCGCAGGTGTTCGTCGATGGCGAGCGCCGCGGTGACACGCCGCTGCGGCGGCTCTCGCTGCCCGCCGGGCCGCATGCCCTGCGACTGTCCTGTCCGCCGCAAAGCTGCAAGCCAGCGCGCGAACTGCGCCTCAGCGTCACGGTGGAGTCGGGTCGCGAAAGCCGGCGCATCGTCAACTTCCTGCAGCAGCCGCCCAATGTCCATAACTGAAGCCGACGGGCGGTGGCCAAGCCAAGTGGACTGGCGATGACGGACAAATCGCTCCATGGTAGGATGGACCGCCGGGCGTCTGCGACGTCAGGACCGGGCATGCCATCCACGCCAATTCCACCTTCGGGGACCCAAAAGGAAGTCCACTGCGACCACTGCGGCAACACGTCACGGCTCGATGACGACGGGAACGAGCGGACGGGCACGGATGTCATCTGCTTGCGCTGCGGGAGACCGATCCCCATGCGCGGCGGCGGGAGGATCTCCATGCCGACGCCGGTGCTGAGCGGGTCTCCACCGTCGGCGCGGTTCCTGTTGACGCGGCCCGAGGGCCAGATGGACGAGGTGGCGCTGGCCGAGGGGGACATTCAGGTGCAGCCCGGGGACGCGCCTCCGCCGCTCCCCACCGGGCTGAAAGTCGAGACCACCCGGGTCGAGCGCAGCCCCGCTGCCGACGTCAAGAATGTTGCTCCTACGGGGCACCCACCAGTCGCCCCTTCGCGGAGCGGGCTGCGGGTCGAGAGCACGTGGATCGAGATGGCGGCGCAATTCGCCGAGGAACTGGACCGGTCGGCGGCGCGGGTGATCGCACGGGAAGCTGCCGGCGAGGAAGCGGCCCGGCCGGCCCTGTCGGCATTTTTGCCGCTGGTCGAACCCGGGCCTGAGCCTCCTTTGGCGGCCTGCCTGCCGACACCCAGCCCATCGGCGTCCATCTCGGCGACATCCGACCCGGCCGTCAATCGTCCGTCGAATCCGCCCAGGAGCCTGCTGGAGGCCCTCGCCGTCGAGCAGGGAGTCGATCTGCCCTCCCCTCCCGGGCTGGCCCCCCGACCCGGGGTACGACGCCCATCGCCCACGATCCCCCGCTCACAGGTCCAGGGAATGGACGATGCGGCAAAACCAGATTGGGTCACCCCATTCCACCCGAGTGCCGACGCCGCCATCCCAACGCCACTTGGGCCCGCCATCCCAATGCAACCTGGGACCGCCCCGGCGCAGCCTGGGACCGCACAGATGTCGCCGCCGCCGCCGCTGGTGCAGCTCGGTTACGCCCCGGCGCTCCGTGTGCAGCCGGATTCCCTATCGGTAGCACTGCCGCCCGAATCGGCCTCGCCGCCTCGCACGAGCCCACGCATCGCAGGCGCGGTCGGCATGGCGCTTTTGGCGCTGTGCGGGACGTACGTTCTGTTCCCGCGTAACAGGCCGCACGATTCCCGAGACCGGCGCGAGGCGTCTTTGACACTTCGCGAGGCGGGACCCTATGAAGAAGGTCGCCGCCTGATCCTCACCGATACCGATGAAGCCTTTTACCTGGCCGACGAGCTGTTCCTGCGCCTGGCTGGCACCGACCGCGCCAACCTCCTGCCCCTTTGTGCCATGGCCGAGCTTCATGCCCTGTGGTCGAGTTACCTGGAGGACGACGCGCGCCTCTCTTCATCGCCGCTTCGAGAGCGACTTCTGGCGGAGGCACAGGCGCATCAGGGCCAGGCCCGACGCCACGTCGAACAGGCGCTGTCCCTGGATCGTGACGCACCGGAGGCCAACCGGACCAAGGCGCTGCTCCTTGTGCTGGCCGGCGCAAAGAACGCGGTCATCGAGCCTTACCTGCGAAGAGCCAGCACCGTGCCCGACTTGGAGACCGATCATGTTCGCGCCCTGCTCCTTGTGCGCGATGCGCGCAAGGGCGAGGCGAAAGCGTTGCTTTCACGCGGGGCCGGCGACTCGAAAGGAGGCCCACGGGCGCCGCAACCCCTGCTTCGCACCCTGATGCTTCTCGGCTGGTTGGCGGCAGACGCCGGTCAGGCCGACGAGGCGCGGCGACTTTACCGCGAGGTGCTGGCGCGGAACCCGGCACACCGACGAGCCCAGCAGGCTCTCTCGCGGCTGCCGGCGGAGACCGACCTCGTTGCCTTCGCCCCGGCACCGACTGCCGCGCCAGCCCCGTCAGCCCTGTCAACCGAGCCAACCCCGTCACCCACAATCGCACGAGCCTCCGCTGAACGAGCTGCCACCCCAGCCACCCCGGCCCCGTCAGCCATCCCCGAGATGGAGCGCACCCGGCACCTGAACCAGGCCACCCAGCTCCTCGACCCGAAGCCCCAGGAGGCCCTCCGCCTTTTCCAGCAAATCCTCGCCGAGTACGGGCGTTCTCCCGAAGTCTACCTCGGCCTGGGGACCGCCTTCTTGCGGACACAGCAGTACCAGCCGGCTG
>JBBRLA010000585.1:0-5599 GCA_038231615.1 Polyangia bacterium | reverse complement strand
GACCTTGGCGATCATCTTCTCCTGCCGCCACGACGCGGTGGCGGGGTCCATCAACAGGAGGTTCTGGCGAAAAAGCACCAGGCCGATGTTCTCCATGGCACCGGCGTCGAAGCCGGGCACGGCGACTTGATCGTACTTCTTGTAGGGATAAGGGTACTCGAAGTAGTCCTCGTAAAAGGGGAGCAGGCGGGCGGTGAAGTTTCGGGCAAAACCGGTCTGGGCCGCTTTCCCGCGCATCGAGAAGACCCGCAGCGGCACGCCGCTGACCACCTGGGTCTCGGCGCTTTCGAAGTCACCGATGACCACCGCCGCCAGATAGCTGGACACGGGGCGGGTGGCCTCAAAGTGAAAGGTGCGGGTGCGCTCGGGGGCAGGAGCTGAGCCGTCGGCTGGCCTGGCGGCAGGAGGCTCGCCGGGGGTCTCGTGATGATTGTCCGTATGCGTATGCGTCTGGACCAGCGGGCCGTTGGACAGGGCGCAGAGGCCCTCGCCTGTGTGCACGGTCCACTTGAGCTGGGCCTTGAACTCCGGCTCGTCGAAACAGGGAAAGATGGCGCGGGCGTCGGTGGCCTCGCACTGGGTGCAGATGGCGCGCTCGCTGCCATCGCTGGCCAGGTAGATGCCGTGCATCCCCGGATCGAGCTGGCCGCAAAACCCCACCCGCAGGCAGATCTGCCCCGGGCGCAGGGCCTCCTTTGGGGTGAAGGTGACGGTGTGCTGCTCCTCGTCCACCTGCACCTGGGCCTGCTCCTCGCGGTGGCCCTCGCCCGCGGAGGGGGAGCCCCCGTGGCCATGGAAGGCGGCGTGGGTGATCGTCAGGCCGCGGGCGTGTACGGTGACCACGTCGGCGGTGCGCAGGACGAGCAGTTCCATGGTGACGGTGCCGTGGAAATCGGGGCGGCGCGGGTCGGCATGGAGATCGATGTCGTAGGAGATCGGACGGACGTGGCCGGGAAGGCGATATGCTGGCTTCTTCATCAGGCCGGGGAGCTTACTCCAAGGCCCCCTTTTGCGGGGGGAAGTAAAATGGTGCCCCTCGGGACGTTCGGCGCCGGCTGGGGCTTGCCTGGCGCGGGCGGGGCGGTAGAATGCGAATGTGATGACCCCCGCTCTTCCGAAGCCCCCGATCGTCGAACCGGTGCTGCGCCTGGGGGTGGACCTGGGGGGTACCAAGACCGAGGCGGTGGTGGCGCGCATTTGGCATGGCGGGCCGGCGCGGGCGGCGTCCTTCGAAGTGCTCTCGCGGGTGCGGGTGGGGACGGGCCGGGAACATGGCTACGAGCATGTGCTGCATACGGTCGCGGGGGTCATCCGGGAGGCGGCGCGAGCGGCGGGCCTGCACGAGCTGCCCCCGGTCGGGGTGGGCATGCCGGGGGGGGTGACGCGAGGGCCCTCGGGGAAGGGGCCGGCGCTGGTGAAGAATTCCAACACCACGGTGCTCAACGGCAGGCCGTTCCGGGACGACCTGATGCGCGAGCTGGGGCAGGCGATCGCCTTCGAGAACGACGCCAACTGCTTTGCCCTGGCCGAGGCGGTATGCGGCGCCGGGCGCGGCAGCCAGGTGGTCTTCGGGGTGATCCTCGGGACCGGCGTGGGCGGCGGGGTGGTTTTTGCGGGAAAGCCGTGGGGCGGGGTGCAGGGCATCGCCGGTGAATGGGGGCATGTGGTGCTCGATCCAGTGGGCGGGCCGCCGTGCTACTGCGGCAGGCGGGGCTGCATCGAGCGCTACCTGAGCGGGCCGGCGATCGAGGAGGACTACCAGCGCCGCAGTGGGGTCCATCTGCCGCTGCAGGAGATCGCCACGCGGGCCAAGGACCCCCATGCCCAGGCTGCGCTCGGCGCGGTGGTAGAGACGTTCGGGCGGGCGCTGGCCACGGTGATCAACATCCTCGATCCGGAGGTGGTGGTGCTGGGCGGGGGCGTGTCGAACCTGCCGATGTTCTACGACCAGGGGGTGGCGGCGGTGGCCCGCTGGGTGTTCAACGACGAGCTGCGCACGCGCATCGTCCAGCACGAACTGGGGGACAGCGCCGGGGTGCTCGGCGCCGCGCTCTTGCCGGACCGGGTGGAGTAGGCCGAGTCTGTCTTCTTCAAGGGGGGCGCAGCCGCAGCAAGCGGGCGCGCAGGGCCGCCGTCAGCGAGGAGGGACGCGCGGCCTCCGCCCGGGCATAGACGTCGATGAGGTCCCGGGTCGCCAGGCGGACCTCTTCCTGGGCCTCCCGCACCGGGCGGTGTTGCACCACCAGCTCCTGCCGGTGCCAGCCGGCGGCGGCGGTGCGCTCGAGGGCGTCGAGGTCCTCTTCCAGGCGGAGGATCTCCTGATCGAAGGCACCTGTCTCGGCGGCATCGCCTGAAGGAGAGGGGAAAAGCTGAAGCTCGGCGCGGCGCTCCTCCAGGCCGAGGATGCGCCCGCGGTGCGTCTCGATGGACACCTTCATCCGATGCTCGACCTCGGCGGCTTCCTCTTCGAAAAGGCGTTTTTGCTGGAGCAGCGCACGGGCCATGCGGCTGGCTTCATCGAGGCGCCGCTCGGCCAAAAGGGCTGCGGGGGAAGGTCCATCGGCGAAGATCTGGAGGGCCAGGGCCTCCAGAACGGGCCCGAGGGCGTCGGCGCTGCGATCCTCGCCGAGGAGTTCCAAGAGGCGGGCGAGTTCGTCGGCGGCCTGCGCCGCGGTGGGGCGAGCAGCGGGGTGCTTTTCCAGGAGGCGCGCGATCAGCCGATCCAGGTCCCCCGGTACCGCCAGGTCGGGGCGGCGCGCGGAGAGCAGGGCGGGCACTACCGCCTGATGCTGCTGGAGGACGGCGAGCATGTCGCCGGAGAAGGGCGGCGACCCGGCCAGGCAATCGTGCAGGAGAATTCCCAGGGCGTAGACATCTGCGGGGGCCCCGACCTGCTGCGCCCCGGTCAGCGCCTCTGGGGAAAGATAGGCCGGCGTGCCGAAGACCTCGCCGGCGGCGGAGAGCGGCGGCAGGTCGAGGACCTTGGCCAGGCCTAAATCGAGGACCTTGACCCAGTCGGGCTGGCCGTAGCGCTCGATGAGAAGCATGTTCTCGGGCTTGATGTCCCGGTGGATCACGCCGCAGCTGTGGGCGTGGCGCAGGGCCTCGGCGAGCTGCACGGCGATGCGCAGGGCGCGGCGTAGCGGCAAGGGGCCCTCGGCGGTGAGCACGTCAAAGAGGGAAGGGCCGTCCAGGTGTTCCATGACCAGGTAGGCGTGGCCCTCGGGGGTGCGCCCGAAGTCGTTCACCCGGACGATGTGGGGGTGGTCGAGCCGCGCGGCGATGACCGCTTCGCGGAGAAAGCGGCGCAGGGCCTTCTCCTCGCTGAGGAACTCCGGGCGGAGGAGCTTCACCGCGACGCGGCGGCCAAAAGTCACGTGGCGGGCGCGGTAGATCAGGGCGGTGGCCCCCTGGCCGATCTCCTCCTCCACCAGGAACCTGCCGCCGATCAGCTTGCCAATGAAGCTGGCCGGGGGGTGGAAGACAGGGGCACCGCTGGCCGTGGCGGCGCGGGGCTGAAGGTGGACCGTGTCCCGGGCCGAGAAATCGGCGGCGGGAATCGGCGGCAGGAGCGGCTTGCCATCCAGGGGGCAAAACCTTCCTTCGTCAGGGTATGGGGCCCCACATTGCGGGCAGAAGCGCATCGGCTGTGCCAGTATAAACGGGCGGCACCGAGGGCCCGAAATCCTCGATGAGAAAAGGCGAAAAGGACCCTGGCAGGCCCAAAACAAGATGGAACGGGATTGACGAGCGGATCGACGCGGCATTAGGGTTATCGATACGTCGCGATAGGTCGTCGATACGTCGTGGAAAGAGGTAGCCCATGAAGGCCTCGCTTGTGCCGGTGCTCACGCTGGCTGTGGTCCAGTTCGCTCCTCTGTCGCTGTGCCGCGCCGAACCTCCGCCCGGTGCTTCGGACAGTCTCTGGCCGGAGCAGGTATCGGCCCCGGCGCCGGTCCCCGTCCTGCCAGCGCCACCCCCGGCGACCCCAACCGATGGGAGCGCGCTGCCCCAGGGCGCCATCTACTTCGATGGGCCGGTGTGGATCATCCCGGCCTCGCCGACGCAGCCCGCCCCGCCAGCACTGCCAGGTCTGGCGCCGCCCGTTCCGATCCGGGCGAAAATGCCCCCCTCGGCGGCTCCACCCTCAGTACGCCTGCGGCCGACCCAGCCAGTTAGCGGCCTGGGGCTTGGCGGGCGCTGGGGCTTGCTGTGGACCAATCAGCAGGTTTACGGCAGCAACGTCCTTTTGAACGGAGGCGGGGCCGATGTGCGCCTGCGTCTCGGATCAGTCGCGGTGGAGGCGTCCTTCGACGTCCTGGGCACGGATGAGGCCCAGAAGACCTTCAGCCGGACCAGCTATCCATTGCAGCTCGGGCTGCTCTACGATCTGCTACCTACCCGGCCCGGGCTCTTCTTCAACGTCCACCTGTCCGCGGGCGCGGGGGTGCTGCCCACCCGGCTCACCCTGTGGAAGGACACCCCGCTGGAGTATTCTGCCAGCGCGACGGAGGTGCTCGGGCAGGTCGGGACCGGCTGCGAGATCCGCCTCTGGCACTTCGCGATCACCGCCGACGCCAGGGTCCTGGGCCTGTGGCGGGCCTCGAGCGGCGACGAGTTGGACCCGAGCCAGGCGGCATCCGGCTCCACCGCGCAGGCGGCGTTCGCCAAGAGCGGCCTCACGCAGGCGCTGATCCCCGAAAAGAGCTACGGGTGGACCTTCACCCTGGGCGCGCTGCTCTGGCTCTGACAGCGGATGACGCTGTTAGACTACTTGCTGAACCGGCCGCGAAGGCGGGCCCAGATCCCCGACTTGGAGGGGCTGTGGTGACCGGACATTGAAGAGGGTTCGATGCCCTCGACCCCGGTGCGGGTCGTTGGCACCTGCATTTCCTCCGAAGGGCTGTTGGCGATCGAGACCGGGGCGGTGTTCTCGTCCCGGCCCACCGCCTGCACGGTCGAGCCCTGGAGGGCGGTCATGGGGGCGCTGCCCGCAGGGATGGCCGCCGCCGCCAGCGCCGCCGCCTGGAGCACCAGCGAGCCCTCGCGGACCCCGTTCTCCGTGCCAGCGCTCACCTGCTGGCAAGCGATAACCTCCTCGACCTCGCGGGTGTAATCGGCCCGGAAGAGGCCGCGGACCTGCTCCACCAGTTCCTTGGGATCGAACTTGTAGGGGGTGAGGAATTCGTACAGATCCTGCTGAAGCTCGTGGGCGTTCTGATAGCGATCGGCCAGGTCCCGGGACAGCGCCTTCAGCACCACCTTGTCCAGGGCCGGCGGGACGCGGCGGTTGAACTTGGACGGCGCCAGCACCTCGGCCTTGCGCACCCGCTCCATGAGCTGGAACTCGGTGTCGCCGCGGAAGAGCTTCTCCGTGGTGAGCATCTCATGCAGGATGATGCCCGTCGAGAAAACGTCGGTACGAGAATCGACCGGCATGCCGCGGATCTGCTCGGGTGACATGTAGCTGAACTTGCCCTTGAGCACCCCGATCTCCGAGGTGAACTTGAGCATCGCCTGGGCGATGCCGAAGTCCAGGAGCTTCACCTCGCCGTTGTAGCCGATGCGCACGTTGGAGGGCGACACGTCGCGGTTGACG
>JBBRLA010000584.1:0-5620 GCA_038231615.1 Polyangia bacterium | reverse complement strand
GCCCGCGCCGTCGCCGCCTGCGTGAGTGAGGTCGTGTTTGCCTGGGCCTGCTCAGTCACGGAAGAGAATTGCGCCATGGCCTGCTCGGTCACGGCAGTCGCCTGTGCCGTCGCCTGTGTAGCCGCCATTGTCGTCTGGGCCACGGCTTGGGTAGCCGCTATTGTCACCTGGGTGGCCGCCTCAGTCGCCGCCACGGTCGCCTGTGCCATGGCTTGGGTGGCCGCCGCGGTTGTTCGCAGCGCCGCGTCTTCCGCGGCCCCGGCGGCCCGGCGGCTGGCCTCGCTGGCGGCGTTGGCTGCCGCCTCACTGCTTCGGGCCACGGCCTCGGCCACCGAGCGCAAAAGGGACTCGCTGCCCTCCTGAAACCCGCAAAGGAGCGCCGCCGTCTTCTCTGCCACCCGCTCCGCGGAATCGGCACTGGCCGCCGCCGCCCGCTCCGCGGAATCGGCACTGGCCGCCGCCGCCCGCTCCGCGTTTTCCGTCACTTTCTCGGAGAGCGCCTTGACGCTTTCCGCGAGCGCCTCGTTCAGGCGCTCCCCGATCGTCGCCAGCGTCGCGTCTCGAGTGGCCGCGCTGTGTGCCTCGGTCTCCTTGATCTGCCGCACCATCAGCTCGACCGTCGAGGCGATCCGCCCGGCGTGGTCCGAGAGGGCCTCCCCGCCTTGCCGCAAGCGCATGTCGAGCTGTGCCGCCCCCTCGGCGGTGAACAGCGCGATCGCCTCGGCCGTCCGGCGGGCATGGCCTTCCATGCGCGCCAGGGACTCTTTCTCGAACGTGGCGAACTGTGCCGTCGCCCGGGTCAGCAGATCGGCCTGCCCTTCCCGATGCAGTTCCTGCATGCGCTGCACCTGATCGAAGACCTCGCCGCGCAGGCAGGCCACCTCGCCAAGAAGGCGCGACACCGGCTCCTGCTCCGGCGGCCAGAGCGAGGGCAGCAGCACATGGGCCGTGTGCTCCTCCAGCGCCGCCAGCAGGTGTTCCTCCGCCAGTCCCAGATCCCCCTGGAGCAGGGACAGCGTCACCGTCACCAGGATGCCGACGATGCTGGCCCCGAAGGTCACGTTGAGCCCGGACAGCGGCGCCGAGAGTAGCAGCAGCACCGACTGGACCGTCTGGGCCCCATCCCGCTGGAGCAGGCCGGAGACCCCGCCCAGCGTCTCCATCAGGCCGGCGAAGGTCCCCAGCAGGCCGACCAGCACCGCGACCGCCACGAAGTACCGCCCCAGGTAGGCCCGTCCGCCAATCTCCGCCACGGCGATCCCGGAAAGCGCCTGGGGATCGGGGCGCCCGCCGCGCTCGCGCAGGGCCAGCAATCGCGTCCGCCGCTGCCCGATCAACGTCCGGTTCAGCCGCTCTGGCGGCGGATCGATGGAAAGCGCCTCCCATTCCAGCAGCAGGCGCCGCCGCGCCGAGACAAAGCTCGCCGCGCCGGCCCCCAGCAGCACTCCGAGCGCCACGGTGGCGGCCAGGCCCAGGTACAGGTGCTGCCTGGCGTAGACCCGGGCAAAATAGAGCGTCGCCCAGGCCGAAAGCGCCACCAGGCCCAGCGCCAGCAGATAGCGCAGCCGAAAGCCGTTCATGCGCGGGTCCCCTCTTGGGTGGCCCGTCGCCGGGGGAAAAGACCTCGTCTGCCGGGACGAAAGCCGTTCATGCGCAGGTCCCCTCTTTGATCGACGCAGTCGGGCCTTGGGGCCCTTCCCGGCAAAAGCCCAGGGCGACCGCCGCGCCCAGCAGCGCCTCGCCGACCGGGAGAAAGGGGATATTTCCCGGCAAGAGGGCCTCCCGCTGATCGGCTGGCGAGGCCGAGGTCGGAAGCTGGCGCAGCCGCTCGCGCAACAAAGGAGCGAAGCGCACCTCCATCGCCCGCAGCAGGGTGCAGGCCGAGTCCACTGCTGTCATGGCCTCTGCGGCGCAACCCAGGAAGGCGACTGCCCCGGGCGTCCGTTCCCGCACCGCCAGAAGGGCGTCGAGGGCGTGCTGCACCGCTTCTTGCAAGGCCAGGGCGGCGGCGCGGCCCTCGGGGGTGAGCAGGGTCACGTTGCCGGCCTGCTCCCAGTGGGCGGTGGCCCGGTGAAGCGCCGCCGGCATCTCCGCGGCGGCATGCTTGCCGAGGATCGCCAGGGTCTCGGCCGCCTGTGCCCGCAGGGCCGCCCCTCGCCGCAGCAGATCGTCGCTGGTAGCGCCGCGAGCGGGCAGTGCGCGCAGGTGCTCTGCCGCCAAAAGCAGCGCCTGCAAGCGCGCCGATTCACGGCTTCCCGGGGGAATCGGGAAGCCTTGAGGCAAAAGCGCCGTGACCATCTGGGCCAATTCTCGAAGCGGGACCAGGGTGAGCGCCGGAACATGCGGGACGCGCGTCATCGCCAGCCGCTTTTATCACACTGCCGCCCCGTCGGCAAGCTGACAAACGCTCGGCCAGCTTGATAGATGCCCACCAGAGACTCTTTGAGCCTGGATCAGATGCCGGTGATCTTGCGAATCAGGACCCGCAGCGGGTGGACCTGGCCACGAGGCGCTGCTTCTGGCCCGCCCCTGCGCGGGTGGTTGGACGCCGACCGCAAGATACTGGAACGGCGCGATGACCTGGAGGCGGCGGCGCAGGCCCCGCCCCGCCCCTGGGCGTTGCGGGAACGCCCCTGGGCGTTGCGGGAACGCCCCTGGGCGTTGCGAGAACGCCCCTGGGCGTTGCGAGAACGCCCCTGGGCGTTGCGAGAACGCCCCTGGATCGCGCAACTACGGGTGCTGGCAGGAAAAACTGGCAAGTGGCCGTTGCGGATAAGGGTCCAGACCCTTATCCGCAGGCTCGCCACGGTTACCCGCAAGAGATCAGACCGTCACAAGAAGGGTCCCCTCGCCATGCCTCATGGCCGTTCAGGCTAAGACTGCATCGCGGCAGCGTAGCGTTTGATGAACATCCCGTACCTTTCTGCTTCCGTGACGTTCTCCATCGCATCCGCGCGTGGCCGCTGCCCCTGCCCAGGTTCTTTTGGGACTGAGATGCCGCGACGTGGGCCGGGGGCTCTTTCGCGCCAACCAGCGCCACGTATGCTAGCCTCTTCGGTGGTGAAACGCCGTCCGCCCTTACTTGGGTTCAATCATAATGTGCGGCACGCCGGTCGTCTGTATCATGTGCAGACCGAGGACTCCGGGGCGGCCAAGCCGCATATCGTGACCCATGTGTTCCACAGCGGGACCATCCTGGCCACCACCCGCACCAGCTATGCGCCGGACGAGACCGAGCCCGTGGTGCAAAACCTGATGCAGGGGCAGCACAAGGCGGTCCTGAAGCAGCTTCGGAACGGCGTCTTCGACCCCCGGCTGCGAGAATACTTCCACTCCCGCGGCGAGCCCTTCGAGGAGGCGCCCGCCCCGCCGATCCTCCCGCTATCGTCGCCGCCCAGGGAGTCGAGCCTGATCCGCCAGCTCAACCTGCAGCGGCTGGATGCTCCCGGGGCCAGCATCGCCACCACCGAGCCCTACAGCCCCGTCATGTCCGAGTTCGAGCGGATGAACACCCGGCCGCGGGGCATCGCGCCGGTCATGGACGCGGACCTGATCGAGCTGGCGGGCCTGGCCGCCAATGCTGAGGAAGCGGCGGAGCGCCTTGACCCCGGGGCCGGGCAGGTGCTCGAACTGGAGGCCGAGCCGGAAGGCGAGGACGAGCTTCGTTTCGATCCTCCCCGGCCTCCCCAGCCTCCACCCCGCGAATATCGAGTCGTGGAGACGGTGCTGCCGGTGCCCATGACCAACCCGCCGCGGCGCCCGGATCAGGAGAAGCCCCGCTCCCATCCATTCTTTCGCCCCGTGACCGGGAAGATCGCGTCGGGGAAACCCCCTTCGGAGCGCACCCCTTCGGCGATGCTCCGCTCTTCTTCCCGGAGTCCCCGGCGCGGCACCGGGGAAGCGCCAGGGCGGGTGGTGGTGGTGCCGTCCTCGCCAACCGAATCCGTGCCGCGGCCGGTGGCGACGCAGCAAGCCGACCCGGGAGATCTGCCGGCGGAACCGACCCGGGTGCGCCTGCTCCCCATGCCTGTCATGCGAACCCATGACGCGGTTCCCTCGGCCCCCTTCCGCCCGGAAGCGTCGCCGTCCCCACCGCGACCGACCGCGGAGGGCGTCGTCATCCAGCGGCCGGTCTTCGTCTCGGACAAGAACAGCCGGGGGGAGGCCAAGCCGAACCAGCCCGTCACCGCGCCCCGCATCGAGAAAGACCCCAAGGCGCCGCTCCCTCTGGACGAGCGCAGCCTCGATCAGGTGATTCTGGCGTACCTGGCCGAGGATCTGAACAACAAGAAGTGACGACCCAGTGAACGGGCCACGGATTGCCAGAGAAGGCCAAGGCCGTCCTCATCAGGCCGCCGAGTCCGCCGCGAGTTGCTCCCTTTGCGCGACCCCCTCCGTACCGGCCTGAGCGATGCCGTGCGCCTTGTCCCCGCCCTGACCGCCCAGCCCGATATGTAGGTCGATAAGGCTGTCGCGCACGTGCGACATGAGCTGCAAACGATCGTACCGCGACAGCCCCGCCGTCGGGATCGGGGTCCCCAGGATGACCCGCACCGGTCCCGGGGTAATGCGCAGGGTGTTTGTGGGCAACAGGCGTCCGCTCCCTTCGATTGCCACGGGGACGATGGGCACGCCGGCCTGGATGGCCATGATGAAGGGGCCCTTCTTGAAGGGCAGGATGGGTCCGTTCTCCTTTGCCCGCGTGCCTTCTGGGTACACAAGGATGTTGGCGCCGGAACGAATCTTCTGACACGCTTGTTCCAGGCTGTGAACGGCCTGTGCGTGGTCCCCCCGGTCGATGAAGACCATCCCCGTCGCCCTCATGTACCAGCCAAGAAAGGGAACCGAGCGGAGGGCCTTCTTGGCCACGAACCTTATGTTGGCCGGTATCGCGACAAATGCCACCACGATATCGAACATGCTCTGATGATTCATGACGAAGATATAGGGTTGGCCGGGGGTGGGGACGAACCCCGGGACGATTTGCAGCCGGCACCCTGTTCCCCAGACCAGACCGCGGCCCCAGTAGCGGCGCGCCCAGCAAAGGGCGATCTCCGGGCTGCCGGTGACCAGGCGGCCCACGATGGCTGCCGTCATCCAAAAAGATGACCAGGCGGCGAAGAACGTCCACTGCGCGACAAGTCGCAAGATGGGACTCAATCGATCCATGGCGAGCCCATCGTATCGCGCGCTCGTGAGAGAAGTCACTGAAATCGACAGAGCAAAACTTATTAACTAATCCAATGATTGGACCAAGTCCCCCGTCCCTTCTCCAGTCAAAAAAGACCAAGCAGCCTTCCCAGCGTCCCTCGCTTTGCTCAGGATGCTGGGAAGGCGGGGACTGACCGGCTGGCGAAGCCGGGGACTGCCGCGAAGGGGCCCTTGGAGGGTGTCCCAAGCCGGTCACCGACCGGTGCGGGGCACCCGACGGGCCCCGAGTGGCAGTCCCCGCGCAGCCAAGCCGGTCATCATAGCCTCAGCAAGTCAGCACCTACCGCAAGCGGGCGAGGGGCACCGACGGGCCCCGAGTGGCAGTCCCCGCGCAGCCAAGCCGGTCATCCAGCCTCAGCAAGTCAGCACCTACCGCAAGCGGGCGAGGGGCACCGACGGGCCCCGAGTG
>JBBRLA010000583.1:0-5624 GCA_038231615.1 Polyangia bacterium | reverse complement strand
TTTTGTACCCCACATGGGAAGTGATGTGGGGCCGGTCGCAGGCACCTGGCCGATCCGTAGCCACCGGCTATCGGGACGGTCCCGGCACATCGATGACCATTAGGTCACGAGGTCTTTCTGCGACGTGATCCTATCAGAAATCATTGGAGGTTCGTTATGCGTAAAGAATTGTTCCTGGCGTTGGCCGTTCTCGTCCCCCTGGCCGCGGCGACCCCGGCGATGGCCCTCAACACCAGCCACACCTACAGCGTGAAGTTCGACGGCTCGACGGTGGGCAAGTGGAGCCTGCGCGCCAAGGTGGCCCCGGCGACCGCCGCGGGCGGTCTGGCCGTGTGCCGCTACACCGTGAAGTGGAGCGACCTGTCCGGGCCGCCCCTGGGTCGCACCGCCCTGTGCCGGATCGATGAGGCGCAGGCGGGTGACTCGTTCGACTGCGAGGCCGCCCGCCGCGGCTTCTTCGAGACCCTGATCCAGAAGGGCCCGGGCAAGTGCAGCGGCTTCGACGACTTCGGGCAGCAGACCGTCATCGACTCGCTGGTCGCCGGCGAGGACAGCGGCGGTCACATCAACGGCGTGGTGGTGTCGGCCAGCGTGGGCGACGTCCAGAACCTGCTCGTTCAGTAAACCGGGCTAGTTCACTGTAGCAGGGTGCCACCAGCCGCCGCGGGTGGCACCCTTTTTTGTTTGCTATCATCAAAAGATCCGGTTTGATTGCATTGGCAATTTTGGAGGTCTGTCTTGCACAAGGAGTCTCCCCGCCCATTTCCCAGTACCCTTTTGGCCCTGGGTTTTCTGGCCCTCTTGATCGGCTTCGGATTTTTGCTTTTCCGCTCTGCTCCGGGGAAGACGACGGACGTCACGAAAGAGGCGCCTCTTTTACCCGAGACGCAGCGTCTGTCCGGCTACCACAACCGCGCCGTCCTGAGCGACCCGGTGGCTTCGGCTGCGCCCGGCGCCACGCGCCCGGCGCAGCCGACCATCTCGGGTAACGTCTACGACTCCGACGGCCTGTCCCTGAGCGACGCGGTGGTCGTCGCCACGACCTTCGAGCTGGCGGGCAACCTTCCCTCGGTCGCCGCCACCGTCAAGACGGATCGCGGCGGACACTTCGAGCTGCTCCTGACAGAGGGCACCTATCAGGTCAACGCGCGCCTTGAGGGGCACGGCCCGGCCTCGGCGACGGTGCGCACCGGGGACGTGGTCAGCCTGGTGCTGCCGCAGAGCGGGGTGGTGACCGGCCACGTCTATGATGAGCACCACAGCCCCATCAAGAGCTTCGTGCTGGATGTCATCTCGGTGGTCCCGGGACACATGCCCGCGCCCGCGCCGCTGTGGTCCAAGGCGTTCGACAGCCCGGATGGCAGCTTTCGGGCCGATCAGCTTCCGGCGTGGGCCGTAGTGCTGCGGGCCCACGCGCAAGGTTACGCCCCGGCGCTTTCGCCGTCGATCACCGTGGCCGCCAAGGAGACCCGGGACCTGGAGCTGACGTTGCAGATCGGCTGCGCCCTTTCGGGCCGGGTAGAAGACAAAAGCGGCGCCCCCGCGGCCTACGTGCTGCTCGACGCCGAGTCGCGTCTGGTCTCGGGCACGGCCAGCGAGCTGTCGGTGCAGACCGCCAACCAGGTCCAGAGCGACACCGACGGGCGCTTCCGCCTAGAGCACGTGCCCCTGGGGACCGTCCTGGTCCGCGCCTACGACGGCGCCCACGCGGTCACCACCGCGACGATCGAGGTGACCCGCTGCGACCAACTCGCGCCGGCGAAGATCGTCCTGTCCACCGGCGGCAGCGTGTCGGGCATTGCCAAGACCAGTGACGGCAAGCCCATCGTCAACGCTACGCTCTCGCTATCTCACCGGTCGATCGGCTTCGTGGCCGCGCGCAGCAACGCCGAGGGCCACTTTCGCTTCGAGCGAATCTCGCCGGGCTCGGCGCGGCTGGAATTGCATTATCAGGGCCAACGCACCCTGGCCAGCGTCAGCGTGAAAGAGGGCCAGGATGTCGTACAGGACATGGTCCTCTTCGGCCGGGGCACCGGGGAGATCCGCGGGCGGGTGACGGCGGGGGGCCGGCCCCTGTCTGGGGCGCGCCTCCTGGTGGCCTCGGGGCACGGGAATGCGGGGGTCGACACCTTCTACCCGGTGACCGACGCCAGCGGTTCGTACCGGCTGGCCGGCGTCGGCGAGGGCCTGTACCTGGTCAGCGTCATCTCGACCACCCAGGGCAAGGGCGTGAAGGTGGCCGCGGGGGGGGTGATGACCGTGGATCTGGACGTGACGCCTCCCAAGGAGGCCGTCAAGAACGACGACAAGGATGATGAGGCCGACGAACCGGCTGCTTCGCCAGCGGCCACACCGGCCTCAGCCGCCACGGCGGCACCAGCCTCTGCGCCAGCCCCGGGGCCAGCCGCCACGGCGGCCCCGGCGCCGGCCGATCCCGCCTCTTCCTCGGGTCCTTCAAACCCATAAACCCCATAAACCCAAATATTTCATCTCAGCAGCGGAGTCATTTTGTCCCATGAGAAAAAACACTTTTCTATTTCTGTTCCTTTCGATCTCGGCGTTGGCCCTTGTGTCGCCTCCTTCAGCAACGGCGTTGCCCACCACCGGGCACTACGATGTCCTGATGGACGACCTGCCGGTGGGCGCTCTGTCCTTCCGCAATTTGGTCGCCGAAAGGGGTCAGGTGAGTTGTCGCTACACCGCCCGCTGGACCGGTCTTTCGGGCCCGCTTCCATCGACGCAGCTGTGCCACATCGATGAGCTGAAAGCTGGCGACCACTTCGACTGCGAGCAGAACCGCTTCGGCTTCTTCAATACGGCCTTGCTCGCGGTGAAGAATGCCTGCAACGGCTTCGATGAATTTGGCCAGCGCACCCTGGTGCCGATGATGGTCGCCGGGGAAGGCCAGAGCGGCGAGATCTTCGGCGTGGTCCTGACGGCCAGCGTGGGCGATGTGGAGAGCCTGACCATCGTGGCGCGAAAGCTGCCCCCGGCCCACCCGACGAATGTGCGGCTCACGCGGATGCATCCGTACGCGCTGCAAGTCCTGCAGTAAGGCCCCGGCAAGACATTCTCCGCATCGGCGGTGACAGATGGGCCGATTCCGGCTACCTTTGTATCGTGCGCCCGGCGATCCTTCTCAGCCTGATCCTGGCCCTTTCCGGCGGGTCCTGCAGCGGAGGCATCGGGCTGCGGCCCGCCAAAGGCGTCCCCGAGGACGGATGGGTCCGCAGCAACATCCTCCGCGCCGACTACGCCGGCAGCGCCGCCTGCGCCGGCTGCCACCCCGACGTGTACCAGGCATTCCTCGGATCGCCGATGCACAAGATGACCCGCATCCCCGAGACCGCCGAGGTCCGTGCCCCCTTTTCCGCTGAGCGCTACCGCTTCAAGGACGACGTGGCCACCCTGAGCCAGGCCGGCGGCCACCGCTACCTGCGGGTGTTCTCGCCGCGCTTCGGCGACCACCTGTATCAGGTGACCCGCATCATCGGCGGGCGCTACCGCGAGGACTTCGCCGGGGTCGAGGTCCCCGCACCGGGCGCGTCGGTCCCCGAAGGCTCCGACGAGCTGATCCTGCCTCTCTCGTACGTCTTCGCCAGCCAGTCTTTCCGCCCCAAAGGCTACTCGGTGATGGTCACTGAGCGTCCCGGGCTGCGTGCCGGCGGGGTGTGGAACCGGACCTGCGTCTTCTGCCACAACACCAGCCCCTATTTCGCCAGCCTCTACGGCGCGCTTCTGGGCCCGGGAGCGCCGGGTTACCAGGGCGAGGTGGTCGATGCGCTGCTTCCCGAGGACCGTCGCTACACCTTTGTGGTAAGCCGCCCCGACCTGCTGGCCGAGGCATTGCGTGGCGAGATCCGCACCTTCGGCGGCCAGCCCAGGGAAGAAAAAGAGCCATCCGTCCTGCTGAACCAGGCGCTGCGCACCACCCGGGAGAACCTGCGCGCCCGGCACCTCCTGGAGATCGGCATCGGCTGCGAGTCCTGCCACGGCGGCAGCAAGGAGCACGTGAAGAACTACCGCCAGCGACCGACCTTCGAGATCCGCAGCCCTTTCCTTTCCGCTCGCCCCGCCTTGGCCAACCCCCGTCCCCCGTCCCCGGCGGAATGGGCGAACCGCGCCTGCGCGCGCTGCCATCAGGTGCTCTTCTCGCGCTACCCCTTTACCTGGGAGGGCGGGCGCAGGCGCGGCGACCCCGGGGGCAGTCACATCAACTCAGGGGAGGGCCGGGACTTCCTTCTGGGCGGCTGCTCCGGGGCGATGACCTGCACCGCCTGCCATGATCCCCACGGGGAAGACCGCCCGGAGCGCCTGGCTTCCCTGACCGGCAAGGCCGGCAACGCCTTGTGTACCGGCTGTCACCCCGGGTACCGCGGCGACGAGGCGTTACGCGCCCATGCCCACCACGACCCCGCCGGGGCGGGGGGCGCCTGCATCAACTGCCACATGCCCAGAAAAAACATGGGCCTGGGGTACAACCTGGGACGCTACCACCGCATCGGCTCCCCCACCGACCCGGCCCGCGTCCAGGGCGACCGCCCCCTGGAGTGCGCCCTGTGCCACGGCGACAAGAGCGTCGAATACCTGGTGACGGCGATGGAGCGCCTGTGGGGCAAGCACTACGACCGGGCGGCCTTGCGCGGGCTTTACGGCGACCTGCGCGACAACGCCCTGCGGGCGACGCTTTCCCGCGGCAAGGGGCATGAGCAGGCCACTGCCATGATCCTCCTTGGCGAGCGCAAGGATCTGGAGGCTCTGCCGTCGCTGCTAATCTCGCTGACCAACCCCTATCCCCTCCTGCGCTACTTCGCCCGAAAGGCACTTTCGGACCTGACAGGACGGCCGTGCGACGTCGATCTGGAACAGGAAGATGAAAAGATCCGCACCCAGGCGGAACGCTGGCAAAAGGCGCACCCCAAAGATGAGTCTGCTATTTCGCTTCCTTGACGTCGCCCTGGAGCAGGACCCCGGGTTGCCCTTCGGGGACGTGTTTCATCGCGACGGAGTTCATGCAGTAGCGCAGCCCGGTGGGCGGTGGGCCGTCGGGGAAGACATGCCCGAGGTGGCCGTCGCAGCGGGCGCACCGGACCTCCGTCCGGACCACGCCATGGGAGCGATCCTCGATGCGCGTGACGGCATCCGGGGTGATCGTCAGGGTGAACGAGGGCCATCCCGTGCCTGACTCGAACTTTTCGCCGGAGCGAAAAAGCGGGTTCCCGCAGCCGGCGCAGACGTAGGTCCCCTCGGCATGGGTGCCCAGGAAGCAACCCGAATGGGGCCGCTCCGTGCCGTGACAACGAAGCACCTGATATTCCTCCGGGGTCAATCGTTCACGCCACTGCTCGTCGGAAAGGCTCAGCTTGTCGATCATACCCGTTCCTTTGCTCTGAGGCCCACGGTAGCACGGACCGGCGCGGGGCCGAATACAGCAAACATATCGTGGGTTTGGTTCATTGACAAGGATCGCCGGCGGGGCGCCGGATCCTGCCAGATCCTGGCGATCAACTATTTTCAACTATCGACATGGCGGGGGTTGAACGGCATTTGACGGCGCTTATTTCTCCCCCATGGAACAAACCCAAGAGCACAGCGGGCCCGATCCAAATCGGGCCCACAACGCC
>JBBRLA010000582.1:0-5626 GCA_038231615.1 Polyangia bacterium | reverse complement strand
TCCGTCTGGGCCGTCGGTACCATGGTGTTCCTTCCGGGATACCCAGCAAAGGATAGGCGGCGATCCCCGACGTGCCAGGAGAAAGAGCGGGCCAGCCCAAATTTCCCGAAAGACCCGCACCGGCCAAGCCTGCGTCCGGCCATTGCCGTGTCCAACGTTGGACAGATGCCGCCGGCCTTTTCCCCAGGCGCGCCGCGGGGATCGGGGCAGTCCGGTAGCAAAATCGGTACCATTTCTTGGTCGGACCCGTCGATCCAGCCCATCCAACGCCGATCTAACAAGAGCCCGGGATCGGCATGGCCGCCAGGCCAGGCGGCTGCGGATGGGCCGAAACTCGGATGTCAACTTCCGAAATTTGTGGCACCTCCGCGAGTCTATTGCTAGATTTTTCTCGCCCCGTGGTTTCAGCCGAAGCATTCGCCCCCCAAGCGCCAAGTGAATCGACGGGCACTTGCTTCATGAAGCTGGCAGCCATTCAGTTCAGGCCGAATACCAAGGACCCCAGCCGCTGGGAGGAATCCGCGGCGGCGCTAGCATCCCTGGTGGATCGTGCCGGCGAGCAGGGCGCCGGCCTTATCGTATGCCCCGAGATGGCCCTCACGGGTTATCTCTTCCCCACCCCGGCCATGGCCCGGCTTGTCGCCGAACCCGCCGCCACCGGCCCCACCTACCGCCGCTTTTCGCCCCTTGGCCGCAAGTACCGGTGCTACCTGGTGATCGGCTACCCCGAGACAACCCACCAGGGCCACCTTTATAACTCCGCCCTCGTCATCGGCCCCGACGGGGCGCTCCTGGCCAACTACCGCAAGCGCCTGCTCTATGAGAGCGACACCACCTGGGCCATGCCCGGCGACACCCCCTACCCGAGCATCGACACCCCCGCGGGCCTCTTGACCGCCGGGATCTGCATGGACCTCAACGACGACCGCTTCACCGCCTTCCTCCGCCGCCGCCAGCCCGCCATGGTGGCGTTCTGCACCAACTGGATTCACCAGGATCAAGACATGCGCCCCTACTGGCGCTACCGCCTGCGCGGCGTCCGTTCCTGCTTCGTCGCCGCCAACAGCTACGGCAAGGAAGTGGCCGTGGCTCCCGAAATCCAACCTGAAACCCAAGTAGACAGGGTACTCCCACCCGAAACCCAAGTAGGCACCAGGGTACTCCCACCACTCACCTTGTCGGCCCACTTCCTGGGCCACTCCGCGGTGCTGGGTCCCGACGGTGAGACCCTGGCGATCGCCCCCGAGACCGGCGACGCCGTGCTGCTTGCCGACATGCCTTGTACTTTCCTCGCAAATCCGAGAAAATAGGGCGCAAGGCGGTCTGTCAAAGGGTGCAGGGCACCGGGCAGGGTCGCTCTACCCGCATTCCACGTGGAGGCTCCATGAGCACATCGCCTACCTCGGCTGCCGCGAGTTCCCCAGCCTCTCCCCCATCCTCCCGTGGCGGACGTGCCGCGGGCCCACCCGACACCACCCTCCTGCGCATCGAATGGCCCACCGCCGACCAGCTGCGCCAGCTCCTGGACAGCTTCCCGGCGGAAGTCCTGGCGCGGCGGCACCTGATCGGCGGCGTGCCGCACCTGTTCAAGGACGACCCGATCAAGTACATCTCCCTGCGCGACACCATCGCCAAGGCCCTTGCCCTCGGGCACCACGACATCGGCATCGTCGGCAGCGCCCGCATCGGCCTGACCCTTTCGGCCCACAAGGGCTGGAGCCTCTTCACCATGGGCCACGACATCGATGTGGCCATTGTCTCGGCGGATCTGGTCGAAAAGGGCCTGGACAGCCTGACCCGGCGCGTCGCTGAGCTGCCCCTGCGCAGCGGCAAACCCAGCGATGACGACAACGAGATCGACCCGGCCAACCTCCGCGACATCCAGCGCACCGCCCGCAACTACGCCGCCGGCTACCTGAGCCCCGACACCTACCCCGAGGACGATCCCTTCCGCGTGAAGCTCAGCGGCGCCCTGAACCTGGTGACCACCCAGCTTCTGGCGATGACCCCCGTGGGCCCGGTGTCCCGCCTGCGCGGGCGCATCTTCCGCTCGTGGCACGACGTGGAGATCTGTTACACCAACGTCCTGCGCTCCCTCTCCCGCCGCGTGCGCCAGGCGGACAACGACGACGACGAATAGCGGGGCGGCGAACCCACCCGATCGCCGCTAGGCCAGCGGGTACGAACGGTGCGCGGCGATGCGCACCTCTTCAAAATCTTCCGGTTGCAGTTCCAGGTACGGGCCCAGGCGCGGCGGCAGGTCCGAGATCTCGTGAGGCTCCGCGCGCCGCCCCACCGCCAGGCGGTGCCGTCCGTCGTCCAGCACCAGCACCAGCAGCCCCGGCAATACCATCGCCGACGAGATTGCCGCCCGGGTCAGGGCCACCCGCGCGACATGCGCTCCATCGCGATGCTCCAGCACGTTGCCCATGATCCGCACCCCCTGCCGCCGCCACCAGCGCCGCCGCATCACCACGCTCAGCGCCAGCGTCAGTCCCACCGCCAGCGCCATGCAGATCAGTTGTAGCCCGAGCGGCAGCCACATGCTCCCCATGAGCAACGCCACCGGCAGTATCAGCGTCAGCAGCATGTCGCGCAGCATCACCTCCGCCGGAGGCGGTCCACCGACCACCTCGAACCAGTCAGGCTCGCTCGCGTACCGCAGGGGCATCGGCACAGGATAGCAGATCCTGGGCCCAACCCCCTTCACCGTGGTCTCAGCCGAGAATCTCGTCCTCGGATTCACGGGCCAGCCGGTTGGCCCGCAGGGCGATGAAGTGCAGATAGGTCTCTTCCAGTTCCCCGCACAGCGCCTCGATCTGTGGCAGGTCGCCTCGGCCATGAAGCTCCCGGGTGAGGTCCGGGCACAGGTAGCGCACGCACAGGTTCGGCCGATCCGCCGTGCCCAGCGAACACCCCGTCGCCCCGCGAAACGAGCAGCCTGCGTGATCCCCCGTGGGCGCCCGCAGCCGCCCCGCCGTAGTGCCCGAAAGGCACAGCGCGGCGACCTCGTCATCGTTGAACAGGTCCGCAGTGCGTGCGCCGCAGCAGTGGCCGCCCGCCCAGTGCCCATTGGGCTCTGGGTGACCCAGGGCGCAGCTTCGGCATGATTTCACCTCGCCGATGGCCCGGGAGATCGCGTGGCGCTGCAAAAGAAGCGCCTGCGCCGTGCTGGCTTCGTCGGCACCGGCCATTCCCGCAGGGGCCGCCGCAGCCAACCGCTGGCGCAGATCCAAAAGCTCATCCGCCCGGGAGCGACCATGCCGCATCCTGTCGATCAGATATTTCGCCGAGATGAGCATCGCAAGCAACAAGGGAAGTGTAACCGAAAAGGCCCGCCGATGATGTCCTCGTGATCCTCAAATACAGGCGTGATGCCATGCTCTTGCAGCCCCTTGTGCCAAAAGGGGCCAAGTTTGCCACTTCATCTCACATACGCCAAGGTGATGCTACTATCTCCTCCATGGCAGCCGGCTTCCTCTCAAACGACATTCCGCAGGCAGGTTCTCTGGAAGGGGTGCGCAAAGTCGTCTCCGCTGTCGCTCGGTCGAGCGCCCGCTCCGCGGTGGACTTGGCCCATGCCACTGCCCTGCCGGTGCGACAGGTACAGTACGCCGTTCGGGCCGCTCGGACCCTTGGATGGCTAAATGAGGGTGAAGAGGGTTTACAAGCCACGCCAGCCAGCGATGGATGGCTGGCCATTCCCCAAGGAACTCCCGCCGAGCGGGCTTTTCTTCGAGCAGTCATCTCCAACAATCCGGTCATCGGTCGAATAGCCCCAGGACTGCTTTCAGATCATCCACCATCGCGAATCCAGCTCACGCAACAGATCGTCGCGTCGTCCAATCTCTCTGAAGCGACAGCCCAGCGCCGGGCTCAGGCGCTGCTTTCGTGGCGGCACCAGATTGTCAGAGAGAGCCTGGATCCGACTGCGTCGGACAACGCAACCGCTCGGGGCGATACGCGGCACATCCGGCTAGGATTGCCTGTGCTCGATCTGCCTACGGCAGTGATCTCGGAGGCGCTGGTACGGGACATCGTTCGAGATAACCCCTGGTGGCAGGGAGATCCAGGAAAATCTCTCCCTCCCCACCGACGATCTTTCGTCAATTCCATACACAAACGCTTGAGGAACCGGCTGGCGCCGGTGGTTGTGGTCCGGGGCCCTCGGCAGGTGGGAAAAACCACGGCCCAGCTTCAAGTCATCACCGATCTACTGAGCAGCGGCGTGAGCCCGCGGCGAATCCTACGTGTGCAGTTCGATGAGCTGCCTGAGATCACGTCTCTGCAAGAGCCCATCCTGCGCATTGTCGAATGGTACGAAGAGAAGGTGCTGGAGCGTTCTCTAAACGCTGCCGCCAAATCCGGGGAAAGCACCTATCTCTTTTTTGATGAGGTTCAAAATCTCTCGAACTGGGCCATCCAACTCAAGCATCTGGTTGATAATTCGACGACCCAGATCGTGGTGACTGGCAGCTCGGCCCTGCGCATCGATCGCGAAGCGCGAAGCGCCGCGGTGATCGAGCATGGCCGCGACTCCCTGGCGGGAAGGATAACGACTCTCGATGTGGGCACGCTCTCCTTGTGCGAGATCTCGGCGATTCGGGGTCTCGGTGCCCTACTCCCCTTGCTCTCTGACAACGGTCTTGATTCTCTCATTCGTAAGGAATTCTGGCATGAGCTGCGTCAGCACGGGCAGAATCAGGCCGTTTTGCGGGATCTGGCCCTTCAGGCATTTTCGGAGCGCGGTGGATATCCTCTGGTTCACGAGCGCGCCGATGTACCTTGGAGCGAGATCGCACCTCAGCTAAACGAGACCGTCATCCAGCGTGTCATCCAACACGATCTGCGCATCGGGGAGAACAAAGGCCGCAAACGGGACGCAGCTCTGCTGGAGGAACTATTTCGACTGGCCTGCCGCTACGCCGGTCAGACGCCAGGGGTCGATCTTTTCGCCCGTGAGGTGCATAGAGCGCTCCATGCCAACGTAGGTGTCCAGCGCGTCCGGCATTATCTTGACTTTCTGGACCGGACGCTGCTGCTCAGACTGGTGCGCCCGCTGGAAATCAGGCTCAAGAGAACGCGAGGTTCTCACAAATTGTGCCTTGCAGATCATGGACTGCGGGCCAGTTGGCTCCACGAGCTGATTCCCATCTCCCCTGCAGCGCTTGGTCAACAGCCGGACCTATCCGACCTGGCGGGCCGAATCGTGGAGAGCATTATCGGGAGCTACCTGCTATCCCTGGGTGGCATTGCGCTGACTCATTTTCCCGAACGCAAGGATGAGCCGGAAGTGGACTATGTCATCACACTTGGGACGCAGCGCATTCCGATTGAGATCAAGTACCGCCGCCGCATTGACCCACTTGCCGATACAGAGGGACTTCGGAGCTTCATTGAGAGGAAGGTATACAATGCCCCCTTCGGAGTGCTCATCACTCAGTCTGATGAGGTGGTCATCGCGGATCCGCGGATTGTGGTGGTGAGCTTGGCGAGTCTCCTGTTACTGCGGTGAGACTGCGTCCCCTATCCAGAAAATAAGCAAAATAGCCTTCCCAGTATCCTGAGCACAGCGAGGGATGCTGGGAAGGCGGGGACTGGCCGGCTGGCGGCGCCGGGGACTGCC
>JBBRLA010000581.1:0-5642 GCA_038231615.1 Polyangia bacterium | reverse complement strand
CCACCCGCGCCACGTCCGCCGGGGTGACGGCCAACGAGAGGGCCGAGCCAAGCAAAAGGATGCGCCGCAAGGGCTCGTCGGGACGGTGTTTGCTGGGGTCCTCGGGATCAGGAGCGCCCCTTTCGAACGGCGGAGTCCGATCGACGATTCTCGTCGCGTCTACTGTACCGGGTTGCCCTGTCTTTGCCGAGGTCATGCGTGCATGCGAATCCAACCTTGTGGAAGCGCAACGTTAGTTTATCGGTTAAAATACCCCTCGCGCAAGGCCGGCAGTAGCCCGTGTCGGGTGATGACCTGCTCCAGTGCCTGGACGATGTGCGCCCCTTGACCCCCGCCACCTTGGGTACCCTATTTCCCCTTCACCGCGCGCAGGGCGATGTCGTAGTCCGCCGACAGGTGCTGCTCCACCGCCACCACCACCGGACGCAAGGTCGGGTTGGCCGACAGCGAGAGCTTGGCCTCGTCCTGCTTCAGCCGGTCAGCGAAGCCCTTGAGCACGCCGTTCCACGCCAGCACCGCCCGATCCACCGGGCGGGTGACGTCGTCCGGCACTGGATACCCGGCGGCGCGGGCGATCGCCGAGAGATGGGCCAGCCACACTCCGGGGGTGAGCGGCGCCATCGGGTCGGGCATCTCCTGCGGGGAGGGGATGCCGAAGACCGCGTGCCCCGGCCCGTCCATGGCATAGAGCTTGAGGTGCTTGGGCAAACCGCGCACGGTATTCATGCGGTCGGTGGCCACCAGGAGCGCCAGCGCGTGGGCATCCCCGGCGAAGGGCCCCGCTGAAAGTTGCAGCAGCCGATCCAGCGCCTCGTGGACATGCAGCGGCGCCAACGCGGCGACCTCGTCCTGGTCCAGGCGGGTCCGCTCCGTCTGGGCCGAGAGGTCCTTGTTCAGGTCGTGCTTCACCCGCAGGGCCGCCCGCCGCGCCGCCGTCGCCTCGCGCTGGGCGTCCGCGACCAGGTGCACCAGCGAGACCAGGGCCTGGCGATCGGCGCCGGCGTCGGCCCCGACCTTGTTCGCCACGTCGTCCACCACCTTGGGATCGATCGCGCGCATCGCCCGGTGGTGCTGCACCGGTCCGGTGTAGACACGGCTGGTCACAGCGCGGCAGCGTCCCTCGGTGATCCTGGCGCGATCCGGGGGCGCGATCCCCTCGGCGTCGGCCCACAGGCCACCGAACCAGCAGGCGAACGACTCGACGGCGAGCTGGTAGCCGGGCTGGCCCTGGATCAGGGCGGCGTTCACCATATCCTGACCCGGGGTGGCGCAGGCCGAAAGGCCCAGAATCGAAGGAAGAACCAACAATCGCGAAGCGTTGAGCACCGCGGTGATCAAGAAAAGCACCAGGGACCGGGCGCTAACGATCTGTACCCGGTGCTTTTTGCTCTGTGTCGTCATCATGCTTTGCATGGGCTGTCTCCTGACCGGAGCGCGTTAGTGGGAGAAAGCGGTTGGCGTCACCGCGGGTGCGTTCGCGGGAGGAGGGCCGCTGATCAGCTCCGCCTCCATGCAGTTCACCCCTTCGATCGGGGGACAATAGGTGATCGTGTCCGATCCCAGGTGCTGGTACACGGTCCAGATCTCCCCGGTGTAGGGGTTCTTCTGGACGAACTTAACGGTGCCGCAGCCCATGAACGGCGCCAGACAAAGAAAAAAGGCGCACAGGGGCAAAAACCGGACGGCGCGGAAGAGCTTGCTCGTCTTTGTAGTCGTAGTCATGGCGTCGAGTTCCCCGAGTCGTAGCAGACGACGCCGCTGTTGTTGGGCTTGACATCGCAAACCAGAACACTGCTGCCGGTGGGGGTCTTCTTCAGGAAGTACGCCCTGCCGTAGTAGGGCGGCAAGGACTGCCCCATGGTCGGGTTGAGCTGCTCGATGGTGACACAGCCTGTGGCGAACCACAGCGGCAGGCCCAGCAGGAAGGCAGTCGCAAGACCGGTGCCAAGGCCAGTGCCAGAGGCGGCGCCAATGGCAGTGCTGGATTGGGAGGATGAGGATGTGGGCATGCGCATGGTGGAGATCCCGTCTCAGGTTTTGATTCGGCAGCGCTTCCGCGAGTTCACCGTGGGTTCACGAGGCTTTGGGGCCATGCTACCGTAGATCCAGGCAAGAAGGCCACAGCGTTCCAGAATTCAGAAGCTCAAGATGAAGGGAAAGGGATAGGTCTTCCCCGCGGTGATCGGGTTGGTCTGGTTCAAACCGAGCCCCAGGCCAGTGGCCAGCCCCGCCCCCAGAAGCGCCACGCCCCCGACGGTCCCCCAGAACCACGCCTTCTTGTAGATCGGCTGGGCCCCTTGCGGCGTGATCTTTGCCACCGGCTTCGCCACGGGAGGCACTGAAAGGGGCGTCGCCAGCTTCGTCAGGTGCGCCTGTACCTGGGTGGTCTCGCCATCCGTCACTGTGGCGCGGGTCCGGTAGGGGGCGTGCCCGGCGAGCACCACCGCCACTTCATGGGGCCCGGCGAAGGCATCGGCATGCGCCGGGGCCGCCCCCACCTGCCGCCCATCCACCGTCACCGCCGCGCCAGGCGGCGTCGAGGCCACCTCCAGCGTGCCCCGGGGCCGCGTGGTCCCTTCCTGCGCCATTTTGCCTATAACCTGGCCCAGGGCCAGGGCCGCCCGCTCCACGCCGCAGCCCTCGCACCCCTTCTGGCCGGCCGCGGCCTCCGCCCCCACCCGTACGTCGTAGAGCCGCGCCGAAAATGCCCAACGCCCCAGCCCCTCTGGGCCCTTCTTCTGTGCGCCTTTGCCCTCGTCGCCCGCAAGCTGCGCCTCGATCTTCAGCGTGATGACATATTGCGCCTCGACCCGGGCGGCCAGCTTCTCCTGGCAGGGCAGCGTGGGGATGGCGCGCTGCGTGCTATCGATGCACCCCGCAAGCTCCGGCGAGGCGCCGAGGATCGCCGCCAGTTTGTCTCGCGGCAGCAAAAGAATCCGTTCCTCGGCCGCCGCCTGGCTGGCCGCGCGCAGGAGCCGCAGCACCAGCGCCTCGGACACCGTCCCGGAATCCACCAAAAACACCGCCGCGGCCGTCGGCGTGGCCACCGCCAGCGGCGGCACCAGGGTGAAGCGCACCTGCATCGGCCGATTGGCCAGGAGCTTCACCTGCGCCTCTACGCGCCGCTTGCCCTTCTCCAGGCGCAGCTTGTGGCTGCCCGCGGAGACCAAAAGCGGCAGCGAAAGCGGCAGGCTCCCCACCACCCGGCCATCGAGCAACACCAGGGCACCATCCTCGCCGAACACGGCGACCTCATCGGTGGTGTCGATGAACCGCGGCGCCTGCGGCGCTTCGCGATCGGAGAACCGCGGCGCCTGCGGCGCACTGTCGAAGGGCCTCATGATGAAGTCGCGCAATTCCTGTTGCGCCTGCGGGGAAAGCTCCGCGCCCGCCTCTTGAAGCGTGCGGCGGTACAGGTCCGCCGCCTGAACCATCCGGCCCTGCGCCTGCGCCACCTGACCCAGCTTTTGCAAAAGCTCCGGCGCGGGACTCAGGCGGTAGGCCTGCTCGATGCGGGAAAGGGCGTCCGCCGGGCGCCCCGCGGAAAGGGCCGCGACCCCCTCATCGACCAGCTTGCGCGCCGCGGGGGTCAGGGGGACCGGCGAGGCCTGGGCGCCCGCCTCGGGGCGGCGTAGCCAGAACAACGTCAGCAGCACCAGGGAAACCAACTTCATCTTATTCATGGCACATCACCGCGAAGTGTTCAGGAGCAGGCTGATCTGGGGCGTCCCCTCGATCATCTGCGCCGCCACCAGTGCCAGATCGTTCTTGCCATCCCCGTCGGCGTCCAACGCCACCACCTCCACCGGCTGGGTCCCCGAGGGGAAGTTCCGCGCCGGCTGGAAGGTGCCATCCCCGTTGGCCAGAATCACGCTCACGGTGTTGCCGTCGAAGTTGGTCACCAGGAAGTCTGGCTTCAGATCGCCGTTCACGTCGGCGCTGCGCACCGTGTAGGCACGCTTGTCGGTGGGCACGGTCTTGCCGGACAGAAAGGTGATCCCATCCCCCGTGCCGGAATAGATGACCACCGCGGCCTGCATCGGATCGGTCACCGCGAGGTCCCGGTCGGAGAGGGCAATGCGAGTGAAGCCCGCGGGGATGCCCGCCACGTTCTGTCCGCTGGCGAAGGTGCCGTCGCCGTTGCCCAGAAGGACGCGCACGCCGGCTTGGTTGGTCACCGCCACATCCGTCTTGCCATCCTGGTTCAGGTCTCCCACGGCGGCCCCGACGGGAAACTTCCCCGCGTCGGTGGTCTTGGCGGTCCCGAAGGTCCCGTTCCCCTTGCCCGGCAGAATCGTCACCCCCACGCCGGAGAGCAACACCAGGTCCAGGTGGCCATCCCGGTCCATGTCCCGCACATCTATAACCTGGGGGCCCTGTATGGTGGTCGGGCTCTGTAGGACGGGCTGAAACGTCCCATCCCCCTTGCCCCGCAGCACGCCGATCTGACCCAGTTCAACATCGACCACCACGATGTCCAGGTGGCCGTCCCCATCCAGGTCCCCCAGGGCCATCGAGTAGACCGCCTGGGCCGTATCGACGATGCCAGTCTTCATCGAGAAGATGCCCTGGCCCTGGTTTAGCAGTACCGACACCTGGGTGGTATCGAAAGTCGCCCCCACAAGGTCGGGCAATTGATCCCCATTCACGTCCCCGGCGGCCAGGGTCCCGAGGTTGGGCGGGGGATAGAAGACGGGCATGGCAAAGCTCAGCGTGGCGGGGTCGGGCACCTCTGGCCGCAAAAGGAGGGTCAGGGCGTACTCCCCGGTCCCCGAAAGGGCCACCCTGTCCGTGCCGCCGGCCAAAAGCTCCTTGCGCCCGGAGTACCCCCGCACGCTCACGTTCAATGGGCCGCTCTGGTCCACCGCCACCAGCAGCGTGAACGACATCATCGCCGGTGTGACGTTGAGCGGGCCGCCTGCGGCTTCCTTCCCATTCAACGAAGCGGTTACCTCCAGGTTCTGGATCAGCGGCAGCGCCACCTGGGACGCATCCACCTTCACCACCACCGCCTGATAAGTATCCCCCTGGGCGCACTGGCACAGGCCCGAAAGGAGTGCCAGCAAGAACCGGCCCTTCGAGCCGGCGAAACGGGTCAGCGCTTTCATCAGCGGGTCTCCCATGGACGCTCTCGACGGATTGTTTGCTAGGGGCATGCATTCACCTTGACCGTCTCTCCGGCCCGGACCCGGATCTCCCGGCTTTTTTCTCCCACGTCCAGCACATGGGACCCCGGTGGCAGCCACAGCGCCTTGGTCTGGCACGCGCCGTCCACCGACTCGCTGACCTGGATGCGCCCCAGGTGCGACGCCGTCCGGGCCACCGCTTCCTTCAGCTCCGTCCGCTGCTCGGGGGTCTGCTGCCCATCGGCGACTTTGTCCTGGAGCTTCTCATATTCCGTCATCGCATCTACCCAGTGGCCCTTCTCTTCGTGAATGCGCCCCTGATAGTAGAAGAGCGCGTACCACTGCCCTTTGCTCGCCTTCCCTTTCAGTTGCCCACGCGCCCGCTGCAAGAGCTGCTGCGCCCTGGCCAGGTCGCCGGACTTGAACGCCTCGACGCTGTCCAAAAGCGCCTGCTCGCCCTGGGTGACCGGCACCCGCACCGGGACCGTCTCGCCAGGCGGGACCTCCACCTCGATG
>JBBRLA010000580.1:0-5653 GCA_038231615.1 Polyangia bacterium | reverse complement strand
GACCAGCGGGTCCATGCCCGTGCGATCCCCCTCGACCCGGGCGCCCCCGGCCCCGGGTGAAGCCGATGGCAGGGACGGAGCAGCATGAGTGGCGACCTTTTGGGAGTCCGCGGGTCGGGTCTTGTCGTTGTTGGGAGCGATGGAGCGGCGCATGGCAGGGACCTCGGGCAATCGGTTCATGGAGCAAAAATGAAGAGCCGATGCTAGATCAACAAAGCACTGGCCGACAAGTAATATCTTTATATGGAATGAACCAAGAGATATTTCTTATGCGGGCGAGAAATTTTTTCACATGTTGGTAAATTGGAATTCGGTGTGAATTTCTTATACGAGATGTCAACGCACGGGTGGCGGCGCGCCTCCTTTTGGGTTGGAGCAACCCGGGCAACGGGGGCAAAAGGATCCATGCGGGCCGGAAAAACATCTTGACTCCTCTGACGATTTGGCTACGTTTCTAGAGCAGCAATGTCAGCGAACCTGAGAAGGGCTGTCGGAACGCCCGGATCGGATGGCTGGCTGCCGCGACTGCCGCAACCAAGGATGGTGCAACTTGTCTGAATGTGTTTTTGAAGAACTCGATCATGCTTTGATAATAAGGATTGCGATCAAGCGATTTGACGCAATGTTCGCGATAAACTTCCGAAAATCCGTGATTGAAAAGATAGCGAAACAACCCTTCGTGGTCATGGACTTCTCCGCGGTGAGCTTCATGGATAGCTCGGGGCTGGGGGCCCTGGTATCGATCCTCAAGAAGATCCCTCCCGGCGGGGAGCTTCGCCTGGCCTGCATCAAGGACAACGTCGCCAGCCTGCTGCAGATGACGCACATGGATCAGGTGTTCTCGATCTTCCCCAGCCTGAGCGCGGCACTGGAGCGTTAGTCAGTCCGGCAGGGTGGGGACGAGGAGCTTGTTTCATGAACATGTCGATCAGATGGATCATCCTTTTGTGCGCTCTCGCCGCGACGGTCAGCGCCGCACCGCCACCGGCGCCGATCTCGCTGGATGGCGATTGGTCCTACTACAAAGGCGATCTGGCGGCCGCACCCGAACAGCTTCCGCCGGGGCTGCCGACCATGACCATCCCGGGCAACTGGTTTCAGCGCGGGCTCGACCATGCCGGCGTGGTCTGGTTCTTCCGAACGGTCCGCCTGCCCAGGGACCTGCATACGAGCCGGCTGGCCTTGCGCTTCGGAGGCGTGGACTACGCCGCCGACGTGTACTGGGATGGCCGCCCGATCGGATCTCACCGCGGCTACTTCGCCCCCTTCGTCCAGGAGATCAAAGGGGGCGGCGATACACCGCACCTTCTGGCCGTGCGCGTGAACAGCCCCCGGGAGCCGGCTTCCGCCTGGAGCTTGAAAAAGACGCTTATCAAGGGGGTGCTGAGCCACCATGACACGCGCCCCGGGGGCGCCTGGTCCAAAAGGGGGCAAGACGCCAATACTGGCGGCATCTGGGGCCCGGTCCAGATGATTCCCATCTACAACCAGCGGATCTCCGAGGTGCGCGTCACCACGCTCTCGCTCGACCCCGCGGGGGCGCAGCTCCTGCTCGCGGTGACTTTGGCTGAAAAGGGCCCGCGCAGCGGGGCCCTGCGCTATCGCATCATCGACGGCGATGGGAACCTCGCGGCCCGTGGCGAGATGGAGGGGGCCACGGCCGGGCGGATCGAGCGGCGTCTGCGCCTGGTCCACCCGCGCCCGTGGTGGCCCTTCGAGCTGGGTGAGCCCCACCTGTACCGCGTGGAGGTCTCCCTGCAAGGGTCGGCAGGCACCGACGCCATCAGCACCACCTTCGGGGTGCGCACCGTGACGCGCGATGCTCGCGGGCGCGTGCTCATCAACGGCACCCCCTTCTTTCTGCGCGGCACTAACTACATCGGCGGCCTGTACTTCGCCCACCTGAATGAGGAGGTGATGCGGCGCGACTGCGCGCTGATGCGGGCGGCCCACATCAATGCCGTCCGCGTACACGCGCACATCGCCGCGCCGGCTTTCTATCAGATCGCCGACGAGTCCGGCCTGCTGATCTGGCAGGACTTCCCGCTCCAGTGGGGCTACGAGGAAAGCGACGCCTTCGTGGCGGACGCGGTGCACCAGGCGAAGGAGATGATCGGGAGCCTTTACAATCATCCCTCGATCATCTTCTGGAACGGCCACAACGAGGCCCCCTGGTCCTCCGACTGGATGGTGTGGAAATACCCCGACTACGACCCCGACCAGAACCGGCGCCTCGACCGGGCCCTGGGCGATGTCCTTGTGCAGGACGACCCCAGCCGCCCCTCCCAGGCAAACTCTCACACCGCGGAGCACGCGTGGTTCGGCTGGTACTCGGGGACCCTCAAGGACTTCGCCAAGCCCACGATCAGCCCCATCGTGACCGAGTTCGGCGCCCAGGGGGTGCCGGATCAGGCGACCCTCAGGACCTTCCTGCGCGATGGAGAACTGTGGCCGCTCACGGGCAAGAACCTGGAACTGTGGGAGTATCACAACTTCCAGCTGCACGAGGCCCGCGACATCGCCAAGGTACGGATCGGCAGCTCGGTGGCGGAGCTTATCGGCAACAGCCAGGCCTACCAGGCGCGCCTGGTCCAGTTCGCCGCGGAGGCGCTGCGCCACCAGAAGTGGCAGCCGGTGGCGGGCATCTTCCACTTCATGTTCACCGAGCACTGGCCGTCCATCAACTGGGGCGTCCTGGACTACTTGCGCCACCCCAAGCCGGGCTACTTCGCCCTGCAGCGCGCCTACCAGCCGCTCTTGCCCATCGCTGTCAGGAAGGGCAAGCCGCGCACCCTGACCCTGCACGTGCTCAACGATGGCCAGGAGGCCTACCACGGCCTGCGCCTGCGCATCGTCACCACGGGCCTGCCGCGCGGTGGAGAACAGGTGCTCCTCATCGACGTCCCCAAGAACGATCAGGTGACGCTTGCGGAGACCCTCCCCTGCCCATCCGATCGTCAACAGCTCACGCTGACGATCTCCGACGATCGCGGACTCCTGCTCGCCGAAAACAGCTACGCACCAGGCTACTTCGAGGAATGATCTTGGCCGCAGATTGGTATTTCAGCTCGTTCGAGAATCGACAGCCGCCGCCGCCGGTGCCCCACAGCCCGGCGCGGGAGTTCGTCACGCAGGTGCTGGCCACGGCCAGCGTGGTTCTGGGCATCTCCTACCTGATCTGGCGCTTCACCGACTCGCTGAACCCGCGGGCCTTGTGGTTTGCGATCCCGCTGCTCCTGGCAGAGTGCATGGCCTTTGTCGGTTCGGTGTTGACGTTCCTGAACCTGTGGCGCACCCGCGACACCCCGATGAGCCCGCCCCCACGGACGGTCAATGAGATCCTCGGGGCCCCGTTCCCGGAGGACCGGCCGCTCTCGGTGGATGTCTTCTTTCCGACCTATAACGAAGACGTGGAACTGGTGCGCCTGTCCGTGCGCGACGCCAAGGCCATGACCTACCCGCACCCGATCGATCTGCGCATCCACGTGCTGGACGATGGGCAGCGGGAGGCGATGCGCGCGGTCGCCGAAGAGGAGGGCGTCGGCTACCTCACCCGCCAGGGCAACGTCGGCTTCAAGGCCGGCAACATGCGCAACGCCCTGGAGAACACGGGCGGAGATCTCCTGGTCATCTGCGATGCGGACACCCGGCCCTTCTCGACGCTCCTTGAGCGTACCCTGGGCTACTTCCGCGATCCCACGGTGGCCTGGGTGCAGACGCCCCAGTGGTTCTATGATCTCGAAGAGGGGCACCCCCTGCCGGAGTGGCTGGCGGGGCGGCTGCACCTGGGACGTCCCGGACGTTTGCTGGGGCGGGTGATCGAGCGTCTGATCGGCCCGATCCAGATCGGCCGTGACCTCTTCGCCAACGATCCCCAGGTCTTCTACGACCTGATCCAGCGCCGACGAAACTGGTGCAACGCCTCCTTCTGCTGCGGCGCGGGCAGCATCCACCGCAGGGAGGCGGTCATGGAGGCCGCCCTGAAGGCCTACGCCGAGCAAGTGAACCGGGCCGTGCATCCCTTTGTCAAGGAGGTGGAGGACCCGCTCCTGCGGAGCGAACTGCGCACGGCGCTTCTGGGCCAGGCGGCCTCCCACGTCGAGCTGACGCCCTACAAGTTCCACGTCTCGGAGGACATCTATACCAGCCTCCTGTTGCACTGCGACAAGGATCGGCACTGGCGATCGGTCTTCCATCCCATCGTCGAGAGCAAGATGCTCTCGCCGCAGGACCTCTTGACGTGGACCATCCAGCGCTTCAAGTACGCCGGCGGGACGCTGGACATCTTCTGGAATGACAAGCTCTTGCGGCGCCCCGGCCCCTCCACCTGGCAGAGGCTGATGTACGGCACGACGATCTACTCGTACCTGGCGCCGCTGTGGACGGTGCCCTTCCTGCTGGCGCCGATCATCTATCTTTTCACCGGCATCGCGCCGCTCAGCACCTACAGCGGCCCGTTTTATGCGCACCTTGTGCCCTTCCTCCTCGCCAACAAGCTGGCGTTCATGAGCGCCTCCTGGGGCGTTCGCACCTTCCGCGGCGAGCAGCACTACCTGAGCTTTTTCTGGATCAACCTCAGGGCCATGAGGGACGTCCTTGCGCACCGTCCGATCAAGTTTCATGTCACGCCCAAGACCCGGCAGACAGGGAACTTCCTGGGCCTGGCGTGGCCGCACCTTTGCCTCATCGGCCTCTACGTGGCGGGACTCGCATTTCGCGGAGCATGGATCTGGGGCCACGGGGGCGCCGGCCTGCCAAGCTACCTGGTCAACGCATTCTGGAGCCTGAACAACATGCTCTCTCTCTCTGTCATCGTGGCCTCTGCCCTGCGGAGGCCGTCCTGATGAGCTTTCTCCAAGGTCTTTTGGCCGCGCGTGCACACCTCTCGTTCCTCTGCGGCCTCGGCCTGGCGATGGGTCTGGTGTGGTACCTGGACCGCGTCGTGCCGCCCCATCCAAACGCCGGAATCGATGATTTTCGCGCCATCCTCGCCTTGCCGGCGGAGCGTGCCCCGGGGCTGCGAAAGACGGGCGCGGCCCTTTCCCTGCACGAGATGGAGTGGGGCCGGACTGCCTGGCACTACTTCGAAAACAACTACCAGCCGGAAACCGGCCTGGTGAACTCGGTAGACAACTACCCCTCGGCCACGCTCTGGGACCTGGGAAGCTACCTCATGGGCCTCCTTTCGGCGCGCGAACTGGGGATGATTGACGTCGGGGCGTTCGAGACCCGCCTGGACCTCCTGCTCAAAAGTCTTTCGCGGCTTCCGCTGGTGGATGGCGCTCTGCCCAACAAGGTGTATAACACCCGGACCCTGCGGATGGTGGACTACGCCAACCAGGAGGTGCCCGGCGGCATCGGCTGGTCGGCGCTCGACATCGCCCGCATCGGCGTGCCCTTCACCCTGATCTGCTGGCGCCATCCGGCGTTCACCTCACGCGTCAAGGGCGTCCTTTCCGCCTGGCACCTGGATCAGGCCACCGCGCACGGCATGCTTCAGGGCGCGAAACGCACTTCGGACGGCGTCCTGCATCACGTGCAGGAGGGCCGCTTCGGATACGAGGAGTATGCCTCCAAGTCGCTCTTCCTTCTGGGCCTCGATGTGAGCCGGGCGATCCGCTACGACCTGGACGTGGCGGTGGCGGAGGTCTCG
>JBBRLA010000579.1:0-5660 GCA_038231615.1 Polyangia bacterium | reverse complement strand
TCATCCCGCCGGTGTTCTCTCCGCCCATGCCCTCGACCACCAGGCCCCAGTCGCTGTCCGCGCCCTGGTTGTCGAGCAGCGTGGCGAAGCTGACCCCCGGCAGCCAGGGCGACACCACCCCGCAGCAGCGGTCGGTGACGCTGATCGCCTCTCCGCTGGTCGCGGATACCTTGGGGTTGTTGGGAATGGCCACGTAGTTCTGACTGACCTCGGTGGTGTCCGCGCTCAGGAGCAGGATGCCGGTCATGCCGAAAGCGGTGAGCCCGTCGGGGATGGTCCCCCAGATCGAATTGCCCCGGACCAGGTTGTTGCGCGGGCGGTTCGCCGGCAGCGAGGGATCGACGCCCTCTTCCCGGCGCACCTGAAGCACGATGGCGTCGCCGCCGCCACAGTAGGTCTTGCAGATGAAAGAGGTGAAGTCGGTGATGGTGTTGTCCTTGATGGTCCAGTGGTTGGCCGCGGTGCCGGTGATCGCCTGGATGGTCCCGTGGATGGTGTTGTTGCGGATGATCACGTCGCGCTGCCCGCGCCCGTAGATGGCGAAGGCCAGCGGCGTGGGATTGTCATCCGAGATGCCCGCCCCATCGAAGATCAGGTTCTGCACCGTGGTGCCGTCCGCACCGGTGTCGAGCAGGATTCCGATGGCCAGGCCCCCCCATCCGGTGGGCGAACCCGGGCCGACCAGGGTGGCGTCGGCCCCGGGCTTGCCCAGGATGGAGAGCCGCTTGCGATAGACCCGCGCCCCGGCGTAGCTGCCGGAATCCACGAGGATGGTGTCGCCATCCGACGCCGCGTCCACCGCGCCCTGCAAGGTGGCCTGGTCCTGCGGCACCCGGATCGTCGCCGCGTTGGCCGCCAGCGGCAGCATCATCGCCAGCAGCAAAAGCGCTAAGCGTCGCAGCCATGATGGCAGGTCGGCGACGAGAAGAGGGAAGGGACGAATTCGGTTGCGCATGGCTACCTCTGGAAGCGAAGGCTGTCAGTAGGTTTACCGCACACATGACCTTGGGGCAACCTCAATGCATCCCCATTCGCGCGGGGCGTGACAGGCGTTGCACCAGCAGCCCCGCCACCCCGGTCCCCAAAAGGATGCCGCCGATGGAAGCCAGAGCAGCGATGCTGGTGGCGCTCTGTTGACCCGCCTTTTGCCAGACCCCGGTGGCGGCGTAGCCAATGCCCAGGCCGGCGAGCCCAGCCGTTGCGCCACCGCAAAGCCCCCCCAGATCGAGGTACGTCACCTGCCGCCGAGACAACCCGCGCAGCCCCTTCATGTTTGCCAGGAGCAGCCCGCCCCCGATTCCCAAGACCGCGCCGGTCAAAAGCGGGAGGCCCCCGGTCCCGCTGTAGCTGCCGCCCCGCGCCGGGTCCCTGCCGAAGAACGTGTTCCGCGGGTCCAGCGCCGTCAGGTAGCCCCACCCCAGCGCCCCGATGGTGGTGCCCCACATCGCGCCGCTGTTGAAACGGGCCACCGCGCCGCTGTCCGGTTGCCGCCAGCGATACACGCCCAGGCCCAGCACGCCCCCCAGAAGCCCTCCCGCCGCCGCCAGCGTGTGGGGCAGTACCCCCTCCGGGTCGCCAAGCAACCCCAGGGAGAGCCCCACCAGGGTGCCCCAGGCGGCGCTGCCCAGGATGAGCTGTGCCTGGGCCTTGCTCATGTTGTTGCCCCCGCCGACCGCCAAGAGCCCGGCGCCGAGCAGCCCCGGCAGGAGCATGGCGACCACCGGCCGGTAAATCTGTCCTTTTGGCGTGGCCTCCAGCTCGTTGCCAGTGACCACCCGCAGGGCGACCAGCCCCAGGCCGGCCCCGGCCAATAGGCCCCCGAGGATCATCTCGGAAAGACCGCTGCGCTGAAGCGTTACATGGTAGTGCAAGATCGCGGCATCCGGCACCACGTCCAGCCGCTCGGCCCGGGTTAGAAAGAAAAGGCGCGAGAGGTGCAAGGTGTGGCTGCCGGGGGGGACCGAGCCTTTCTGGGGGGTCAGGCCCAAAGCCTGATCATCGAGAGCGACCTCCGCCCGCGGGAAGGACTCGATGAGGAAGTGCCGCTCGGCCGGGCGCAGGGCCCGTTCCACCAGCAGCGCCTGCCCCACGTGGGCATCCAGGTCCATCTCCTCGGTCAGATAGCCGGGGGCCGAGAAGCGCAGCCGATAGCGCCCGGCAGGCACCTTGAACACCGCGGGGGTCTGTCCGCGCCACGCCGCCGCGCCGAAGGCCGCGCCTTCGCGCCCCTTCTCATCTCCATTCGCCAGCACGGAAAAGGCCGAGGCCTCCGCGGCACGGGGCACGGCGCTCACCGAGATCCGCGCCGGCAGCCCGCGCAGCCGCCGTAGCGAACGTTCGGCAAGAAGGCGCAGCGCCTGCTCCGTGTGCCGCGTCGCGGGGTCCTGTGCCAGCGGCTCGGCCAGGTAGCGCGCGAAGGCGTCGATGGCCCCATCGTAATCAAGCAGCCGCTCCCGGGTCAGGGCCAGGTTGTAGAGGGTGTTCTTGTGCGGGGCCAGACGATACGCCTCTTCGTACCGGTGCAGCGCCTCGTCATAATCGCCCCGTTCGAAAAGTTGATGTGCCGCCTGGAAGGCGGTGCGGGCGTCGGCCCCGGCCCGCACGGGTAGAAAAAGCAGCGCCGCGGCGAGCAAAAGCGACACGGGCCGGCTCATTTTTTACCGCCTGTGCCCTCGGGACCTGGCCGGAACGGATTGGGCGCCTGTTCTTCGGGCAGGACCGCCCCGGAAGCAGCGGGACGGATCGGTCGGTGCAGGGTCCCCCGACGGGCTGGCCGGGCTGGAGGTCCGGGCACGGCGGGGACTGGCGGCTGGGCCATCGGCGGCGGGGCGATGGAGGTCGGCAATTCAACCGGCGTGGTCTGCGGCCGGGCCATCCCGCCCGCCCGTGCCGCCCCGCTGCGTGCCTCCCGCCGCGAGGTCACCGCCGCCGCCAGGCCCATCACCAGCAGCGCCAGCAACACCCCGCCGAAAAGCAAGAACCCCCACGGCCGCTCCATGGGCAGCGCCGGCTTCTCGCCGATCTGTTCCAGCTCTTCCAGATCGGCAAACAACGCCTCCATCGTCGGGTAGCGTGCCTCCCGGTCGGCGGCGATGGCCTTCATCACCACCCGCTCCAGCAGCGCCGAGATCGGCAGGTCCGGCCGGCGCATCCGTGGCGGCGGCGCTCCCGCGGCGAGGATCAGCGAGATCACCTTCAGGTAGTTGCTGGCGCAGTAGGGCACCTGCCCGGTCAGGCACTCATACAGAAGCACCCCCAGCGCGTAAATGTCGATGCGGGGGTCCAGCTCCTCGTCCCCTCGGGCCTGCTCCGGGCTCATGTAAAGGGGCGTGCCCATGATCATCCCGGTGTGGGTCAGCCGGGGCGCAAATGCCTCTCCGCCGCGCAGGGCCTTGGAGATGCCAAAGTCGAGCAATTTGACGAAAACCCCCTCCGGGCGCGGGCACAGGAAGACATTCTCCGGCTTGATGTCCCGGTGGACGATCCCCGCTTGGTGTGCCTTGTGCAGCGTCCCCGCTAGCTGCCGCCCGATGGCAATGACCTCCTGCTCGGGCAGGGGCCCCCCGTGAAGCAGCCGCTCCGCCAGGTTCTGCCCGGACAGGAACTCCATCACCACGAAGGTCCGGCCCTCGGCCTCACCCACGTCGAAGATGTTGACGATGTGTTCGTCGGCGATGGCCGAGGCATGGCGCGCCTCGTTGCGCAGGCGGGCGGCGAAGTCGGCGTCTCCGGCGACCCGCTCGGCCAAGAGCTTGACCGCGACCTCCTTGCCCAGGCCCGTGTGCTGTGCAGCGTATACCGTCCCCATCCCCCCCTGCCCAATGCGTCGCAGGATCAAGAGCCGCCCGGCGATCGTCGTTCCGATCAGCGGGTCTTCTCCGGTAGAGGGAGAGGACAGGCCCGAAGGCGGGCCCGGCCGCTGAGCCAGGGTCTCGTCCAGCGAGAGGGCCCCCCCCAGGGAAGGCAAAAGTTCGCCATCCACGGAACAAAAAATCGTTCCGTCGGAAAAGCTCGCCTGGCAGCGGGTGCACCGTACCATCTCAGGCATCTTAGCCTGAACCGGGCCGGAGGTTTTGGCCGGTCTTTTCGGAGGGCGGTGCGAGGTTTTTTTAGTGGCCGCGAATCAGGTAGATGACCAACAGGATCGGCAGCGGGATTCCCAGGAGCCACAGAAGCGCGTAGCCAACCTTGCCCGCCTGCCTGTTCGCCCATCGCCCAGATACCTTGTCCACTCGACGATCATCCGCATTCATCTGGATCAGCGCGCCCTGGTGTTCGTTGCTCATTGTCGTGCTCCTTGGCTAGGTTCACTCTCAAGGTGGGCCCGGCTGCGGGACCAGGCCAGCCTGACGCGTGTTTTTTTCGGCTATACTTTCTACTTTCCGGCCAAGGAGGCCAGGGACGACATCATGGGATTGCTGGAGCTGGAGATGCGGGGGACGACGGCGCTCTTGACGCTGCGTCGCCCTCCCGCCAATGCGTTGAATCACGAGGTCTTCCGCGAGCTTTCGGCGCTCTTGCCAAAACTGTGCGTCCCGGCGGTGCGCGCGGTGGTCCTGACCGGGGAGGGGCGCTTTTTCTCCGCCGGGCTGGACCTGTTTCAGGTCTTCTCGTATTCCCCTTTAGAGGCCACGGCCTTTACCACGGCATTCGACGACGGGATCACCGGCCTCTTTGCCCTTTCCATCCCGGTGGTGGCGGCGGTGAACGGACACGCGGTGGCCGGGGGCGCGGTGCTGGCGGCAACCGCGGACCACCGCCTGATGGCCGAGGGCAGCGGCAAGACCGGCGTCACCGAACTTCTGGTGGGTGTCGCCTTCCCGACCTCCGCGATGGAGGCCATCCGATACTCCTGCGCCGGCCCGCACCTGCGTGAACTGCTTTACCGCGGGCAGACCTACCTGCCCGCGGACGCGCTTTCGCGGCGGCTGGTGGACGAGGTGGTCCCCGCGGCGGAGCTTCTGCCTCGGGCCCTTTCGCTGGCCGAGGAACTCGGGCGCATCCCACAGATGGCCTTCGCGACCACCAAGCGCGCCCTCCGCGCCGAGGCGCTGGCCACCATGGCGGCGGCCCGCGCGAACGGGGAAGATCCCATCTGGTCGGTGTGGCGCACCCCCGAGACCGTGGCCGCCATGGAGGCCTACAGACAGCGCCTCGGGAGCAAGCGCGGGTAGTTGGGCCATGAGGTCGCTTACCGAGCTGGCCCCTTCTTGTCGCTTGCCAGTTGTACCCAGAGGTGTCGCATGCTCAGTCGCCGTCTATCAGATACTCTCAGGGTGCTTGATTGGAACCGGGCGATCCTGGGTGTTTCTTCTTCCAGGTCGAGCTTGTCCCGGGCATCCCAGGGAAATTCTCGACAGGAGGTTGCGATCAGCTCATCTACCCAGCAATTGATCGTCATTTGCCACTTAACAAAGGTGTCGCGCTGAAGGTAGGCGATGATGCCAACCACCTTCAGTCGACCAGCGTGATAACCACGCTTGAAACGCTCCACTCCGCCTCTCTTACCGATCAAGTATTCTCGTTCGCGGTCGTTCGTCGGTGCTGGAAGCCGCTTCGCTTCGAGGGCCAGGAACCTTGCGTCGTCGGCATATAGGACGCCGCCCACGATGACACCCTCATCAAAAGCAAAGGCGGCCACGTCCAGACGCGGGCTGTGA
>JBBRLA010000578.1:0-5671 GCA_038231615.1 Polyangia bacterium | reverse complement strand
TCCAGCAATTCGGGTAAAATTGAGTCGCGTCGATGCAAAAAAGGCGATCTTAGAGAGGAGCCTGATACATTTTGCGTCTCAATTTTACCCGAATTGCTGGATTCTTGGAAGTCAGGCCGAGGCGTCTATTCCTCGCCCATGTAGCCATAGCGGTAGCTGGTGGGCGGGAGGAAGTTCTCCTTGATGGTGCGGTAAGAGGTCCAGCGCAAAAGGTTCAACGCCGATCCAGCCTTGTCGTTGGTCCCCGAGGCCCGTGCCCCGCCGAAGGGCTGCTGTCCGACCACCGCGCCGGTGGGCTTGTCGTTGACGTAGAAGTTTCCCGCGGTGTTGCGCAGGGCGGTCATCGCCTGCAGCACCGCCCGCCGGTCCCTGGCGAATACCGCTCCGGTCAGCGCGTAGGGCGAGCCCTGGTCGCACAGACGCAGCGCCTCGCGGTAGCCTTCCTCGCCGCGGGCCTTGTAGACGTGGACCGTCACCACCGGCCCGAAGATCTCCTCGCACATCAGGCGGTGCGCCGGGTCCTCCGCCAGCACCAGGGTCGGCCGGATGAAGTAGCCCTCGCGGTCGTCGGCCTTGCCACCGGCGATCACCTGCGCGCCGGGGACCTCCCGCGCGGCGCGGATGTAGCCGGTGATCGACTCGAAGGCCTTGCGGTCGATGACCGCGCCCATGAAGTTGCGGAAGTCGGCCACGTCGCCCATGGCGATCTCGTCGATGTCGCTGACCAGGCGCTCGCGCACCCGGCCCCAGATCGACTCGGGCAGGTAAATGCGCGATGCCGCGGAGCACTTCTGCCCCTGGTATTCGTAGCCGCCGCGGACGATGGCGGTGCACAGAGCGTCCTCGTCGGCGCTCTCGTGGGCGATGATGAAGTCCTTGCCGCCGGTCTCGCCCACCAGGCGCGGGTAGGTGCGGTAGCTCTTGATGTTTTCCCCGACCGTGCGCCACATCCCCTGAAAGACCCCGGTGGAGCCGGTAAAGTGCACTCCGGCCAGGTCGGGATGGCGCAGCGCCGCGTCGGCGATCTCGGCGGAGGGCCCGGCCACCAAGTTGATCACCCCGTCGGGCAGCCCGGCCGCCCGCAAAAGCTCCATGATGACCCACGAGCTATACATCGAGGTCGCCGCGGGCTTCCACACCACGACGTTGCCCATGAGGGCCGGCGCCGTCGGCAGGTTGCCGGCGATGCTAGTGAAGTTGAAGGGCGTCACGGCGAAGACAAAACCTTCCAGGGGGCGCAGCTCGATCTGGTTCCAGGTCTGGGGCCCGCTGGTCGGCTGCTCCGAGTCGAGGAGGCGACGCAGGAAGTGGACGTTCCAGCGGAAGAAGTCGGCCATCTCGCAGGCGGCGTCGATCTCCGCCTGGTAGCAGGTCTTGGACTGCCCGAGCATGGTGGCGGCGTTCATCTTCATGCGGAAGGGCCCAGCCAGAAGATCAGCGGCCTTCAGGAACACCGCGGCCCGAGCTTCCCAGGGCATGGCGGCCCACTCGGGGGCGACCCGCAGCGCGGCGGCGATGGCATCCTCGATGTGGGCCTTGCCGCCCTGGTGGAAGGTGCCCAGAACATGGTGATACCGGTGGGGCGAATGGATGCCGGCGGTCTTGCCGGTGCGGACCTCGCGACCGCCGATGAAGAGGGGCACCTCGATGTTCTGGTTGCTCATCCGGTGCAGGGTGGCCTTCAGGGCGGCCCGTTCGGGGCTGCCCGGGTAGTAGCCGAGGACCGGTTCGTTGACGGGAGCGGGGTAGGAAGGGATGGCAGTCAGCATACAGAGTCACCTTGATGAAAAGTCAGGATGAAGCACCTGGCCGGAGCAGATTTTGGCGCACCCCCGCAGCGCCCGAGGGAGCGTACTACTGTACGTGACCGAGGGAGCGTGGGGGCACCTCCCGCGGCTGAGCGAATGCGAAGCCGTGGGGGAGAGGTACGCCAAAAGATGCCCGGCCAGGTGCTTCTGTTCAGTCGTGGGTCGTCAGGAAGTGCTCGGTCTCCAGGGCCGCCATGCAGCCGGTGCCGGCGGCGGTGACCGCTTGCCGCCACTTGTTGTCTTGCACGTCGCCCGCGGCGAAGACCCCGGGCACCGAGGTCTGGGTGGTCCCAGGGTGGGTCTTCACGTAGCCGGCGGCGTCCACTTCGAGCTGGCCGTTCAGAAACCCAGTGTTGGGCAGGTGGCCGATGGCGTAGAACAGGCCGCGGCAGGGGATGTCCCGGGTCTCCCCGCTGTTCACATCGCGCACCCGCACCGCCTCCAGCACTTCCTTGCCCAGGGCCTCCTGCAGGACATGGTGCCACAGGACCTTTACCTTGGGGTTATCGAGCAGGCGCTTCTGCATGATCTTCGAGGCGCGCAGCTCCCCGCGGCGGTGGACCACGATGACCTGGCTGCCGAACTTGGTCAGGTGCGAGGCCTCTTCCACGGCGGTGTCGCCGCCGCCGATGACCACCAGCACCTGGTTGCGGAAGATCGGCAGGGCGCCGTCGCACACCGCGCAGGCGCTGACGCCGCGGTTCCACAAAAGCTGCTCGCCGGGGACGTGCATGCGCCGGGCGGTGGCGCCGGTGGCGAGGATGAGGGTGCGGGCGCGCACCTCATGGCTCTCGGTCTTGACCAGAAACGGGCGGTGCGACAGGTCCACCGTCTCGACGGTCTCGGTGATGATGCGGGTGCCGTGGTGTTCGGACTGGGCCCGCATGTTGTCCATCAGCAGGGTGCCGTCGATGCCCTTGGGAAAGCCGGGGTAGTTCTCGACCTCGGTGGTGGTGGTGAGCTGGCCACCGGCGGCCACCCCGCCGGCCATGAACCCCTCGAACATCAGGGGCGAGAGGTTGGCGCGGGCGGCGTAGATCGCGGCGGTGTGTCCGGCGGGGCCGGAGCCGATGATCACGACTTGCTCGACTGGAGGGGCGGCGCTGGTTGTCGACATGGATGCAGAAATTTACCCCAGTCGGGGCCGCCGCGCAATGAGTGGACCAAAGCCGTGCTCTCCGGGCAGGAACTTTACCTCCTTCACGTTGAGCCCCCCGATGATCTTCTTGAACCCGGCCATGCGCGCGCGCCGCTCTGCGGGATCATCGATGGTCTGGGTCAGATCGCCGGTGAACACAATGAAGTCGGGCTGCCTGGCCAGGCCGTTGACCGTGGCCACGGCCTTGCCCAGGGTGACGTCGGCCTCGGGGTTTGGCGGGCCGTGGAAGCCCCAGTGCGAATCCGATGTGAGTCGGCGGCGGTTCGGGGCGGTGTGCCCGGACGTAGTGCCGCAGGCGGTTTTTAGTAATTTTCCTTCCAGATCTACACAGACGCGCTCAGGTCATGCGGGCTACGGTGGCGATCGCCGCCTGCCCAGCCTGGTCCTTGGGGGCTCAAACCTGGCCTTGTTTTACTTGCCCTCCTCATCGACATGCAGGAGGCCATGGGACCCGAGGCCCGCGGCGTCCTGCTTTATCAAGGGGTGGAGGTGCTCCCCTTCTCCCCTTCGCTCCTGGCATTGCCGTTGCGCTGTCTCTTGTAACGGCTGCGCCGCTTCCTGGCGGTCAGAAGGGCAGCAGGGACGCCGTGGGGGTCGGCGGCCAGGGCAGAAGCGGAAAGTCCCGACAAATGCTGTCCGTGCTGTCCGTGCTGTCCGAAAGGCAGGAATCCCAGGCACTTATGGAAGCGCGTTGCGCATCCCGTTGCCGTCCGATGCTGCCCGCAGCATGGCAGCCAGGCGATGGGGCGGTGATGCGGCTGCGAGAAGGGTGTCGGGACATCCTGAAGCAGATGCCGGCCTGCCGGCATTCGGGCCGCTCAACTCCCCATTCGGACGGCAGCGGACGGCAACTGGGCTCTCCGCCGATTTCGCAGGTGCCTGTTTTTCCTTGAGTTCGGACGGCACGGACAGCACGGACGGCATTTGTCGGGACCTTGTCATTCTGGAAGTGCCGGATGCCATTGCTTCGGGGCTCCGCCTGCCGGAGGCGGAGCTGGGACTTTGCCGATGGGGCGCCCCCAGAGCAACCTGCTGCTTCGGAGGGGGTAAAGGCCGCGGCGCAGTGGGATGAGTTTGCCGATCTGCCCGTCCCACCAGCGTGCGACGAGTTCGCTGATTCGCCGGTTCCAGCCCAGTGGGATGAGTTCGCCAATCCGCCCCCTGTGTGGGATGAGTTCGCCGATCCGCCGGCTCCTTCCTGAGCAATCTTGGCGAGGGGATGGGGACTACTACAAGGGGGGTCCGCTGAGAGCTGCAAGAAGAAGTCTTCCTGCCTGGCCCACGGCCTCGCCTCCGCCGACGCGGTCCGTCCCATGAGGCCCGAGGCGAAGACCACGCCGCCCCCGATGCCGGCCAGTTTCAAGAAATCACGACGATTCGTGTTGTCCATCTGCGCTCCTCCCGATCACGTTGAGTAGGCGTTCACCGAACGCTCTGCCCTACGAGACTCCTGCCCTTGCAGATAAATTCCCTTTGCAGCGGGCGGGATAAAAGAGCTGGAGGAGCGGTCTCGCTCCTTCTACTCCGCCTGGATCAGGTGGACGAAGTCGAGCAGTTGCGACTGGTTCAGGTCGGACACGGCCCACAGGTTCATGCCATCATGGGCCCAGCGGTAGGCTGTGTATCCCCGGCGCGAGAGCCGCCCCACGCCCTGGTCGCCGGGGCGGCCGGCCGGCCAGACGAAGAGGTTGATGATGTGCTGGCCGTGCCGGTAGACCAGGGCAGCGGCGGGCTGTTCCGCCAGGTACTCCAGGCGGCCCCCGATGAGCGGGAAGCCCTGGCTGGACCCGTCCGTGACCTTCACACTGAAGTTCAGCTTGCCCTGGAACCACGGCTTGACCGTGTGCCGATCCGACGAGAGCACGTCGGTCACATGGTCCACCATCAGGGAGCGCACGTGGGCGGCGACGACCTCGTCGGCCACCCGGTCGAACGCAGGCGGACGCAACACCACGGCGCCCACCGCCACGATCAGGCACAGGGCCGCTGCCGCCGGGAGCACGGCCGACCCGTTGCGCCACCCCCGCCGGCCCGACACGCGGGTGCGCTCCCTGTGCAGGGACCGGCGCAGACGATCCGCCATCTTTTGCGACGGCGCGAAATAGGTCGCCCCGCCCCGCACCGCGTCTTTCAGCGCGCGCAGCCTCTCGGCCTCGACGGCGCAGGCGGTGCACGAGGCCAGGTGGGCCTCCATCTCCAGGCTCGCACGGAGGTCCAGTTCATGGTCTACGTGGGCGTTCAGAAGGGGCCGACATTGCGTGCAGTTCATGCTTCACTGCTCTGGCCGATCCGTGGGACCAGCCACCGTTTCAGTTGTTGCCGGGCCCGAGACAGACGGGACATCACCGTTCCCACGGGCACGTGTGCGATGTCCGCGATCTCCTTGTAGGAAAGCCCCTCCAGCTCGCGCAGGACCAGGACTTCGCGGTACTCGACCGGCAGGGTCAAGAGTCCCTCGTTGAGCAGCCGGCCCTGGGCGGTGCGCAGCAGCACGGCCTCGGGGTCCTCGCCGGAGGAGAATGGGGCGGTATCCTCGGGCCTCACTGCATGGCGCAAGGGCCTCACTGCATGGCGCAAGGGCTGTTGATCAATTGGCCAGTGCTTCCGCTGCCGTCAACGTGATGAGCCTGTTTGTCCGGCATCAAGCCCGCTGGATGCCGACGTTGCAGCGGGGTACTCCGCCTCAACTGGCCGACGCGTTGGC
>JBBRLA010000577.1:0-5672 GCA_038231615.1 Polyangia bacterium | reverse complement strand
CATGCCCGCAAGCCTGCCTGCCCTCGCCCTGGGTCGCTATCCGTGGTTTATCGAGCGCTTACTCTTCAGGTACGTTGCAGCCATCGCCCCCGCCACCCTCTGTGCACAGCTCATCGCGGCCCATCTCGTCCGTCGCCATGCTCTACGTGGCGACCCTCGCCATCAGTGGATACGTGATCTTGCCGTGTGGCTTGGGACACTCGGTGGAACTGGTTTTTCCGGAGCAGACTTGACGAACGCCGATTTTTCGGGTGCTCGACTGCGTGGCGTAGACTTTCGTGGCACCCGCCTTGTGTGCACCCGCTTCCACGACGCCTTGGGCCTGGACTGGGCGCGCTTTGACCCAGGGACACTGCGACGGCCGTCGGTGCAGCGGCTGCTGGTGAGCGGGCAAGGCGCAGGCCTGGACCTAGAACGGCTGGACCTCTCCGAACTGGACCTGTCCGGAGCCAACCTCTCCATTGCTAGGCGGCATATCGGTTTTTCTTGGCAGCCAGCGCTTCCGCTGCCTCGACGTCTTGCTCTGCCAGTTCCAGAAACGCCGCGACCCTACGCGCGCTCATAAAGCCGCCTGCCCCGCAGGAACGCCGCCCGGGCAATGGTGTCGATCTCGTTTTTCTCCTGCTCGAACTCGGTCCGCCGACATCTACCGGGATGCCCATTCTGCGCACGATCATCCAGGCGGCGACCGGATCTATTAGCTCCGCGTCACTGGCGCTATCCGGCAGGATCGGCAGCAGGTCATAGTCACTCCCCAGTCGCGCCCGTCCCTCAGCGCGACTGCCGAACAACCAGATTTCTTCTGGGGCCAGTCGTTCGACCAGGCGGGCCAGCACCGCCTCAAGCCGCTTCGTGTCCGGGTCCACAATATTCATCTTGCAATTGTAGGTAAACCCGCCAGTGCTGTCGAGAGGGCCCGCGCCGTTCGCCAGATCATCAACCAGCGCCTCAAGTCTAATGGCATGTTCTGGCTCAAGCATCATGCCGAGCATCTGCTTCACCTTCGGGCCTTCCTACGCGCCGGGCGCTGAGACCAACTCGTGCAGGCCACTCTTGTTCACCAGAGTGCTCTCGCTGTGGGCTCCCTGGCATGACCCGCTACTTTTCGGGAGTGCGCCCGCTGAGCCCACACCTCGCTTACCCGCATCAGCCACTGGGCGCCCGTTATTGCTGTACAATCCGTCATCGAGGTACCTCCCCTGGGCTGCTACCCGTTCCTGTAAACCGAAACCGACGGCAAGCTGAGTAGGGAGAAGCATTTGCGACGACTCTCCATCTGGATTACCGTGAAGACATGAGTTCGGACACGAGTACCAAAGGGTTTCGGCCTCCAGTGGCGGACCGGACAGTCCGGGGCGGACCGGGCGAACCAACCCAGGAGCAGAGGCTGGCGGAGCGCTGGCGCATCATGGAAGGGATGGGCCCGGCCGAGCGACTGATGGAGACCCTCCGCCAATTGGAATCGGACAATGCGGAGCCCAGCGAACACCTCCGTCTCGTCGATGGTCTGCTGATCTACTCAGGGCCCCTGGGCGGCGTCCCCGAGAACTTCCTGGAAGCCGCCCGCGAGGATCGTCTGCAGGAGCTTATCAGGTGAGCGAACTGATCGCTGTGGACACCTCGGTGGTGGTCCCGGCGCTGTTGTTCCCTCTCCATCGTCCGCCGAGGTCTTTGGCAGGCGCTGCATCGCGGTGGTGCTAACGGGCACATGAGCGCGGTGATCCTGACGGACATCGGGGAACTTCTGACGATGGCGGGCCCGGCGACGACGGCGGAGAAGCCGGAGGCGATGCTGGGCCGGTGCCAGGACGCGGAGGTGGCGATCGTCGATGGGGTGGTGGTCTACGCAGGGCCGCGGAGCGCCGGGCCGCAGGCACACGAATTGCGCGGCGAGGTGCGCATTCACAGCGCGGGCGGGCGGCTGGTCACCCCGGGGCTCTTCGACCCCCACACGCACCTCATCTGGGCCGGGGATCGCAGCATCGAGTTCGATCTGCGCAACCAGGGCCGAGGGTACGAGGAAATCCAGCGGGCCGGCGGCGGGATTCTCTCGACAGTGGCGGCGACGGCGGCAGCCAGCGACGAGGGGCTGGTGCAGGGGGTGCGGGCGCGGCTGCGCCGGCTGCTCCTGCAAGGGGTCGTGAGGTGTGAGGCCAAGACCGGGTATGGGCTCTCGCTGGCGGCGGAACTGCGGCTCCTGCGGCTCCTGGTGCAGGCGATGGAGGGGCAGCCGGTGCGGGTGTCGCCGACGCTCCTGTGCCATGTGCCGCCACCCGGGATCGGGGCGGAGGAAAGGCGGCGGCTGGTAGAGGATCTGGCCCAGGGAATGCCCCAGGCGGCAGCGGCGGGCGCGCTAGCGGTGGACGTGTATTGCGACCAGGGGGCCTTCACCCTGGCGGAGACGGAGCGGCTGCTGCGGGCCGGGCGCGAGGCGGGGCTGCTTTTGCGCTGCCACGCGGAACAGTTCACCCACACCGGAGCGGCGGTGCTGGCGGCGGCGCTGGGGGCGGCCTCGGTGGAGCATCTGGAAGAGATCGACGAGGCCGGGGTGCGGGCGCTGGCGGCGGCGGGGACGGTGGCCAACCTGCTGCCTGGCGCGGCGCTGACCCTGCGCCTGCGCTGGCCGTCGGCCCGGCGGCTGATCGACGCGGGGGTGCGGGTGGCGCTGGGGACGGACCTGAACCCGGGGACCTCTCTGACGGAGTCGCTGCCGCTGATGATGACGCTGGGCTGCACCCAGATGGGGATGACCTGCGCCGAAGCGTGGGCCGCGGTGACGGTGAACGCAGCGGCGGCGGTGGGCGGCCCCGGCGGGGCGCTTGTGCCGGGAAGTGCCGGGGACCTGGTCGTGTGGGACGCGGAGGGCTACCGGGAAGTGTGCCAGCACTTTGGCGGGACGCTCTGCCAGAAGGTCTATGTCGCCGGGGAGGTCGTGAGTTAACCGGTGTCGGCGATCCCATCAGACATGGAGCAGGAGCGCGCCGTACTCGTCCACGGTAGCCCCCCAGCCCGGGGGGACCACCGTGGTGGCGCTGTACTCCACGATGAGCGCCGGGCCGCGCAGTCGGTGGCCGGTGGGCAGCGCCACCCGGTCCAGCACCGGCGCCGGCAGCGAACGGGGCCCAGTCGGCAAAAGGAAGGTCATGGTGACCTCGCCGATGCGCGCCTCCGACGCCGGCTTGCCGTGGCTCCGCGCGAGCTGCATCGGCGAAGTCACCTGCACCGGCAGTACCCCGCGCACCCGCAGGGCCACCAGGTCGATGCGACGCTCTCCCAGGGTGAAGCCGTAGCGCCGCTGGTGCTCGGCGTGGTAGCGGACCACGAGGTCCGTCTCCGCGGTCATCGCCGGGCCGCCATCGCCAATCCCGGGCAGGGTCAACTCGTAGCTCTGCCCGTGGTAGCGCAGCTCGGCGGACCACTCGTAGCGCGCCGCCCGCCCCAGGCTGCCCTCGCGCTCGATGTCCTTCTGCACCTGCGCCGAGAGGCCGCGCAGCGCGGCCCGGAGGCTCCCGTCGGCCTGGGCGCCGGATGCCTCGCACATCAAGGATCGGGATCGTTCGCGCACCACCTTGGCGCAGAGCGCGCCGTAAGCGCAGAGCAGCCCCGGCGCTGGCGGGACCAGGATGCGGGTGATGTTCAGTTCCTCGGCCAGGTCCGCGGCGTGCAGGGCCCCGGCCCCGCCGAAGGGCACCAGGGTGAAGTCACCGGGGTCGTGACCGCGGTCCACCGAGATGGCGCGGATGGCGCGGGCCACCACGGCACCGGCCACCTTGATGATGCCGGCGGCGGCCTCCAGCACCGACAGGTGCAGCCGCTCGGCGATGGCCCCGACGGCGGCGGCGGCGGCGGGTTCGGAAAGGGCCACGGCACCATCACAGAAGCGCGCCGCCGAAAGGCGCCCCAGAAGCAGGTCGGCATCGGTCAGGGTGGCTATCCGCCCGCCGCGACCATAGCACGCCGGGCCGGGATCCGCGCCGGCCGAGGCCGGGCCCACCTGCAACACCCCGCCCGAGTCTACCCGGGCCAGGGACCCTCCCCCGGCGCCGACGGCGTGGACCGCGAGCATGGGCAGGTGCAGGGGCAATCCGGCGATCTGCGCCTCGGAGGTGAGCATCGGTTCGCCATCGTCGCCGACCAGGCACACGTCGGTGGACGTCCCACCCATGTCGAAGCTGATGAGGCGGGTGACGCCGCTGGCCGCCGCGACCGCCTGCGCCCCGACCACGCCCGCCGCGGGGCCCGAGAGCACGGTGCGCACCGGCACGGCGACGGCCTCCTCCGCGGAGATGGCGCCGCCCGTGGATTGCATGACGCGCAGGCGAGCCCCGGCCCGCGTCCGCACGGCCTCGGAGAGGCGCGTCAGGTAGCCGCCCACGATCGGCGCGACATACGCATCGGCGACGGTGGCCTGGGCCCGCTCGTACTCCCGGTGGGCGGGCAGCACCACCGAGGAGATCGAGATGGGCAGGTTCAGGGGGAGAAGGGCCGCGGCCACGGCCTTCTCGTGCACATCGCTGGCGTAGCTGTGCAGGAGCACCACCGCGATGGAGGCGACCCCCAGGGCGGCGACGCGGTCGCGCAAGGCCGAAAGCGCCTCGTCTCGCAGGGGCGTTATCACTGCGCCGTCGGGGCCGAGGCGTTCTTCCACGCCGACGCAGTGCTCGTCGGCGCAGAGGGAGGGGGCGACGTGGGGCGTGAGGGCGTAAAGCTGTGGGCGGGTCTGTCGGCCCAGGATGAGCAGGTCCTCGAAGCCGGCGGTGGTGACGAAGGCGGTGGGCCCGCCGGTGCGTTCGAGGATGGCGTTGGTGCCGACGGTGGTGCCGTGGATGATCTCGACGGAGGCATCGGCGGAGGCCGCCACCCGTTGCGAGAGCGGCGCGTAGGCGCGGGGGGCGCCCTCGGGGGCCGCAGGAGGGATGGAGCGGCTCTCCTCGAAGACCTGGAGTAGCTGATCCAGGCCGGCGAGGACGGCGTCGGCCGGACTCTTGGTGGAGGAAGCGAGCTTGATGGCGCGGAGTGTTCCGTCCGGGTAGGAGGCCAGCAGATCGGTGAAGGTGCCGCCGGTGTCCACACCGATGCGCAGGGAGCGAGACATGGGCGCATCTTAGTCCCGACGGAGCGATGCGACAACTGCCAATGGTCAGTTGCTGATGGCGATCCCGAGGAGCTGCCGCAGCTCGAAGTACTGCGGCGAGATGGCGTACATGACCAGTTCCCGGACCTTGTCCTTGGGCAGCATGCCGCCCACCGCCACCGGGTCCTGCCCGATGAACCGCGCCGCCAGGGTCAGATCGTTTCCGATGATCAGCCCCGCCCGGTGCGCCGTCAGGTCCACCGACTGCGACCACTTGCCCAGATCGAGCTGCCCCTTGGCCTGCACGAAGCGCTGCACCACCATCTGGAGGTGCTCGATCGCCGCGTGCTGCACGTAGGGCCGCATCGCTTGCATATACTGGTCGACGATCTGCTGCTGCTGGGGCGGCACGTTGAACGTCGGCATCACCATCCGGATCGCCGCCATCAGCGCAATCGACAGCTCGGTATTCGTCTCCAGGGTCAGCCGCAGGAAGTGCTCCGGCCGCAGCTTGGTCAGGAACACCGCGATGGGGTACGCCAGGTCCTTGTCGCCGCGCCCAGCCAGCATCCCCTGCCCCGCCACTACCGACGGGATG
>JBBRLA010000576.1:0-5680 GCA_038231615.1 Polyangia bacterium | reverse complement strand
GTGCATATGACTGAACCCGGCGAACATCCCTACTTCAACAGTCGGCGCGCGGCGCCATGGTACGCGAGCCTCGCCGATGGCCTGGCCGCGGCGCGGATGTCGGGGCGTCGGGTCTTCATACAGGTTGGGCGCCTGTCCTGCGGCGGCAGTCGGGCGCTGGTCGAGAAGACCATCGTGAAGGACGAGATCCACCAGTTCCTCAACCAGCACTACGTCTGTGTGGGGGCCCGCATGCCCACGCCCACGCCCACGAATGATGTCGCGCTCGACCCCGACCTGGCCGTGATCCTGCCACTGCTCCCCCGGCATGAGCCCACCCCAGTGTGCATCTACCTGGACGCGGACGGGCACATCCTGCATTCCACCGTGGGGGGCAGACCGGCGGCGGTCTTTCTGCGCGACATGACCGAGGCGCTGGTCAAGCCGTAGGCCGCCGTAGGCCGCCGTAGGCCGCCGTAGGCCGATCGAGACCTCGGCGGCCATCGGGGAGGCGGCAGCAATCAGGTCCGCTGCTTTCGCTTGACGGAACGCCCACTTCCGGTGTTCGATCCGCGCACGGCCCGATGTATTCTTCACCTGCGCCCATCTCTAAAGCAGTAATCGTTCGCCGTCCCCCGATGGCCGTCGTCCTTGCCATGCTGCTCGTCGCTGGCACCGCGTCCGCCGAGATCCTCGCCCCGCAGGACCCGGCACAGGCCGTCGCGGCGCAGCTCGACGAGGTGGTGGTGAAGGAGGGCTACCGCACCGCCGAGGCGTTGCGCCACGAGGGGGACCTGCAAGGTGCCCGAGCCGTCCTGCGGCTGACCTACGAGCGCGTGCGCACCCCCTATCTTTTGTGGCCCATGGCAGAGCTGGATCGCGACCTGCGCCACCCCCTGCCGGGCCTGCGCGCCCTTCGCGAGTACACCGACCGCGTCCCCGCCGAGGAGCAGAAAGGCCACGACCCCGATCGCCTGCGCCGGGAGCTGCGCGCCCAGGTGGCCCGCCTGCGCATCAGCACCGACGAACCCGGTGCCCTGCTGATCATCGATGGCGAGCAGCGCGGCGCCGCACCGCTGGCAGATCCCGTCGAGGTCGATCCGGGCCGTCATCATGTCGAGGCCCGCGGCAAGCACACGGTGGAGCGCGACGTGGTAGCGTGGCCTGGGACCGACGCCGCGGTGAATCTCCGCTTGGCCGGGTCGCGTTGGCGGTCCCCATCGGTCCTGGCCAGGTGGTTTTTGCTTGGGACCGGCACCGCGGCGATGATTGTCGGCGCCTCCCTGTGGGCCGACCCGGGCTGCAATTCGGGCGCCATGGGGACCTGCACGCCGGGCCCCTCCCGAACCGCCGGCATCGTCACCTTCGCCGCCGGGGCGGGACTCTTCACCGCGTCGGTGATCACGCTGATCTTCGATGAACGGCGTTCCGCTTCGCTGCGCGCTACCGATGGCCCGATCGCGCGGCAGGCGACGCGATGACCCTTCAGCCCACCGCCCTTACCAAGGTGTGCAACGTCTGCGGCGGGAGCTATTCCTACGACGAGGCCCACTCGTGCACCCAGGGCAACACCAAGCTCTTCCTGGAGGACCAGCCGGCGCCGCTGCTCGATCCCGAGGCCCTCATCGGTGCCACGCTGGGCGGAAGATATCGCATCGAGGACTGCCTTTCCGGGGGCGGCATGGGCGTGGTCTACCGCGCCAGGCAACTGGTCCTGGACCGCTCGGTGGCCATCAAGATCATGGTGGTGCGCGAGCCGCAGGAGGAGGCATCGCGCAAGCGCTTTCTGCAAGAGGCGGTGCTGGCCTCGCGGGTGCATCACTCTAACGTCATCGAGACCTTCGACTTTGGGGTCCTCGACGGCGGGCACCTGTACCTGGTGATGGAGTTCCTGGAGGGCCAGACCCTGCGCCAGGCGCTCTCCGACGGCCCTATGCCGCCCTTGCGCGCGTGCCGCATCGCCATGCAGATTTCCCGGGGCCTGCAGGCGGTCCACGATGAGGGCATCGTACACCGCGACCTGAAGCCGGACAACATCTTTCTGCTCCAGCGGGACGGCCAGCAGGATTTCGTGAAGATCGTCGATTTCGGCGTGGCCAAGGGGCGCACCAGCCCCAACCTGACGCAGGTTGGGATGGTGCTGGGGACACCCCAATACATGTCGCCCGAGCAGGTGGACGGCAAGGAGCCGGACCACCGGGTGGATCAGTATGCTCTGGGCTGCGTGCTCTACCGGATGATCACCGGGGCGCTGCCCTTCGATGGGGAGACGACATCGGACATCCTGATGAAGCACGCAATGGAACAGGCGGTGCCCCCAAGGCGGCGGCGACCGGATCTGGGCATCACGGGTTCGCTGGACGTGCTGGTGATGCGCATGCTGGCCAAGCGCCCCGATGGCCGCTACCCCAGCATGCGCGAGCTGGAGCGAGCGCTGGCGCAGGAGATCGAGTTCTACGTCGAGCGCCCCGACACCAGCCACGCCACCCGCCTGATGCCGCTGCCCGAGACCCGCCCCTCCCGCGGGCGGCTGGCGGTGTTCATGGGACTGGGCGCCGGGGTGACGCTGGTGCTGCTCATTCTTTATCTTGGGCAGGAGCGGGGGCAAACGGCGGGGGCGTCGACCCAGGCGGAGCATCGGCAAGAGAAGGCGAAGATCGCCGGCCCGGCAATCGGGCGAAGGCCGGCGGCGAAACCTCTGCCAGGGCCGGGCCTGGGTCCCGCGTGTCGAGTGGATGCCCCGGGAGACAGCGAAGGAGGCGGCCTCTTCGAGCGGGGGCCCGATGGGTGGTCTTCGCTGCCGGGCTGGACGGACGCGGGCGGAAGGTGGGCAACGCAGCGGGACGGTGCGATGGGTGGGCAAAATATGGCCCGACCTGGATCTGTCCCTTCGCTGGCTGGCACCGCGCCACGGGCCAACCGGCCGCCGCCCGCGCCGGCACGTTCCAGGCCGGTCAAGGTGCTCTTCAAGGTGCAGAACCTTGAGGAAGTGAAGGTGAGCGTCGAGTGTACCGGCCAGTCCCCTGTGCTCTGCGAAGCGACCTGTTCTTTCGAATTGCCTGATGGCAGCAGAGGCACCTGCGTGGCCAGCGCCCCCGGGTCCGGCTACCGCCCGCTGAGCGTCTCTTTCGACGAGTTGCGGGCGCGGGCCCGGACGCAGAAGGGCGCCGTTACCCAGTCGCTGAACCTCAAGTACATTCGCTTCCAGTAACGCCCATGAACCCTGCCGAAACGCATCCCGTAGGGACGGTCTTCACCAGCAGCGTGCCCAGCCGTCTGGATCGGCTCTTGTGGTCGTCGTGGCACTGGCGCGTCATCGTGGCCCTGGGCATCACCTGGATCCTGGATGGTTTGGAAGCCAGCCTGATCGCCAACCTGGGCAGCGTGCTGGCCCGGCCCGACACCCTGGGCCTGAGGGTCGCTCAGGTCGGCTATTCCAACAGCATCTACCTTCTCGGACAGATCGCCGGCGCGCTTTTCTTCGGCCACTTGACCGACAGGTATGGGCGCAAGAAGCTCTTCCTCATCACCCTGGCGGTCTACCTGGTCGGTACCGCGATGAGCGGTCTGTCGCCGGGCTTTTTTGTCTTTGCCCTGTGTCGGTTCGTGGCCGGCGCCGGCATCGGCGGGGAATATGCCGCCATCAACTCGGCCATCGACGAACTCATTCCGGCGCGGCTGCGTGGGCAGGTCGATTTGGGGATCAACGGCAGCTACTGGGTCGGCGTCGGCCTGGGTGGGGCGCTGACGATGGTGGTGCTCAACCCGGCCCTCTTGCCCGTGTCGGTGAGTTGGCGGCTGGTCTTCGGGCTGGGTGCCACGCTGGGGCTCTCCATCGTGCTGGTGCGGCGGCAGTTGCCCGAAAGCCCGCGCTGGCTGCTGATGCGCGGGCGCGTGGCCGAGGCCGAGCAGGCCATGACCTCGATAGAGGACGCGGTGCGAAAGGACACCCCCGAAGCGGTGCCCGGCACCCGGGCGCCCGAGGTCAGCGTCACCGTGACTGGCGCTGTGGGATTTCTGCACATCGCCCGCGTCCTTCTGCGGCGGCACCCGCGGCGCTCCGTCCTGGGCCTCGCGTTGATGGTGTCCCAGTCGTTCTTCTACAACGCCATCTTCTTCTCGTATGCGCTCATCCTCAGCCGGTTCTACGGCGTCCCCGAGGGGCGGGCCGGGATCTATGTCATCCCCTTCGCCGCCGGCAACTTCTTGGGGCCGCTTCTGCTGGGCCGCCTCTTCGATACCATCGGTCGGCGCCGGATGATCACGTTCACCTACGCGCTCTCGGCGCTCTTGCTGCTGGCGACGGGGTACGCCTTCTACCGGGGAATGCTGGATGCCACCACGCAGACCGCCGCCTGGTCCCTGGTGTTCTTCGTCGCCTCCGCGGCGGCCAGCTCGGCCTATCTCACGGTGAGCGAACTCTTCCCGGTGGAGATCCGGGGCATGGCCATCGCCATCTTCTTCGTGGTCAGCCAAGCCGCCGGTGCGGTGGCGACGGCGACCTTCGGCAAGATCATCGAGACCGAGAACCGCGCGGCCCTGTTCATGGGGTACGCGGTCGGCGCCGCCTTCATGCTTGGCGCCGCGGTGACGGCCGCCATCCTCGCGGTGGACGCCGAGGGCCGAACGCTGGAGGAACTCGCCGGGATTTGATCGATAACCGGCCTAAAACTGGCCCAAAGGCGGCCGGGACCGCTCCGGGTGATTATGTTGCATGACAGGACGAAGGAGGTTGTCGTGGAACATGTTGTGTACGCTCTTTTCGATCATCGTGCGGATGCGGAGGCCGCCATGCTTGACGTGAACGCGACCGGTCTTTCGAAAGACGTGTGCAACCTCATCGTGCACGAAGGCGGGCTCAACGAGACTGACCTGCGCCATTCAGAGAGCGATGGGCGGGGCGGCCTTCTCCGGGGCCTGCTCGTCGGGGTCGTCGGCGGAGCCATCCTGGGGTGGTTGCTCAGCGGACCGCTGAACTTGCTGCACGTGAACCTTGTGGCCGGGCTGGCCTTCGGCATCTTCGCCGGCGGACTGACCGGCGCGCTGGCCGGCGGCCTTTTCGGGGCCGGGCTCACCGATCAAGGACTGCATCGCCTGGGCAAACGCCTCAAGAAAAAGGGCGGGGTGCTGGTCACCGCCGAAATCAAGGGGGCCCAGGCCGAGGAAGCAGTGCAGCACATCTTTGCCAAATATGGTGCCATCGTGGCCAGCAAGGGTACACTCTAACTCGCCATGAAGAATCGCCCCAGGACCGGCCGTAGGAAGAACCCCTCGCCGCTCAGGTCTCCTACCTCAGGCCCCGGATCGTGGCGGTAATGGGGCTGCGCAACCCGGTGGTGTGGGAGCACCTGCGGATGGCCGTCTTCATCCTCACCCCGGCGGGTCTTGCGGGTGAACAAATATCCAGATAGTGCTGAGAATATTTCCATGAACTCGTCGCACCCACCCACCTGGCGGCAATTACATCCCGGAGAAAATCCTCATGATTGGCATGTCATCTTCGGGTCGGCGACGATGCCCTTATCGAAAGGCCCCAAAACCGAGACTGCTATGTCCCGGGCCACTTTCGTCCCTGCTTGATGGCCTCATGCAACGCCGTCAGTCCGATGTGGTCAAGCGTCAGCAGGTAGGCTTGCCGTTTGCCGTCGATCTCGATATCCAGGACTTCGCACAGTCCGGTCACTGCCTTGGTGAGCCCGCG
>JBBRLA010000575.1:0-5689 GCA_038231615.1 Polyangia bacterium | reverse complement strand
GGACCACGCCGGTGTCTTTGGCCATGGCGGACCTGAACGGCGATGGCAAGCCCGACCTCATCGTGGCCAACGCGGGCAGCGGGGATGTGAGCGTGCTTCTGGGCAAGGGCGACGGTACCTTCCAGGCGAGCATGAGCTTCGTCAGCGGCACGACGCCCATGTCGGTGGCGGTGGCGGACCTGAATGGCGATGGCCAGCCCGATCTCATCGTGGCCAACCTCGACAGCGACAACGTGAGCGTGCTCTTGGGCAAGGGCGATGGCACCTTCCAGCCGGCCCACAGCAGCGTCACGGGCGGGAAGCCGATCGCCATCGCGGCAGGAGACATCAACGGCGATGGTATGCCCGATTTCGTCGCGGCCAACGCCAATGACGTGGCGGTATTCCTGGGCAAGGGCGATGGCACCCTTCTGGAGAACAGGCATTTTCGCGTTCCACTGGGCCCGTCCACGAACGCCGCCATCCTGATCGGGGACCTGAACGGCGACAACAAGCCCGATCTGGTCACCGCGAACGCCACCGCCATCAGCGTGGCGCTCAATACGTCACAGTAGCCTGGCGGTGGCGGTGTCCGGCCCGCTCTGGAAGAGAGAATGAGCGGGCGGTACCGGCCACCGGCCCCGAGGGAAGTGTCACAAGCCCAGATCAGGGTTGACGCCATCCGCGCTGGCAGCCATCCTTCAACCCGTCCGCCTCGGCCGGCCCCCAGCTCCCCGCTGCGTAGTTGGGGAAGCGGGGCGACGGCTGCTGATGCCATGCCTCCAGGATGGGAGTTACGAAACCCCACGCCGCCATCACCTCCTCGGAGCGCATGAACAGCGTCGAGTCGCCACGCAGGGCGTCCAGCAGCAAGCGCTCGTAGGCCTTGGGCATGGCTTGCCGGAACGACTCGTCATAGCGGAAGTCCATGCGCACCGGTTGCAGCGCCAGCTGCATGCCCGGCCGCTTGGCGGATACGGACAGGCTGATCCCTTCATCGGGCTGGATGCGGAACACCAGCGTAGAGGGCTCCACCTGGGCAATCGCGCACTTGCAGACGTCCATGCATTGGCACGTGCGGTCGCCGAGGTCACCATCTCGCGGCACACGGGTGAAGAGGCGCAGCGGCGGACGCTTGAACCCGACCACGATTTCCGTCTCGCGCTCGGCCAGCCGCTTGCCGGCGCGCAACAGGAAGGGCACGCCGGCCCAGCGCCAGGTCTCCACCCCCAGGCGCAGGGCCACGTAGGTCTCGGTCGTGGAACCATCGGGGACCCCTTCCTCCTCGCGGTAGCCGCGTACCGGCTCGCCGTCCATGTGTCCCGCTCCATACTGGCCGCGCACCACCCAGCGATTGATGTCCCCGGGGTCGCCGGGCGAAAGGCTATCCAGCACCTTCACCTTCTCATCGCGGATCTCCTTCGCCGCCAGCGTGATGGGCGGCTCCATGGCCACGAAGGCCAGAAGCTGCAGCAGATGGTTTTGGACCACGTCCCGCAAGGCCCCGGCGCGGTCGTAGAACGCGCGCGGCCCCTCCATGCCGACGCTCTCGGCCATGGTGATCTGGACATGATCGACATACCGCCGGTTGAACACCGGCTCGAAGATGGCGTTGCCGAAGCGGAACGACAGGAGGTTCTGCACCGTCTCCTTGCCCAGGTAGTGGTCGATCCGATAGATCTGCTCCTCGCGTAGAAAGCGCAGAATGTGCTGGTCCAGGGTGCGGGCGCTGGCCAGGTCCTTGCCGAATGGCTTCTCGATTACCACGCGGGTCCACGGCAGGCCCGGCTCGCGGTGCAATAGCTTCGCGTCAGCGAGCTGCTCGACGATTACGGGGAAGGCTTCGGGGTCGGTGGCCAGATAATAGAGCCGGTTGCCGGTGAGACCGCGCTCCTTTTCCAGTGCTTGCAGCCGGCCGGCCAGAGCGGGGTAGCCCTCCGCCACCGCAAAGTCGGCCCGGTGATAAAAGAGCGAGGCGGCGAAGCGATCCCATGCCTCGCCCAGTTCGGCAGGCAGGCCGCCGTGTGCCTGCGCCGCCTCACGGAGATCCGCGCGGAGCTGGGCATCGCTCTTCTCCCGGCGGCCCACGCCGACGATCACGAATGAGTGAGGAAAATAGTCGTTGCGCCACAGGCTGAACAGGGCCGGCAGCAGCTTGCCGCCGGCCAGGGCGCCGGTGATCCCGAAGATGACCACGGTGAACGGCTCCGCGACCTGGACCCGGGCAGCGGGCGCCTTCGCCTTCCCGCTCGGCTCGGTCTGAACTAGGGGTGATGCATTCATGGGTGCTCTTCCCTTCTTGGGCCCAGGAGGTTCAGGGGGCCGCCTGCATGGAGACCTGGTAATCCCGTTGCTCCCAGCGTTCGTTCTCCGTCCAAAAGAACGTGAAGCGCAACGGCGCGCGCTGCCCTTTCGGCGATGCGATGTCGACATACTCCTTGCCGAGCCCGGTGGGCGTGGAGCGGGTGTCGTGGGCCGTCTGCCACTCGTCGCAAGTCCAGTGCAACAGAAACGAGGCCGAGGCCTGGATGCGGAGCGTCCTACCGGCCGGTATCGCCCGCACCTGGCGGTTGAACTTCCACACTTCCAGCGGACTGGAGGTCCCGTGCTTCCGGTAGCGGCCTTCGACCTCCGGGATCAGGTCGAAGATCTGGCCGTCGGTCGCCGAGCGCACGAGCTTGGTGTACTCGGCATGCGCCCATGCCAGCGGCATGGCGCTGCCGGTCGGACGGCCCAGGCCCATGTGGGCCCGCTCGGGCAGGTCCCAGACCTGCTCCGGCAGCAGCCCGGTCGTCGTCGCAAAGCGCTCCATCGCCTGCAGGAAGGGCCGCACGTCTCGGCCTGCGGCCAGCTCGTAGTGGCCCCGTTCGCCGGTCAGAAGGGGCCAGGCCCGCCCGCGCCCCCAGCCCTGGTAGGGCCCGCCGTCCTCGCGCTGCCCGTAGCCGTCGTGGTTGTACCGCCGCCAGCAGGGCCCGAAGGGCGTGTCCACCTTGAGAACGGCGTCCACTACCCGCAGCGAATCCTCGATCAGCGGATCGCCCGGCTTTCGGATGCCGTAGCGGACAAACTCCAGGAACCCGGCGTCGACGATGTCCTTGGCCGGGAAGGCAGTGGGCGCGCCGGGCGCCTGGTTGCCGATCGAAAGGACGCCGCGGTTGGGGTCTTCATCCGGCTGCCGGTCGCCGACGTCCACCGGATGGATACGGATGTAGTGGCGGGCGATGCCCGGGACGAGCGACCCTTGGGTGGTCACGGTCCACGCTTCGACGTGTGACTCCAGAAAGTCCGCATACTCTTCGAGGTAGCGGGCGGTGGCCGGATGGCCCCGCTCCTGCGCGAAGGAAGCGGCGCAGATCAGGGCTGCAATGGTTACCGCCAGCGTCGACGGAGAATAGCCGCTGCTCTCCTCCCAGCGCTCCTGCGGGGTGGCGGGCCCCTGGCGGATCAGATAGCTCGCGGCCTTCCGCACCATCGGCCAGGGGTCGAAGTCCTTGAGCGCACCGGCTGCGCGCAGCTGCCGGGCGAGCAGAATAGGGAAGGCGACTTGGTCGAGCTGGACGCCTTGCCAGAACGGCTCGCCGCTGATCCAGAAGTTCTGGTAGAACCCGCCGTCCTCCCGCTGGGAACAGGCCAGGTAAATGAGCGCCCGGAGCGGGATGGCATCGTGGCCGAGAGCGAGCAGGGCTGTGGCGCTTTGGCACATGTCCCGCGTCCAGACCAGGTGGTAGCCGCCGATGTCCTCGTCCCCCTTGGCCTCACCCCAAGGGATGCTCAGCGACGCGATCATGGCACCGTCATAGAGCTTGTCCTCGTGCGCCATCAGCAGGTTATGGCTCACTCGATAGAGCTGCCCCTGGTCCCCGGTCACCCGTTCCCTGCCGGCCAGCGCGTGTCCCGCCCCGCGTTGCCACTGTTCGATGAAGCGGACGCGGTGCTCGGCAAACGGGATGGCGAGGGATTGGGTCAGGGCCATCACCGCCCGGTGCAGCGTCTTTCCGAAGGCCAGGCCCAGAACGAACTCCGGACCGCCCGCAAGATCGATCTCGCCGGTCAGGGCGATGTTCCCGTCGAGAGCACAGTCGAACTCCCAGTCCATCTCCATGTTCTTCGCGAGGTCCTGCCAGCCGTCGGTCGTGCCGACATAGCCGCAGGAGCACCGGGCAAAGGGCGCCGTGGCCCCCAGTGCCAGCCATGTGTCTCCCTTGTGCGCCGTGAGTATCTTCCCCCAGGGAGTCAGGGCCACGTTGCCGCTGTTGCCCCAGCCACCGACTTCGAGGTGCGGCGCCAGCAGAGCAAAAAGGCGTAGCTGGGAGAGGATCTCGGGGTCTGCCTCCAGGCGCGTATGCAGCAGCACGCAGGACTCGTGGGAGTCGGCGATGACCTCCTTGATGATCCGGTAGCGGCCCTGCGGATCGGCATTCGTGATCCGAAAGCCAAGCGTGTGCGGCGTCAGGTATTCGTAGGTGGTCTCCAGGTGACGGCGCTCGTCGTGGAAAAAGGTCTTCCCATCGGTGATAAGGTACTGGAGATCGCGGATCTGCGGCCGGTCGATGGAAGGATAGTAGACCTCGTCGAGAATGCCCTGCGAGACAGTGAACCAGACCTGGCTCAGAGACGAGTAGGCAGTCCCCACCCCTGCCTTGTCGCTGCGGGTCCAGCGGGGCTGGATGCCGGGTCCGCCGGTTGCTGGGTTCTGGCACAAAAGAACCGCCATGAGATTACCTCTCGGAGACTGCTGGACCCAGCGGGCGTCGTCAAAAAGTGACGTGGCACCCGCTGGGGCTGAACTCATTTCATTCGTCCCCGATCAGGCGACTTCCATCACGCGATTCATGGTGCCAAACGAGTTCGAAACGCACTTCGGGCAGCCGTCGTATGGGCGGTCACAACCTGGATCGCAGCACCACTGCCCATCGATGACGAACTTATACTCATGCCGGCCCGGTGGGAGCTCGATGTTCCAGGTCCAGGTCCCTTGGCCATTTTTCTTCATCAACGTCGCATCGGATTTCCAGTCGTTGAATGCTCCTGCCAGGTAGACCGTCTGCGCCGCGGGCGCTGAAATGTTGAACTGCGTGCTGTGCTTCGATGGGGTCTTGTTCATGGCAAGGTTCCTTTCCTATTCATTGCGATCATGGAAATTTCAGTGATGTTTGTAAAACCCGACATCGACGATGTCATTCCAACTGGTCGTGTTGTGGCACTCGAAGCACTCGTCCACGCGCGCGTGCTCCTTGTGAGCGATTTTTTGGGAGATCATCGAGAAGTGCCCCATCAAGTGGCTCGGCGGCGCCTTGTGGCACTGCGCGCATTCCTGGGACCTGGCAGACGGGTGTTGGTAACCGCCCACCGTCCACGTCTCCAGGGAGTGACATTGCGCGCAGTCGCTTCCGAAGTACTTGAAGTGCGGATCCTTGCGATCGTGGCAGGCGGCGCAATTGAGGGCTGCGCGCGCGGAGCGCTCTCCGAATTCATCGGGGCGCCGGACCCGGAGCCAGGTCTCCAGGGACTTGAGCGTGGCCGCGCTGTCGGCGTCCGTGCGCGAGGCGCGCTCGAGAGAGCGGGCGCCGACACGAGCGAGTTCTACGTGATCCATCACGAGAGGGCGGACGCTCTTACCCTGATGCTCGATGTGGCAGGTCGCGCACTCGCTGATACTCGCATGGAACTCGGTCGGCTGACGGCCGAGCAGGCGCTCCGAGGTCGCATG
>JBBRLA010000574.1:0-5691 GCA_038231615.1 Polyangia bacterium | reverse complement strand
TTTGGCGTACCTCCTCGCTTCCTCGGTCACGTACAGTAGTACGCTCCCACGGTCGCTGTGGGGGTGCGCCAAAATCTGCTCCGGCCGGGTGCTTCTTACTGATAAGGGCTCTAAACGACATGCTCTGGAAATGGCAAAGTGGCCTTCCTCTTGACCTGAGATGCGCTCCGTGTTTTGCTAAGAACACCATGGTTCGACTTATTCTCGTCGGGCTGGGCCTAGCAAGCCTTCTGCTCCTGCCCCGCACCGCTTCGGCCATCGAATGGTGGCATGACTCTGAACGTGGCTGTGGGACGCTGGATGGATGGCAGCGTACCGGCCGCGTCAAGGATCTACCCGGTTGTGATGGCGAACTGCCCAAGGGCGCACCCCCTGGGGAACTGGCCATGCATGACGCCAAGAAGGCGCTGCACGATGCCGAGCGCCTTCTGGATAATGGGCAGACCCTCGATCTGGAAGGCAAGCTGGACCTGGCCGCCAACAGTATGAACAAGGCCCCGAACGACCCGCGGGTCAACTGGGCTAGGCCGCACTATGCCAAGTCGCTGGCCCTTTTGCGGGCCCGCCTGGCCATTGTGCCGCGGCTGCCCAAGCTGCGCATCGCCTTCAAGGCGGCCATCGACGCCGCCGACCAGGCCGGCCGGCAGAAAACCGACGCCGCAAAGAAAGCCGCTTTGACCGCCTCGGACGCCTGCGTCCAGGCCTTCCGGGACGCGGAAAACCAAGGGATCGACCTGTCCGTCGCAGTCGAGCTGACCGCCGGCAAGTCCCGTCCCTTGCGGGAGGACCAGCGGGACTGCGCCAGCGGCAAGAGCGACACCCCCGCCGTGGCCGCGAAGCCCGACGAGGTGAAGCCGGCTGCGCCGGACAAGCCGGAGGCGGTGGCCGACAAGCCGGCGGCCAAGGGCGGCGGCGATGGCGGCGTGCCCCGGCCCAAGTGGCTGAAGACCCTGCGCGGGGACCGCAAGAAGGTCTTTCAGGACCACGACGACGCCTACCCCGAATTCGAGGGCGATCCGGGCCCGAAGGGCGCGGCCAAGGCCGCCGAGTGGCACTACGGCACTCAGACGTTCACCTTCAAGCGGAACAAGCTGGTCAAGCCGAAGAAGTAAACAGAAGCACCTGGACCGGGCAGATTTTGGCGTACTTCCTTGCCTCCTCGGTCACGACTAGTAGGTCGCTCCCTCAGTCACTGAGGGATGGGCCCACGCGGACTTGCGAATGCGAGTCCGCGGGGAGCGCCAAAATCTGCTCCGGCCAGGTGCTTCTTCCTAAAATGACCCGAAAGAGGGCTGATCGACATTTTTGGTCGTTAGGTTTCCCGGGCCGTCATTTCGCATCGCGCAACATCTCCTCCGCGTGGGCCCGGGTGCGCTGGGTGACCCGGGCCCCACCGAGCATCCTGGCCACCTCCTCCCGGCGCTCCTCCACCGAGAGGGCCCTGACCAGGGTGTGGGTGCGTCCCGACTCCACCGTCTTCTCCACCAGGAAATGCTTGTCCCCGAACGCCGCGATCTGCGCCAGGTGGGTGATACACAGGACCTGCTTGGTCTGCGAAAGGGCGTGGATCTGCCTGCCGACCCGATCCGCCACCGCCCCGCCGATGCCGGCGTCGATCTCGTCGAAAACGTAGGTGGCCACGCCGTCGCTCCTGCCAAGGATGGTCTTCAGCGCCAGCATCACCCGCGACAGCTCTCCGCCGGAGGCGATCCGCGAGAGGGGCCGCACCTCCTCGCCATGATTTGACGCCAGCATCAGCTCGCAGCGATCCCACCCGCCCCGCGAGAGGCGTCTGCGCCGCCCCGCCGGGGTCTCAAAGATCATCGTGGGGTCGTCCCCTTCCCGGCCCAGGCGATCGTCGATCCGCACCTCCAGCCGCGCCGCCATCATGGACAGATCCTTCAGCGCCCGGCTGGCTTCCGCGGAAAGGTGCAGGGCCACCTTCTTGCGGGCCGAGGTCAGCGCCTCCGCCGCCGCGCCGGCCTGAAGCCGCGCCACCGCCACCCGCTCCACCGCCTGGGAGCGCCGCTCCTCGTGAAGCACCAGCATGCGCAGCTCGCTCTCCATCTCGTCGCGCTTGCGCAGCACGTTCGTCAGGTCCGGCCCGTGCTTACGCAGCAGGCGTGACAGGAGGTGCAGCCGATCGTCGATCTCCTGCAGGCGATCCGGGTCCGCGGTGACCCCGTCGGCGTAGCGCCGCAGCCCGTTGGCCGCGTCCTCCAGCAACCCCTGCGCTTCGGCGATCTGGGTAAAATGCGGCAGGAGGTTAGCATCCAGTTCGCTCAGCTCGGACAGCTCGCCGACGATCCGCCCCAGCTCCTCCAGCACCGCCCCCTCCCTGCTGTACAGGACCTCCTCGCTGCGGCGAGCGGCCCGGTACAGGCGCTCCGCCGCCCGCAGCCGCTCCTTGTCCCGGCGCAGTTCCTCGTCCTCGCCGGGGGTCGGTCGCGCCTGGTCGATCTCGTGGATCTGGAAGCGCAGAAACTCCTCGCGCTCCACGCGGGTGCGCTCGTCTAGCGAGGCCGCGCGCAGGGACTCCCCGGCCTGGCGAAGCTGGTCGTGGGCGGCACTCATCCGCGACAACGCCTCCGTCGGCACGCCGCTCTCGTCGAGGATGCCCAGGTGGCGCCCGGTGTCCATCAGGGTCTGGTGCTCGTGCTGCCCGGCGATTTCGATAAGACCGCCGCAGATCTCCGTCAGCGCCGTCACGGTGCTGAGCTGCCCGGCCAGGTAGACGCGGCTCTTGCCCCCGCGTCCGATCACCCGCCGCACGGTCAGTCCGTCCTCCGTCAGTTGGGCCGAGTCGATCCCGATGACCGCCAGGCGTTCGGACAGGGCGCGCTCGGCCAGGCTGCCCGGCGGGGGCTCGAAGACCGCCTCGACCCGGGCCTCATCGGCGCCCTCGCGAATCATGTCCGCGCTGGCCCGCCCGCCGCGCAGGAGCGAGACCGCGTTGATGAGCAGGGACTTGCCGGCCCCGGTCTCGCCGGTGAGCACGGTCATCCCGGGCAAAAGGACGATCTCGACGTCGTCAAGCAGGGCGAAGTTGGTGATCCGTAGATAGACCAGCATGGGAATTATTCACGCACCCCCCAGTGTAGTTTGGTGCGCAGAAGGTCGAAGAACGAGCGGTTCTTGGCCCGGTAGATCCGCAAGGGGGCCGGGGCGCAGGTCAGTTCGACGAAGTCGCGCTCGCCCAGGTGGATGTTCCACTGCCCATCGATGGTCAGCATCACCTTGACCGCGTTGCGCCCCTGCCGGACCTCGATGCACGACGAGAGAGGAGCGACCAGCGGCCGTGCCGTCAAGGTGTGCGGGCAGATCGGCGTCAGCACCAGGGCCTTGAGCTGCGGCGTCAGGATCGGGCCCCCCGCCGCCAGATTGTAGGCCGTGGACCCGGTGGGGGTCGAGACGATCAGCCCGTCGGCCTTGTAGGTGGTGATCTGCTCGCCGTCGACAAAGGCCTCCAGCTCGAAGAGCCGCGCCTGCTGCGGCTGGCTCAGGACGATCTCGTTCACTGCCTCCCGCTCGACAATCACCTCGACCTTGCCGGCCTCGTTGCCCTCGTTTCTGTGAGGACCCGCAAGACCGTCTCTGGACCCATGAGGAAGGCCCAAAGGGGGATAGACCGGCCGCAGCACCCGACAGCGCAACCGCTGGCGCTCCTCGATGACGAGCTGGCCGGAGAGGGCGGCGTTCAGGCCTTCCACCGCCTGTCCCGGCGAGCACGCCGTCAGGAATCCGAGGTGACCCAGGTTGACCCCTAGGATCGGCGTGGCCGCCCCTCGCAGGAGGTTCGCCCCATAGAGCAGGGTGCCGTCTCCGCCCAGCACCACCAGGAGGCGCAGATCGTGGGGCAGCTCGGTTTCGGCGACCATGTCCACCCCTTCAAAGGGGCTGACCGGCGCTTCGCGATCGATGGACCGCGGCGCCTCCGGCGCTTCGCGATCGATGGACCGCGGCGCCTCCGGCGCTTCGCGATCGATGGACCGCGGCGCCTCCGGCGCTTCGCGATCGGAGATCACCACCGCGGTCTCGCCGGTGCCGCGCACCCGCAGGGATTCGACCAGGCGCCGGCACAGCTCCACCGCATCCGGCTGCTCCCGCTTGAGTAGGAACGCGACGACGCTCATCCAGGTTGATCCTTGTTTAACACGAAGGGGGCGGGGCGCCTAGAAATGGGGCGGGGATCCTTCTGAAAAGGACTCAGGCGGCGGTCCTCTTGGCGGTCCCGGTTCGCACCCGGCTCAGCTCCGCCACCCCCCGTTCCCGCAGGAAGTCAAGAAAGGCGATGGCCGCGGAAAGTTCGACTGAAGGAAGCTGGTCAATCAATTCCTTGGCCTGCCGACGCAGGATCTCGCCGGGGCCCTCGTTGATGGCGGCCGGGCGCTCCAGGACTACATCGACATCCTCCGGTCGGGCCACTTCTCCCCAGGGCGGAGGTTCGGCGGTGGCCAGGTCCTCCCGCTTCAGCCACTCCTGCATGTGCCAATGCAAAAGCTCGCCGCGGTAGGTGAACCAGCGCTCCCGCTCGGCGGGGTAGTTCAGCAGCACGTCCTTGAAACGCCGGAACGCCCCCTTGCCATCGATGCTGATGACCAGCCGCTCGCGGAGCGCCTCGTCAGCCACCGAGGCGACGAAGCGCTCCATCCACTTGTACTGCTCGCGGGAGGAAGCGGACTCGATTCGAAGATACGACTCAGGGCTCAGGGCGAATCGATGATGGAGCTCCTGCGCGTCCGCCGCCCCTTCTGCCATGGTAATGACTTCACCAGTCCGGGTATCGAGATAGCTTTCGGTATTGGGGGCGTTTCGTTCGAAAGCAGCCTCAAACTCGATCCAGCGGATGGGGATGATGCGCATGAGAATCTACTCCGTTCCGGACGGGTCAAGGGCGGACTCTAGAGCCGCATAATTGTAGCTAAGCGGATTAGCCTTAAGTATAGAGTTTTGCATGTAAGATGATCCACGATCAAGAAGAAAGCCGTTCGCACCACCTGCTCGCGTTCGTGCGGCGCGGGCCGCGGACTTGGGGCCATGCACAGATTGATCCTTCCTGTGCGACCATCATACGCTGCCCTCGTTACATGGGGGGCCTTTGGCCTCGGCAAAGGTTCTCGCGTTCCGAGTTCGGCCGAGCAATTGACTTCCTTACGGAAATGGGTACTCTGCAAACGGTGATTGCTGACTAGCGTGGACAGTCTGCTACCATCTACAGTACCCAGCCAGCGCATCCTGGTCGTCGCGGATGACCCGGCCCTGCTAGAAAAGCTCTCCGCCGCCGTACTGGCGGGCGGGGGCATGCCGGTTCGCGTGCTGGGGATCGGGGCGCTGGAAGGCCCGCAGGTCCCCCACCGTCTCGTGGTGTACGCGTGGGATGGGGCCCTTTCAGGTCTGGTCAGTCTATCCGCCAAGCTGCGCGACTCGGCGCAACTGGTGGCGCTGGCGCCGGGACGTACCCTCTCGGACCAGATGGAGCTTCTGGGTGAGCGTCACTGTAACCACGTGCTGATGCCGGACGAGCGCGGCCTGGCGTTGCTGGCAGTCACCGTGCGCAAGTTCGTCTCCGGCGACCTCTTCGGCATCGAGAAGTACATCCCGCCGGGCACCGAGATCCACCTGACCCGGCTGCGCGACTACCAGGGCCGTCAGCGGGCCATCGACGAGGTGCTGGAGTACGCGGAGCAGGTG
>JBBRLA010000573.1:0-5703 GCA_038231615.1 Polyangia bacterium | reverse complement strand
CCCAGGAGCGCCACAGCGCCGGGCCGGCGCCCGTTCGGGTGGTCCGAAAGGGCGGCGAAGGCGGCGTGGACCCGGACCAGGGTGGCCTCCCGCCCGGTGAAGCGCGGGTCGCGTCGGGGGATGTTGCGAAGTGATGATCTGGGGCTCTTGTTGTCTGGCGTCACGATGCCTCCACATCTAGAAGAGTTTTGCGCTTCTGGGAAGGGTTTTTTTCCCCGTCCGCGACGTGCTTGCGCACGCCGTGCAAAGCGTGCACGGGGGGTCCCGCGGCCGTGCAGGCGCTTTTGGCCCAAGTCCCGCTTTACCCCCGCGGCGGGCGATGCCAAGATGCGCTCATGTCCAACACCGTTCCGGCCCATCGGCCCGATTTGCCCGCTTCGCCGGCTTTGCCCGTCTCGCCGGCTTTGCCCGTTTTGACGATTGACGCGTCGCGTTTGCGCAAGCCCCCGGCGCATGACAAGGTCAAGTTGGAACTTCTGGTGAATGGCGAGCAGGAGGAGATCGCTTTCTTCCCCGAAAAGACCCTCCTTGAAGTGCTGCGCGAGGACCTTGACCTGTGCGGCACCAAGCACGGCTGCGAGCTGGGGGAATGTGGCGCCTGCGCGGTGCTGCTGGACGGGCAGCCCATCCTCTCGTGCCTGAAGCTGGCCCTGGAGTGTGCCGGCCACGAGATCCTCACCGTTGAGGGGCTCTCCCGCGGTGGGCGCCTGCACCCCTTGCAGGCGGCCTTCTGCGACCTGGGCGCGGCGCAGTGCGGCTACTGCACGCCGGGCATCCTCTGCACCGCCAAGGCGCTACTCGACCGGAACCCGGCGCCGAAACGTGAGGAGATCATCGAGGCCCTCTCGGGGAACCTGTGCCGCTGCACCGGCTATCTCCAGATCTTCGAGGCCGTGGAGGAAGCCGCCCGGCGCCTGCGAGCGCCCGAGAGTGAGGCCCCGCAAGGTGCCGAGACCCCCTCGTCCCTGCGCCCGGAAGAGACCGCCGGTCACAACCTTTTGGCCACCCGGGCCCGGGCGGTGCCCTCGTGAGCAGCGGCAAGCCCCCCTTCCGGGTCATCGGCGGCTCGGAGCGCCGCGTCGACGGCCGGGCCAAGGTCACCGGCCAGACCCGCTTCGCCGACGACCTGTCCCTGCCGCGCATGCTGCACATGCGCCTGCTCCGGTCCACCGTGGCCCACGGCCGCATCCGCGGCATCGATACCCGCGCCGCCGAGGCGGCCCCCGGGGTGAAGCTGGTCCTGACCGGCGCGTCCTTCCCGGTCCCCTTCGGCATCCTCCCGGTCAGCCAGGACGAGCATGCTCTGTGCACGGATCGCGTACGCTTCATCGGCGATCCCGTCGCCGCGGTGGTGGGCACCGACGAGTGGGTGGTGGCCGAGGCGCTGGACCTCATCCAGGTGGATTACGAGGTACTGCGCACCTACGCCGAGCCCGAGGAGTCGCTTTTGCACCCCGAACCGCGCATTCATGAATACGGCGAGGTTGGCAACATCCACAAGCGGGTGGCCTTCGACTTTGGCGACGTCGACGCTGGCATGGCGCAGGCCGAGCTGATCTTCGAGGACACCTTCGACTACGGCGGCAACACCCACCTGCCCATCGAGCAGCACGCCACCCTGGCCACCCCTGATCCCGAAGGCAAGCTCCTGGTTTATTCTTCGACCCAGACGCCCCATTATCTGCACCGGGCGCTGGCCAAGGTGCTGGGGCTGCCGGCGGGACACATCCGGGTCATCGCCACTCCCAACGGCGGCGGTTTTGGCGGCAAGAGCGACCCCTTTAACCACGAGATCATCGCGGCCAAGGCGGCGATGCTCCTCGGCAGGCCGGTGAAGATCTGCCTGTCCCGCGAGGAGGTCTTCTACTGCCACCGCGGGCGGCACCCGGTGAAAATGCATCTACGCACCGGGGTGCGCAAGGACGGCACCATCACCGCCATGGAGCTGCGCACCCTGCTCGACGGCGGCGCCTACGGCAGCTACGGCGTGGCCTCGACCTTCTACACCGGGGCCTTGCAGACGGTGACCTACGACATCCCCGCGTACCGCTTCCGCGGCTGCCGGGTTTTTACCAATAAGCCCCCCTGCGGCCCCAAGCGCGGCCACGGCACCCCGCAGCCCCGCTTCGGGCTGGAGGTGCAGCTTGACAAGATCGCCGAGTCCCTGGGGATCGACCCGGTGGACCTGCGCAAGCGGCAACTGGTGCCGGCCAATTCGCTGACCGCGAACTGGCTGCGGGTGGGCTCGATGGGCCTTTCGCCGTGCATTGACAAGGTGGTCGAGGGGTCGGGCTGGCGTGCTCGTCCTACTTGTGCGGCGCCGGGCTGCCCATTTACTGGAACGACATGCCCCACACCGGGGTGCAGTTGCGCCTTGATCGATCGGGCGAAGTCACCGCCTTCTGCGGGGCCACCGAGATCGGGCAGGGTTCGGACCATATGCTGGCGGCATTCGTGGCCGAGGTGCTGGGGCTGTCGCCCTACGATGTCCGGGTGGTCACCGGGGACACCTCGCTGACCCCGGTGGACCTGGGCTCCTATTCCAGCCGGGTGACGCTGATGATGGGCAACGCGGCGATCCAGGCGGCGGAACGGGCGCGGGACCTGGTCGCCGAGGGCGCCGCGGCAAAACTGGGGGTGGACAAGGCGCTTTTGGTGTTCCAGGATGGGCGGGTCTTTTTGCCCCTTCCCGATGGCAGCGAGGCGGTGGGGCTGTCCTTCCCACAGGCGGTGGTCGCGGCGGAGGGGCGCTTCGGCACCCTGGGCACGGTGGGCAGCTATCGCCCCCCGGAGTCCCCCGGGAAGTACAAGGGGGCCGGCGTCGGGCCCTCGCCCGCGTATTCCTACAGCGCCGCGGTGGTCGAAGTCGAGGTGGACCCGGAGTCGGGGATTGTGCGGGTGCCCAAGGTGTGGATCGCCCACGACATTGGCCGGGCGGTGAACCAGGTGCTGGCCCGCGGGCAGGTCGAGGGCAGCGTCTACATGGGCCTGGGAGAGGCGCTGATGGAGGAGCAGGCTTTCCGCCGGCTGCCGCCGCGGCTTTCGAGCGCTTTGGTACACAAGTTTCCCTCCCTGCTGGAGTACAAGAGCCCGACGACGATGGAGATGCCCGAGGTGGTGACCTACCTGATCGAGGACCCGGACCCCAACGGGCCTTTTGGCGCCAAGGAGGCGGGCCAGGGGCCGCTTCTGCCGATCATGCCGGCGGTGGCCAACGCGGTCTACGACGCCGTCGGGGTCCGGGTCGATGAGATCCCGATCAACCCGGAGCGGGTGCTGAAGGCGCTGGACGAGCGGGCGCGAAACCCCAAAAAATACCGCATCGGGCCGGGGCCCCTGGCCGAGGTGCCCTACCCCAAGGTGACCCGGGTGCCGACCCCGGCGGAGTCGCCACCGCAATCCGAGGAAACCCGATCGCCGGGGCAGGCCCAGGGGAGAGGGGAGGTGCGGCCATGATGCGCCTGCCGCGCTTTCGCTACCTCGCCCCGCGGGACCTGGGCCAGGCGGTGGCCATGCTGGCGGACGCCGGGCCCGGGGCCGCGGTGGTGGCCGGCGGGACCGATCTGTGGCCCAAGATGAAGCGGCGGCAGCAGACGCCCGAGGTGGTCATCGGCCTGTCCGCCGTGCCGGAACTGCGCGAGCAGCGCAACAACGGCAGCATCACCCTGGGGGCCAACCTGACCCTGAGCGAGCTTTTGCAGGACTCCGCGCTCTGCGCCGCCCACCCCGGCCTGCGCCAGGCAGTAGCGCAGATCTCGACGCCGCAGCTACGCAACATGGGCACCTTGGGGGGCAATCTGTGCCTGGACACCCGCTGCAACTACTACGACCAGAACTACGAGTGGCGCAAGTCCATCGACTTCTGCATGAAGCGGGACGGCAAGATCTGCTGGGTGGCCCCGGGCAGCCCGCGCTGCTGGGCAGTGTCGTCGTCGGACACGGCCCCCGTGCTGGTGGCGCTGCGGGCGCGGGTGCGCCTGCTGTCACGGGCCGGCGAACGGGTGCTGCCGGCGGAGGACCTCTTCGCCGATGACGGCATCGTCTACCTGACCCGGCGGCCCGACGAGATCCTGACCGCGGTGGAACTGCCAGGGATTTTGGCCCCTTCCGGCGGTGCGACCTGGCGCAGCGCCTACCGCAAGCTGCGGCGCCGCGAGGCCTTCGACTTCCCCGTGCTCGGGGTAGCGGCATCGCTTCTGGTGCGCGGCACCGGGCCGGGCGCGGTGGTCGAGGACGGGCGCCTGGTGCTGGGCGCGGTCGGTTCCCATCCGGTGGTCGCCGAGGCGGCCGGGCGGCGGCTTTTCGGCAGGGCGCTGACCGATGAGACGATCCGGGAAGTGGCGGAGGAGGCCGCACGCCTGGCCAAGCCTCTGGACAATACCGACTTTGCCCTGGGCTTCAGAAAACGTCTGGCGCAGAATCTGGTAAAGAGCGCCCTGCGGGAGGTCCGCGGCGACCCGTAGGGACTGCTGCTATCGTTCGTGCAAGATTGTCTCAGGAATGGGCGTCTTTTCGTTCCTGCCAGCGCCAGGCGTCCTGGCACATGGTGGGCAGGTCTCGCCGTGCCCGCCAGCCCAGGAGTTGTTCCGCCAGCGCCGGGTCGGCCCAGCACTCGGCCACGTCGCCGGGGCGGCGGGCCACCACCTGGTAAGGCACTTTCCGCCCGCTGGCCGCCTCGAAGGCCTGGATCATCTCCAGCACCGAATAGCCCCTGCCGGTGCCCAGGTTCACAGTCAACAGGCCCCCCTGCCGGGACAGGGCCAAAAGGGCCGATAGATGCCCCTCAACCAGGTCCATGACGTGGATGTAGTCCCGCACCCCGGTGCCGTCCCGCGTCGGGTAGTCGGCGCCGAAGACCGAGAGGGACGCGCGCCGGCCCTCGGCCACCTGGGCGATGTAGGGCATCAGGTTGTTGGGCGCACCGGAGGGCTCCTCCCCGAGCAGGCCGGAGGGGTGGGCCCCCACCGGGTTGAAGTAGCGCAGCCTGGCGATGCGCCACGAAGGGTCCGCGCGCGACAGGTCCGCCAGGATCTCCTCGATGAAGAGTTTGGAGCGCCCGTAGGGGTTGGTGGCGCCCGTGGGGAAGTCCTCGCGGATGGGCACCGACGCCGGGTCCCCATAGACCGTGGCGGATGAACTGAAGATGAGGGTCTTCACCCCGGCGGCGGCCATCTCCTGAAAAAGGATGACGCTGCCGCCGACGTTGCAGTCGAAATAGGCAAGCGGCTGCTCGACAGACTCGCCCACGGCCTTCTTGCCGGCGAAGTGGAACACCGCCTGGATACGGTCTTCCCGCAAGAGCCCGGACAAAAGCGGCCGGTCGCGGATGTCTCCGCGGACGAAGCGGGGCGCGGTGCCAGCCATGGTGGCGATGCGCCCGGCCACTTCTGCCCGGCTGTTGGACAGGTCGTCGAGGATGGTGACCCGGTGGCCCGCCTGTAAAAGGACCACGCAGGCATGGGCGCCGATGTAGCCGGTACCGCCGGTAACAAGGATGTTCATGAAAACCTTTCTACCTGACAAAGGACGCTTTGCGCTAGGAGAATTGCTGGAGCATCACGTCACCGCGCCGGTCCCCAACAAGATGATCGAAAAGGGAATCCCGGGGCCGGGGCTGCTCACTCAGGTGGTTCTGTCCAAGTACCGCGACCACTGTCCGCTGACCCGGCAGACGCGCATCTACGCTCGCAGCGGGGTGGTGCT
>JBBRLA010000572.1:0-5728 GCA_038231615.1 Polyangia bacterium | reverse complement strand
CCGGGGAGGCGGTCCGGCGCAGCGCCGACTTCATTCTGGCGGGCGACATCCTCGACCTGACCGGGATGACGCCGCCCGCAGAGGGGCTCTCGGACTTCTTCGCCCAGGTGCTGGACCCTGCCGATCTGGCCCGCCCCGAGGTCCGCGCCGCTCTGGTGTCGCGCTCCCCGACGGAGCAGATCGCCGCGGTGGCCCGGCGCTTTCCCCGGTTTTTCGATTCGCTGGAGCCGCTGGCGCAGGCCGGGCGGCTGGTCCTCATCCCCGGCAACCACGACTTTCACTTCGACGCCGACACCGAGGCGCGGGCGGCGCTGGCGGCGGCGCTGGGCGTGCCGCGGGACGTGCTGCGCGTGCTGCGGAGCGCGCAGATGGGTGGCTTCCTCATCGCCGCGCACGGCAACGACTTCGACGAATCCAACCTGACCGGAGGGCAGGGCAAGAACCGCGGCGCGGCGATCACCTCGGCCCTGTATCGGGGGGTGATGCCGGCGCTGCAGGTGCTGGGGGTGCGCTCCGAGGTGCTGCACGCCATCCCGGCAGTGCGCCCGGAAGAGAACATCGTGAGCGGCCTGCTCGCCCAGCTTGGCCCGGACACGACCCGGCAGTTTCTGCTGGCCCTTTTGCGGCTCCTGGATCGCAACGGCTACTTCGAGGGACTGGTCCACTACGAGGTGTGGTTTGCCACCCATGTCGCCAACGGCCTGATCACGCCGGACCACGTCCGCGCCAGCCTGGCGGACGACAGCAAGCTGAAACAGAAGTCGCGTGAGGGGGCGCAGGAGATCCTCGCCGGGCGCCTTCTGGCAACGCCGGGGCAGTCCCCGCCACGGGTGGTGGTCCTAGGGCACACCCACGAACTGGATGCCACCGAGAACTACGTCAACCTGGGCACGTGGATCGACCACGTCCGCGGACTTCTTCCGGCGGACCTCATCAAGGCCGAGCGCAGCCTGCCGGTGCTCTGCATCGAGGACCCGGGCACCGCCGTGCTGCGCGATGCCACGTCCTTGCTCTCCCGCGGCAACCTGTCCCGCTGCACTACGTTGTGGAGCTACCCGGGATAGCTTGACGCGCTTGAGACAGTACCGGGCCGCAAGAGGGCTTGCCACGGTGGCGCGCGATGCCATGATGGGGAATGCAGAACCTGCGGGACAAGCTGCTGAAGGTTGGACTGGTCGACAAGAAGCGCAAGCAAGAGGCGGAGAACCAGGCCCGCCGCGAGCGCAAGCAGAAGGGGGCCGTCGAGCAGGCACAGGAAGAGCAGGCCCGACGGCAGGAGTACGAGGCCCGGCTGCTGGCCGAGGCCGAGGAGCGACGCCGGCTGGAGGCCGATCGGGGAGCGGAACGGGCACGCGACGAGCTGCACAATCGCATCCGCAACATCGTCGATCGCTGGGAGATGAGGAAGCACAAGCCCGGCCCGCAGCGCTTCTACTTCCTGAGGCGCGCGGGGCGGATCGGGCGCCTGCACGTCAGCGCGGAGCTGGCGGAGCAGCTTGGCCGGGGGGCGGTGGCAATCGTGGAACGGCCGCCGGAGTCAGGGGCGGCACCGGACAGCGAGATACATGTGCTGCTGCCATGGGAAGCGGCGGAGCGCATCCTGGAACTGGACGAGACCGCCGTGCGCTTCTGGGCCCGCAGCACCCAACCCATCGGCATCACCGAAACAGAAGCACCTGGCCGGGCAGATTTTGGCGTACCTCTCCCCCACGGCTTCGCATGCGCTCAGCCGCGGGAGGTGCCCCCACGCTCCGTCGGTCACGTACAGTAGTACGCTCCCTCGGTCGCTGTGGGGGTGCGCCAAAATCTGCTCCGGCCATGTGCTTCTTGCTGGAATGACTTTCATCAAGGGGGCTTTGTAGGGGGCGGCTGATCGATAGGGGCGCCTGCGGCGCTTCGCGATTGTGCGATTGATCGGTCAATCGGCCGATCGATGCGTTCGACGGCGCTGGTGGGGACCCAGCCGTTCTGGCCGTCGGCCAGCTCGATGCGGGTCCAGTCGCCGCGGGTCTCCAGGACCGCCACCTCCGCCCCGGCGGGCAGGGGGTTGGACAGGCTCTGCGGGGCCCCCAGACTGTCCGCCGAGCGCAGCAACACCCCATGGTCCAGGACCACCCCGTCTGCCGACCCGTCCCGCTCGACCAGCAGGGAGATCGCCATGGCGGCGACGAACACCGCAGGCAAAACCGCCGCCCCCCTCAGCAGGCGTCGCCGCCCGGCGGGGATGGACCAGGGCACAAGGAGCAGGAGTGCAGCGGCGAAGCCCAGGGCCAAGAGCAGGTGCCGCATGGGCAGCGACCACAAGTGCTGCCAGAAGAAGAACGAATCCATCGCCCCTTGCGTCCGTGGACGGGGGAGCCACTCCGGCAGCCGGTCACGCAGGAAGCCGAGGTTGCGCCGCGCCCGCTGCTTTCCCGGATCAAGGCGCAGCGCCCGGCGATAGGCCAGCGCGGCCCGCCCCGGCTCCTGCGCCAGAAGAGCCGCGTTGCCCCAGTCCGCCTGAAGCTCCGGGGCGTCCGGGTGCGCCGCGGCCAACTCCCGGTACAGGGTCTCCGCCTGGGCAAAGTCGCCTCGTCGGCGGTCCCGGTCGCCCTGGGTCAAGGCCTGCCGGTAGGCCTCCCGCGCGGCGCGGAGACGGGTCCCGCCATCCTCCGCGTGGCACGGCCGCGCCATCAGGCCGAGCGAGCCGAGCGAGCCGAGTGAGAGTGACATGAGCAACACAAGGCCCATGACTGTCCCCCGGGGCGGGCCCGTCCTTGGCACGGGCGCGACCCACCCCTCCGCCAGGTCACGCACTTCCTTGAGCAGGGCGGGACTCAACGGTCCCTGGGCGGCCTGCGGGCTGTAGGCCTCGGTCTCCAGCCGTGCCAGCAGCGCATCTCCTTCGGCGGGGTACTGACCGAACTGCCGGCGCAGGGTGCGCAACGCCCCAGCCACCCTGGGGGCCGCCTCCCGCGCCGGTCCTGCCGCGGCGGCGTCGAGTTCTCGCAGGAGCAGCCGCAGGCACTTCCGGGCCTCGCCCTCGTGCTCGCGGCTCTTTTGGGTACGCAGGCGCCAGATCTGCGCCAGAAGCATCATCAAGGGAAATCCATAGAGCAGCCCCAGCCACGGCGCCACCCCCCGCGGCGAGAGTGCCCGGCGCAGGGTGGCGCGTTCGTCGCTGAGCGCCAGATCGGCGCCGACCAAAGAGAAGGCCGCCGGCGGGTCCTTCTGCGCCTTCTTCCCGCCGTCTTTCCTGACGTCCTGCGGGCTATCGACGAAGCTGGGCGCCGGCCCCTGCACGTCCTGCGCCCCCACTATCGCCGAGCCCTGGACCGACAGGGCGATGGGCTGGCTCTGGCTCGTTCGGTACTCACCCTTCTCCGGGTCGAAGTAGCTGAAGGAGAGCGGCGGGATGGCGCCGGCCTGGGTGCTGCGCAGGCGCACCGAGACGCGGAACAGCTTGCCCTTCCCATCGTCCAGCAATTCCCCCGCGGCGGCCTCGTCCGGCACGGTGAACAGGTCTCGGGAAAGGCCCGCGGCATATAGATTGGGCAGGATCAGCCCGGCGAGCCGGCCGTTGCCCCGCAAAAGGATCTTCAGTTCGATGGGGTCGCCCACCCGGACCACCGTGCGCCCGGCCTGCACCTCGATGGAGAAGGCGGTGCCCACGGCGTTCTTGAAGCTCTCAGGGCGGTCCTTCTGGGGCAAAGGCCGCACCTCCAGATGCACCGGCTTGCCACTGGCCGAGTAGAGCTTGGTCATCGGCACCGCGAAGCCGAAGCCGTCGCGGCCCACGCCCGCCTCCAGCTCGGCCACCACTCTGGGCGCCGCGGTGGAAAGGACGCCGGCCTTGGTGGGAGTGATGCGGGCCAGGAACCGAAAGCGGGTGTATTCGACCCCATCCAGGGTGGTCTTGTCCCGGCGGTAGGGCAGCTCCAGTTGTCGCGGTCCCGCATGGAACCCGCCCAGGCGCGGGTCATTCCCCGGCCCGGTCCCCGGCCCCGGCTCGACCTCCACCCAGGCGTCCTCGTCGAAGAGGGGGACCACGAAGGTGCGGTTGCTGACGTCCTTTCGCAGGTACCACTCCAGGCTGACGGAGAACGTCTCGCCGACCCACACCGGGCGCTCCGGCAAGACCAGACGCACCTGCATGTCACGGGATTCTTCCAGCCCCTTCACCTGGAATTGCGCCGGCGGGCTCTGGGCCTTCTTCTTGCCCGAGGGCGTCGCCTGCTCCGCCAGCAGCGCCGGCACGGTGTAGGTCCCCGGCTGTGGGGCCTCGATGCGGAAGCGGTAGGCGAAGGTGACGTCGCGAGACTCGCTGCGCTGCCCGTTCACGATCTGCACCATGCTGGACACGTTGGGCACCACGCCCAGCGGCGTCACCTTGCAGCCGGGGATGACCAGCTTGGTCAAGATGGGCTGCGGCTCCTCGCCAAAGCCTCGCGCCGCCACCGTCAGGATGAAGGGTAGGTTTTCGTGCAGGTCGTCGCTCTCCACCCGCAGCTCCAGATGCTGAGCGAAGGTCCGCGCCGGGCCGGAGAGCACCGCGAAGACGAGCCCCAGCAGGCCCAGGCGAATGAGTCCGTGTCCGCGCATCGCCTACCAGTCCTTCTCCACCGGCTCGGAGGGCGACGGTTCGCGGCGCTTCTGCTCCCGCTGCCGCTCGGCCTCCCGTTCGCGGATCGCCTGGAGGCGCTGCTCCGCCTGATCCTGCGAGACCTGTTGCTCCTGCTTCTGTTTCTGCTCTTTCTGCTGGTCCTTGGGGTCCTGCTTGGGCGGCTCCAGGAGCTGGATCGCCTTCTCCAGGTGGGCGATGGCCTGCTTCTGCTGCTCCAGCGCCGGCTCCAGATCGGCGGACACCTGTGCCTGCGCGTCCTCCTTCAGTGCCTGCGCCGCCGTGTCCATCACCCCGTGGGCCTGCTTGACCTCCTCGGCGGCCTCCGTGAGCATCTTCTGCGCCTGCTCGGCCTGGGGCTGCTTCCCCGCCGCGGCCCCGGCCTGGTCCGCCTGCGCCGCCAGCGCCTCGGCGATGGCCTGGCCCATGGCGGCGTGGGTGGCCTGCGTTTCGGCCAGGGGCGAAAGCCGCCGCCGCTTGTCCTCCTCATCCTTCTGCGTCTGCGCGGAGCTGGTGTTGTCCCGCGTGTCCACTTGGCTGCGCAGAAGCTCCTTCAGGTGCTCGATGACGGTGAAAAAGAGGCGCCGCAGGTCCTCGATCTGTTTGCGTGCGTCCTCCGCGGTCCCCCGGGCGCCAGAGCCAGAGCCAGAGCCAAGGGACAAAGACGAAGAAGGGGAGGTCACCATGCCGGACAGGCGCGCAAGCGCCGCCGCCGCCGCCTGGCGCTTCTCCTCGGCCTGACGGTAGCGGTCTTTTTCTCCCGCTAGCTTCTGCGCCGCCTCCTTGTCCGCAGGCTGCCCTGGCGCCTGGGCCTGTGGCTTGGCCTCCAGCGCCTCGGTCTCGTCGGCGAAGAGGGTCTTCAGGCGCTCCATGCGCTCGCGGTTCCTGACCACCGATTCCATCAGCAGGCCGGTCCGCTCCTTGGTGGACAGATCCGGCCCCTTCTTGTCCTTGGCGTCCTTCGCCGGGGGCGTCAGCAGGGCCACCACCTGAGACTGCTCTCCGTACGCCAGCTCGATCAGGTCGCGCACCCCGCTGAAGCGCTCCAGCGCCCGGAACAGGCCCGAAAGCGCCTCGACCTGCGCCCCCTGCGCCGTCGCGAGCTGCTCGCTGGACAGTTCGCCCTGT
>JBBRLA010000571.1:0-5730 GCA_038231615.1 Polyangia bacterium | reverse complement strand
CTCAATAGCAGCATCAGCATCATCAAGGCGTCACCGGCTGCCACACCGGCACGTTGGGCAGGTTGTTGTTCCCCATGGTGCCAAAATAGACCCCCAGGCCGATGGCCGCCCCGAGCACCACCGCACCACCGACGGCGCCGACCACGATGGGCCAGATCTTGCGCTTCTTCGGGGGCGGCGGCGGGGGGAGCGGCTTGACCACGTCCAGGTTGATCACCACCCCGGTCGGGGCGGGCTCGTTGGCGACCCTTTGCTGTGGCGGGTTGATGTTGACGACAGGATGCAGCTGGGCCAGAAGCTCCTTGAGGGTGGCGATGCGCCCCTCGACCTCCTCGTGGTTCTTGGCCGCGGGGTCCTCGCTCAGGTAGCGCTGGTAGTACTCCAGGGCCTGCTCCGGGCGGTTGGACAGGCGGTAGGCCTGGCCGATGTTGAAGAGGAACACCGGCTGGGGCACCGCCTCGTAGCCCGCCTGGTACTGGGCGATGGCGTCGTCATAGTGGGCCTCCTGGAAGGCGGTGGTCCCGTTCTTGTAAGCGCGCAAGGCCGCGGCCTTGCTGGCCGGGTCCGCCGGTTGCCCGGCCCATCCTTCCCGTGCCGACAGCACCACAAGACACAGGGCCAGCATCAGATGTACAAGAGTAAAGCGAGTGCAGAGGTCCCTCACGAACCCCATCATACTCCCTCTCAAGCAGATTGGGCTGTCAGGTCAAATACATTGCCGGATTTTCGGACCCGATAGGGCCGGGCCGACGCGGTGCAGGAACGAACCATCACATGACGTTGCCGACATCGGAACACCCGGACGCAGAGGGCGCACGTGGCACAAAAGCCGCAAATGCCGGGGCCCCATCATCTCTCCCCACCCGCGAGGCGCTCTGGCTCTACCTCGGGGTGCTCTTCCTGCTGATCACCCTGGGAGCGGTGCTGCGCGAGCTGCGTCCGGGCCCGTCCGGCATTGCGCTGACCGAGCTTCTGGCGATCCTTTTGCCGGTGCTGGTGTTGACCGGGGCACGCCGCCTGCTGGCGCTGCGCATCCTGCGTCTGTGGCCCTTCTCGTTCTCGCTGCTTTTCGGCGGGGCGCTGGTCGGGGCGGCGTGGTTTTACGGCACCGCCATCTTCATCGAGCCTCTGGCCGAGCGGCTGGTCCCGGTGCCCCCGGCCCTGAAGGAAGAGATGATGCAGCTTCTCTTGCCCGCGGCGGGGTTGCGCCCGGCGTGGGTGGACCTGTTCTGCTTCGCGCTGATGCCGGCGGTGTGCGAGGAGGTGCTCTTTCGCGGGGTGATGTTGCCCTCGCTGCGGGCGGGCTTTTCGGTAGTGCTGCATCGGCGCCTCTCGCCGCGGCGGGTGGCGTGGCTCGCGCTTTTGGTCACGGCGATGCTCTTCGGCGTGTTTCACCTGACGCCGGCCAAGATGCTGCCGACAGCCATCCTGGGGTTCGGCTTCGGCGCGGTGGTCCTGTGGACCGGGTCGCTGTGGCCGGCGATCGCCATGCATTTTGGCAACAACGCCCTGGTGATCCTGCTGCTTCGCGCCGGCCTGGAAGAGCCGCCGTCCCCGCTGACCGGGGCCGGTGGGGGCTGGGCCTGGTTGCTGGGTGCGTGCATCTGCGCCGGGATCGGACTTTGGCTCATGCGCTGGAGGGTTTCGGCGCTGACGGAAAGTCGAAAAAACGTAACGGCAGAAACGGATAGTTGCTCTTAAAGTAAGCTCGCAGTATTGTTCCCTACATGGCGCCTCGCGAAACTCAGCAGCCTCAGGACGAGAAACGTGCTCTGTGGTACCTGAAAAAACTGCCGCTTTTCCAGGACCTGACCCATGACACCCTGGTGCGACTGGCGGAGGCCTTGACCCTCACCGAGGTGCGCCGCCGGCAGGTCATCTATCTGCCGGGCGATCCGGGCGCGGCCGTGTACTTCGTGAACGGCGGCCGGGTGAAGATCAGCAAGGTCACCCGCGATGGCAAGGAGCTGACGCTCGACTACCGCGGCCCCGGGGACATTTTCGGCGAACTGTGTCTCATCGATGGCGGCCCCCGGGAAGAGATGGCCGAGGCCATGGACAACGCACTGATCACCGAGCTTGAGCGCGGCATCTTCGAGCGTCTGGTGCAGCGCGAGGGAATTGTCGGCTACCGGCTGACCAAGATCCTGGCCCAGCGCCGCCGCGAGGTGGAGAACAAGATCGAGAACCTGGTGTTCAAGGACGTGAATGCCAAGCTGGCCGAGCTGCTCCTGCGCCTGGCCACCGAGTACGGCGTGGACGACAGCCGGGGGACCCTGGTGGCGCTGAAGATCACCCACCAGGAGATGGCCAACCTCATCGGCTCCACCCGGGAGACCGTGTCGCTGACGCTGAGCCAGTTCAAGCGCAACGGCCTGATCCAGTCCGACGGCCGCAAGATGATCCTGGCCGATCGGGAGGGCCTCCGCGCCCTGGCCTGACCACAGGGCCTGCCATTGCCCCGATCGAGGATCGGCATAGTCGCAGGCCGCGTCTCCCGTGATACCATCGTCCTGTGCCGCCCTCCATTCCGGCCCACGGCGATTCGCGCATCGGCTCCACCCTGAATCAAACCTACCGCATCGAGCGCCTGCTCGGCGTCGGGGGGATGGGGGTGGTGTATGAAGCGCAGCACGTCCACCTGCGGCGGCCGGTGGCGGTGAAGGTCCTGCACCCGCAGATCTCCGAGATGCACGTCCCGCTGGAGCGCTTCCGCCGCGAGGCGCAGATCACCTCGCAGCTCGGCCACCCGGGGCTGGTGTCGGTCATCGACTTCAACTTCACCGAGGACGGCGCCCCCTACATGGTGATGGAGCTGCTGAAGGGGGAGACCCTGGCGCAGCGGCTCGCCCAGGGGCCGCTGGAACTGCCCGATGCGTGCGCGATGTTCTCTCAGCTCTGCGACGCGCTGCATGTGGTGCACGAGGCCGGGGTGGTACACCGCGACCTCAAGCCGGACAACATCTTTCTGCTCGCGACAGACGAGCGCCCCAGCTCCTTCGCCGGGTCGGCGGCCTTCGATCCCAACCGCGACACCATTGGGATCTTCGATCCGTTGGAAGACGCCGAACGGTCCCCGCAGACGACCCCCGGCCCGGCGCTGGTCAAGATCCTCGACTTCGGCGTCAGCAAGATCCACGACGCCGAGATCGACCAGCGCAACCAGGGCGACCTGACCGGGCACGAAGTGCTGGGCACCCCCTCGTACCTGGCCCCCGAGCAGGCCACCGGGTCGGCCCACGAGGTCGATCGCCGCGCCGACATCTTCGCCCTGGGCACCATCCTGTACGAGTGCCTGACCGGGCAGAAGGCCTTCGACGGGCCCCACGCGGTGGCCATCCTGCGCATCATGATGACCCAGACCGTCCCCCGGGTCCGCGACCGCCTGCCCAGCCTCCCCGCCGGCATCGATGAGGTCATCGCCCGCGCCTGCGCGATGGAACCGACCGCCCGTTTCGCCACCGCCCGCCAGATGTGCGAGGCGCTCTTCGCCTCGGTGGGCCTGCCGCGGCCGGCGCCCCTTCCCCTGGGGGGCACGGGCTCGACCCGCTCCCCCAGGCCGCTTTCCCCGCCAGCCTACATGGAAGCCGACCCGATCCCGGCAAAGCCCCCCACCCGCATCGTTGATGACCCGCCGGTCCCGTCGCGCCTTTCGCCCAGGCACGTGCCCGCCGCGCCCGTGCCCGCCGCCGATTCCGAGTGGGGCGACGGCGACACGCTCTTCGACGCCGAGGTGGAGAACCTGCGCATCCAGGCCCAGCCCGCCTACTCGATGGGCCCATCGGTGACCGCCCCGGGGTCGTTGCCGCCGCATCGGCCGGGCGACGACTTCACCATGGCGGAGGAGTCCGTCCCCAGTCTTCGCCCCAAGCCCCGCCTGCCATCCGGCCCGTCGGACCGTGCGACAGCCATCTTCGACACCTTGACCACGCCGCCTGCCGGGGTGACCCGCCCGTCCCACTGGGCCCTCTCGGCGGACGCCACCCGGGATGTCCGCGACATGCGCGCCCCACCGTCCGCTTCCGGGCAGAAGAGCTGGGTGGTGACCCTGACCACCGCGCTGGTCGCGGTGCTGGTGGGGATTGTCGTCGGCATGGTGGTGCTCAAGACGATGTCCCGCGATGACCACCCCAGCCTGGCGCTGGAGCGGACGCAGCAAGTCGAACAGCTCCTGGGCGAGGGCGAGCGCCTGGCCGAGCAGGGCAAGTGCGCCGACGCCATCCAGCGGGGCAGCGCGGTGCTGCTGCTGGACCCGGCCAGCCCCCGGGCCCGTCGGCTGATCGAACGCTGCAAGCGATAACCGCGGCCCCCACGCCCGCCCGTTCCTGGCCGATGGGGCCCCTTATCGGCTTTTTCCCGCGCGTGTTATCATGTTAGTGTGACCATCCTGCCCGGAGATCGCGATATTTGCGATGAACGGTTTCGCCTGGAGCGAATCCTGGGCAGGGGGCCCTCGGGCATCGTCTACCAAGTCACCGATCTGAAGGATGGCAGCGAAAAGGCCCTCAAGCGGCTCTACGCCCACCACCACGATCAGGGGGTGCTGGCCGCGGTGCAAAAAGACGCGGTCATTGCCGGGCTGGCCAACCACCCGGGCATCCTGGCCACGCCGATCACCGGCTTCGACCAGGACGGCGCCTTTTACCTGGCCGGGCCGCTCTTTTGCGGGGAGTCGCTGCGGGCGCGGCTCTCTCGCGGGCCGCTTTCGCCGGGCGAGGTGCTGGGTCTTTTCGAGGCGCTCTGCGCGGCGCTCTCCGCGGCCCACAAGGTCGGGCTCTTTCATGGGGACCTGACCCCCGGGAACGTGCTCTTGCCGGCGTCGGGTCGGCCGGATAAGCCGGGGCCGGGGGCGGTGATCGCCGACTTCGGCATGTACCACCTGGGCGAGGCCCGCGCGGGGGCGGGGGGCAACTGGAACGGGGCCTCCGGCTACCTGCCGCCAGAGGTCTACCGGGGAGAGTCCCCCGCGGCTACCGCCCGGGGCGACCTCTTCGCGCTGGGGGCGCTGCTCTTCGAATGCCTGACCGGGCAGCGTCTCTTCGACGGGCCCACCGCCGCGGCGGTGATGTTCAAGATCTGCCTCTCTCCGCTGCCGATCCTGGCGCCGCTGCAGGTCCTCGGGCAGGGGCGCCTGGAGAGCGTGGTGACCATGGCCTGTGCCAAGGACGCCGAGGCCCGCTTCGAAAACCCCCTGGCTCTGTGGCATGCGATCCAGGCGGTGCTGGTGGTCCGCCGGCAGGTCCCCACGCCGGCGCTGCCGCTGCCGCTACCGCTACCGCTACCGATCGACCGCGACGACGGACGCAACGCGCCGGTCCCCATCGTGTCCGCGGAGGGCTCCGGGCCGGGGCGGCGCTCGACCCTGGAGAGCTGGCTGATCTCGGACGAGGGAGCGGTCTCCGCGGCGGCGGCATCCGGCGAGTCCGATGCGTTGCCGATCATCGAAGCCGACGAACCGGCCTGGGATGTGACCGCTGGCGAAGGACCCGTGGCGGGCACTCTGGCGATGATCGCGCCCCCGGGAAAAAACCCGCGCTATCGCCGCCTGGGTCTCTCCGCTGCCCTGGGGGCCCTGGCCATGAGCGCGTTGCTCTTCGGCGTCGCCGGCCTCACGGGACACCTGCACCTGACCCCCGCGCCGCCCGTCCCCGCGCCGCCCGTCCCGCCTCCCATCACTCGGCCCGCGGCGGACCAGGATGAGGCGCTTCTGGCCGCCGCCCGGGAGCGCCT
>JBBRLA010000570.1:0-5731 GCA_038231615.1 Polyangia bacterium | reverse complement strand
ACCGCCGACAGGTACGAATCCAGCGGGTGCCGCCGCACCGCCGCCGTACCTACCCGCAGCACCTGGTCCCGGGACCCTGCCGGGTCCTGCGAAAGCCCCACCAGCCGGTGCCCCTCCTCGTCGTGGCTCGGCGCCGCGAACCACAGGATCGGCGCAGCCACCACCACCACCACCGATAGAGCCAGCAGCGCCCGCCGGGGAAAGGGGAACCGCCCCCGGCCCACCAGCGCGCACAGCCCCAGCACCGGCAGCGCCACCCCGCCCACCTCCAGGTTGAAGTCCACCAGGTTGTGCAGCGCCACGCCGCACAGGGCGACGAAAGCAGCCACCCGTTGCGGGGCGAACTGTCGGCGACGGTAGGCCTCGAGCAGCCGGGTGGCGCCGCCGCGGAAGGCGAAGAACAGGCAGCCGAGAAGGGCCAGGGCCACCGGCACGCCGAAGTCGACCAGCGCCTGCAGCCACTCGTTCTCCAGGTAGACGAAGCGCACGCTCCCCGACAGGCTGTTCCCCGTCCCCTGGAAGGCGTCCTCGAAGGCGCCCCGCCCGACCCCCAATACAAGGTGCCCCCGCAGAAGCGGCCAGGCGTCGGCCCACGCCCGCACCTTGCTGCCGGGGGTGGTAAGGTCGGCGATGCTGGTGGCGGCGAAGCGATCCTGCAGCTCGCGCTGTGCCTCGTGGGCGAAGGTCATCCCCACGGCCAGCACCGCCACCGGCACGCAGAGCAGCAAAAGAGTGCGCCGCAGCGTCGCCGTCGCCCCGATCCCCCGGGGCCACAAAAGCACTGCCGCCTGCCCCAGCACCCCGACGACGATGCCCCCTCGCGACAGGGTGCCCAGAAGGACCGCGTCCAGCAGCACGAGCAGCAGCAGCCACACCGCCCGCATCGGCCAGCCGCTGGAAAGGGCCGCGCCCACCGTCAGGATCGCCGCGATGGCCAGGAGCGCCGCCATGTGGTTGCTGTTCAGAAAGCACGCCGGCAGCCGGGCGCGGGTGACGCCTTCGCCGATCACCCCCAGGGGCGGCGGCAGCGGGACATGCAGGGCCGCCAAAAGCCCCAGAAGCGCCACCAGTCCGGCGGACAGATAGATCGCCCGCGAAAGCCGCGCCCCGTCCCCCCGGCGGCCGAAGGTGATGGTCAGCGAGCAAAGGACGCACAGGTAGCCGCACAGGCGCAGCGCCTCGTTGGCCGTCGCCGAGGGATCGGTGGAAAGGGCGTGGAAGTGCCCGGGGTAGCCGTGCAGATCGCCAAGGACGCGGCGCAGGGTCGGATCGCTGCCCGGGGCGATCAGCGCCCGCAAGAACGGCGGCAACGGTATCAGTTGCAGCAGGGTGGCCAAAAGGGCCACGACCAAAAAGAGCCCGAACCACGAGAGCCGCGGCGCCGGATCCTCCCGATCCCGCTCGACGGTGTAGGCGTAGAGACCGGCGACCCCGCAGAGGCCGGCGACGACCAGCGTGTAGGGGCGTGCCGCCGTCCCCGCGAGCAGGGGGGAAAGGACCACGGGCAGGGCGCACACAGCCTGGCCAAGGCCGCGCCGAGACAGCCGGCTCAGCATTCTTGAGAAGGTAGCACGGCCCACCGCCAAGTCGCTCCATTGCACGGACAGGTATCGCGATTCTGTTTTTCGCCAGGCCACGGTCCCGTCTGCCGCCCTGCCACAGTTGTGTACCGACCCAGCTTGGCGGTAGGTTCGCCCCATGCGCGAACCGACCGTCCCGACCCTGGCCGTGCTGGCCCGCCTGGCCTGTCTCGCCCTTTTGGCCGGCCTCCTGGGTGCCTGTAGCTCCCCGCCGGAGGTCCTGGCCGACACCGGGTGTGATCCCCTGGTCCCCGATCAGTGCGGCCTGCCCTTCCCCTCCAATGTGTGGCTCGTCGACGATCCCAAGACGCCCACCGGGCACCACGTCCAGTTCGGCGCGCAGACCCTGCCGCAGCAGGCGCAGAAGGCCACCGACCCGGCCCCCTGGACCGGCTCCGACGGTTTCTCTCCCGGCATGACGCTCCTGTCCCACTTCCCCGGCGCCGCCACCACCGGCCTCCCCGACGAGAACCACCTGCCCCTCTCGATCACGCAAAAATCCCCCACCGTCCTCCTCAATACCCGGACCGGGCAGCTCGTGCCCCACATCGCCGAGCTGGACATGAGCGCGACCGACGACACCCAGCGCGCCTTCATGATCCGCCCCGTGGTCCGCCTGGATGACAACACCCGCTACATCGTGGCCATCCGCCACGTGGTCGACAAGGGCGGCGCCCCCATCGCCCCCTCCCCGGCCTTCGCCGCCCTGCGCGACGGCACCGCCTTCCCCGACGCCAGCATTGAGCGCCGCCGCCCGCTTTACGCGGACCTCTTCGCCCAGCTGGCCAAGGCCGGCATCGATCAGAAGGACCTCCAGCTGGCCTGGGACTACTCCACTGCCAGCCGCGAGAACAACACCCGCCTCCTCATCGCCCTGCGCGACGCCTCCCTGGCCGTCGTCGGCGACGCCGGCCCGGCGTATACCCTGACCGAGGTCAAGGACCACCCCAACGCCCACGTGCGCCGCCGGCTACAGGGCACCATGCACGTCCCGGTGTACCTGGACCAGGCCACCGCCACCGGCAAACTCCTCGTCGACGACAAGGGCCAGCCCAAACAGAACGGCTTTGCCGACATCCCCTTCCTGGTCCAGATCTCCAACCGCGCCGCCAGCGGCAAACCCGGCGCCATCCTGCAAAATGGCCACGGCCTCTTCGGCTCCAGGGATGAGGGCCAGGACGGCTTTTTGGCCCAGCTCATCGACGACAAAGACTTTGTCGAGATCGCCATCGACCTGTTCGGCTTTGCCGAGGGCGACGTCACCGCCGTGGTCAGCACCCTGACCAACGATATGGGCGGGTTCACGCACGTCGCCGAGCGCCAGGCGCAGGGCATGGTCTATCAGCTTCTGGCCATGCGCATGATGAAGGGCAGCTTCTTCAAGGATCCCCAGGTCCAGTTCAACGGCCAGAGCGCCATCGACCCCACCCTCTGCTACTACCGCGGCGACAGCCAGGGCGGCATCATGGGCGCCACCTACATGGCCGTCTCCACCGACGTGACCCGCGGCCTCCTTGGCGAGCCCGGCGGGCCCTACGATCTGCTGCTTTCCCGCAGCGCCGATTTCAAGCCCTACTTCGGCCTGCTCCAGGGGGTGCTCCAGAGCTTCCTCGACATCCAGATCGCACTCGGCGCGGTGCAGATGCTCTGGGACCGCAGCGAGCCGGATGGCTTCGTCCCCTACATCACCGAAAACCCCCTTCCGGGCACACCGTCACACAATGTGTTGTTGCACGTCGCCATCGGCGATCACCAGGTCACGCCCCTGGGCGCGCACTTCCTGGCGCGGGCCGTAAAGGCCCAAAACCTTGCGCCGGTGAACCGCGAACTCTTCGGCATCCCCGACGCCCAGGGGCCCTTCATGGGCAACGGCATCGTCGAGTGGGACTTCGGCCTGCCCCCGGCGCCGACCACCAATGTCCCCATGGAAGCCGGCGAGGACCCCCATGACAAGGTACGAAAGCTCCCCGCCGCCAGCGACCAGACCGACGCCTTCCTGCGCACCGGCGTGATCCAGAACTCCTGCGGCGGCCCCTGCCGAGGCCAATGAACCGCCACCATGCAGAAATAATCCACGGTGGATGCTGCATGGCGCGCAAAAAGACCCATGTTTAGGCGATGAAATGGCTTCCACCCGGCTCTGCCGATAGCGAGGAGTGGAGCGCCGTGCCGTTCAATCAATAGCGAAAACTGGTAAGGAAAAGTAGGTGTGATGAAATTGACACGAGGGGCCAGGGCCATTACACTTCACGGTGAAGTGGAGGAGATACGATGAAAGGGTCGATAAGAACGTCCAGAGCACGAGCCTGGATGCTGGCGGCCTTTCTGGCCGGCGGTGCGCTGACGCTGGGGTCCCTGGCGCGCGGCGCGTCCGACAAGCCCGATTCGGACTTCGGCGTCATCCTGTCGGAGATGCGCAATGCCGTGGCCCAGGCGGCTGACCTGCGCGCCTCCGCTGACCGCGGCGGCGACCGCATCCGTGAGACCTGTGCCTACGAGCGGCTGCGCGGCATGATGCAGGCGGTGGACTCCACCCAGATCGCCCAGGTCGCATGGGAAGGCGACCGCGCCCGTGGGGACGAGACCGCCGCCGCCGCCGAGGTGACCCGCGCCCAGCAGGCCCTGGAACTGGTCCGTCGCATGCGCAACGAGGCCGACCAGTGCGTCGGCAGAGGCACTCTTTCGCGGGTGGCCAGCAACACCGCCACCACGGTCACCGTCGAATCCAATGTACCTGACGACGATCCCAACGCGGGCCCGGTCGAATCATGGGCCGTGCGCCCCCCTCGGCTGGAGTTGTCCGGGCGGCCCCTCCCGGCCAGCCCCTTCTAGCTGCGTCAAAGGACTGCTATCGTGCGTTTGCTGACTGCTTCCGTGGTTGGACTTTTTCTGTGTTTGCCTCAGGCGGCACAGGCCCAATACGTCGCGTACGGACCTTACGAGCCGTATAGCGGCGTGGTCTATAACGAGGGGCCCGGCATCAAGTTCGGTCATGACGGCCTGGTCTTCCACCCGGGCCTCTCTACCGAGCTGGGGTACGATAGCAACGTCCTCCTGTCCAGCGTCCCCAGGGGGGCGGGCCTTTTGCGCCTGCGCCTGCACTTCGACCTGGCCACCCTGCCCCCGCAGCGTCAGGACTTTGGCGCCCACCCGGCGCTGGAGTTCCGCTTCGGCGGCGCTTTCGAGTACCGGCAGTACCTGTCCAGCGACCCCCAGATCAACTACGCCTATCAGCTCAACGGCGTCAGCGACATCGACCTGGCGATCCACCCCCGCGACCCCTTCTCCCTGCGCCTGTACAACAACTTCGTCTACACCAGCGACGCCCGCAACCTGGAGGTCGCCTCGTCGCAGACCTTCACCCCCCGGGTCTACGAGCGCATCGGCGCCCTGGCCATCCTTCGCCCCGCCAACGGGCCGCTGGAGATCGGCCTGGGCGATTCCTTCCGTCTCGACTACTTCATCGACAACCAGCTCCAGGGGGAGCGCTCCATCGGCAACGAGGCCGCCGCCTACGCCCAACTCAAGGTGCTGCCCCAGACCAGCGTGAAGCTGGAGATCCGGTCGAGCTACATCAACTATTACAACCCCAGCACGGCCTCCCTGGTCACCGGCGTGCCTGCCCGCCCCAACCTGGTCCTGCCCTCGTCGGTGCCCCTGCGCGTCACCCTGGGCGCCAGTACCCTGGTCGTGCCAGCCCTGGGCCTGACGGCCTACGCCGGATACGGCAACAGCTTCGAGATCGGGGTGGATGGGTCTAGCCTGCTGACCAAGGCCGACACGTCCTACAACAACTTCCTCGCCGGGGCCGAGGTCCGGGTACGCCTTATCGGCCGCATGCGCCTGGCGCTGGGCTATGCCCGCGATTTTTACGACTCCATCTTCGCCAGCTTCTTCACTGACGACCGCCTGTACCTGGACTACGACCACAACCTGTGGCGCGGGCTTTCGGCGCGGGTGCGCTTCGACACCTATTTCCGCAGCTACGGGACGCTCGTCGATCCTACCTTCCTCGGGTACACTGGGTACGGCGGCAATGCCACCACCCGCAAGGACGTCCTGCTGAACCTCTCGGCGGAGCTGAACTACCGCGTGCTGTCCTGGATGCAGCTCGGAGTGAGCTATAGTCTATTAGATGATATCACCGACTT
>JBBRLA010000569.1:0-5748 GCA_038231615.1 Polyangia bacterium | reverse complement strand
GTACGGGCCCATCCCGGGTCCATTCAGCAGCCCCGCCGCCGAGGCCACGTTCAGGATGTGCCCGCTCCCCTGACGCCGCAGGCGCGGAACGAAGACGTGGCAGCCGTAGATCGGTCCCCACAGGTCGATGCGCAGGAGCCATTCCCAGTCTTCGATGGGGACCTCCCCCACCCGTCCGCCGCTGCCGACCCCGGCGTTGTTGATGAGGAGGTCGGTGCCGCCGAGCAGCCGGTCGGCCTGTCCGGCCAGGGCCTCGACCTCGTCGAGCACGCCGACGTCGCAGCGCACGGCGTGGGCTTCGGCCCCCCCGAGCAGCCCCGCCGTGGCCCGCGCAGCGTCCAGATCGACGTCGCTGACGATCATGCGCGCACCGCGCCGGGCCAGCTCGATGCAGAGTGCGCGCCCGAGGCCGCCGCCAGCTCCGGTAATGACCGCCCGAGGTCGTTGTGGCAGGGACATGGGATCTCCTTGTTCTGGGCGGAATGATAGCAGAAGCGGGGCGCGGGGCGACTGGTGCATAATGGACGCGGAGGCCCATGCACGTCATCAGCTCAGAGGAGAAGCTTCGGCAACTTATCCCCGCATCGCGCCTTTTGGAACGCTGCAACGAGGCGCTCAGGCAGTCCGTGTACCTGGGCGCCGTCGTCAAACTGGAGGAGACCGACCGGGAGGAAGACATAGATCTGGTCAAGTCCGCCCTCTTTCTGGCCGGCTGGCGGATTGAAACGGTCGCCGAATATCCCCCGGGCCACTTCACCCGCAGCGATTCCGGCAACCAGCTCCGCATCCGCGAGGGCATCACCGGCGACGGCCCCAAGACCGAAGCCGCCGCGGGAGGCGGGGGAGGCGGGCACTGACCGGCGGGACCCCGGTCTTCGCCAAAATGCTAGGATGCCCCCCATGACGCCCACAACGACAAGCCATGGCTTCCCCCAATCCTTTCGCCTGGACGGTCGCGTGGCCCTGGTCACCGGCGCCAGCCGCGGCATCGGCGAGGCCTCGGCGGCCTGGCTCAGGCAGGCCGGGGCGCAGGTGGTGCTGGCCTCCCGCAAGCTCGACGGCCTTCTGGCAGCCCAGGCGCGCATCATCGCCCGTGGGGACGGTCCCGAGCCCCTGTGCCACCCGTGCCACGTCGGCAAGCCGGATGACGTGGCCGGGCTGGTGAAGACCACTCTGGATCGTTTCTCGCGCATCGACATCCTGGTCAACAACGCCGGCACCAACCCCTACTTCGGCCCGACGGTCAATGCCTCCCACGAGGCGTACCTGAAGACCTTCGAGATCAACCTGGCCGGCCCGCTGCAACTGGCCCGGCTGGTCGGGCAGCATCTGCTCGATCGAAATGCGCCCGGGTCGATCATCAACATCGCCAGCATCGGCGGGCTGCGGGCGGCGCCGATGCAAGGCATCTACGGCATGACCAAAGCGGCGCTGATCTCGATGACCCAGACCTTGTCGCTGGATCTGGGCGCTGGGGGCATCCGGGTAAACGCCATCGCCCCCGGCCTGATCGAGACCCGACTGGCCTCGGCGCTGGTCGAGAACCAGGAGATCCACGCCATGATCGTCGGCCGCACCCCGCTGAAACGTCATGGACAGCCCGACGAGATCGCCAGCGCGGTGCTCTTCCTGGCCGCGGACGCCTCGTCGTTTGTCACGGGGCACACCCTTGTGGTCGACGGCGGCATGACCATCACGTAGAATACCATCATCATGGGCAGCTCTCCCTCCGATCCCACATTCGTCTCTTCCCCCTGGCAGCCTGGGCCCGCCCCCCGGGGCAATACCCTGTCCTGCCGTGGCTGGGGGCAGGAGGCGGCGTTGCGCATGCTGCTGAACAACCTGGACCCCGAGGTGGCGGAGCGCCCACAGGACCTGGTGGTCTACGGCGGCACTGGCAAGGCGGCTCGCTCGCCGGAGGCGTTGCAGGTCATTTTGCGGGAACTCCGCTCTCTGGGCGATGACGAGACGCTGCTGGTGCAGTCGGGCAAGGCGGTGGGGGTGTTGCGCACCCACAAGGACGCGCCGCGGGTGCTCATCGCCAACAGCAACCTGGTGCCGGCCTGGGCCAACTGGGAGCACTTCTGGAAGCTGGAGTCCGCCGGCCTGATGATGTACGGGCAGATGACCGCCGGGTCGTGGATCTATATCGGCACGCAGGGCATCTTGCAGGGGACCTACGAGACCTTTGCCGCCGCCGGACGGATACACTTCGGCGGGACGGGCGATAACCCCCTGGCCGGGCGCCTGGTGGTCAGCGGCGGGCTGGGGGGCATGGGCGGGGCGCAGCCGCTGGCGGTGACGATGAACGGCGGGGTGTTCCTGGGGATCGACGTGGACCCGCGAAGCATCCAGCGCCGTCTGGAAACTCGCTACCTGGACGAGCAGGCCCGCGATCTGGACGATGCCCTTTTCCGCTGCAGGAAGGCGGTCGCCGAGCGTCGGCCGCTATCGGTGGGGCTGGAAGCGAACGTGGCCCGGGTGCTGCCGGAGCTTGTGCGCCGCGGGGTGGTGCCTGATCTCATCACCGATCAGACCTCGGCCCACGATCCGCTCTCGGGCTACGTCCCCGCCGGGCTGGAACTGGGTCAGGCGCAGGACCTGCGCACGCGCGACCCGCAGCGTTATCAATATGAAGCGCGGCGCTCGATGCTGGAGCAACTCAAGGCGATGCTGGACCTGGGCCAGCGGGGGGCGCACCTCTTCGATTATGGGAACAACCTGCGCGGGCAGGCGCTGCTTTTGCCCGACGAGGCGGCGCGGCTTTTGCCAGGGTTGGACCACGAGACGCTTTTCAAGAAGATCCCGGGGTTCGTGCCGACCTACATCCGGCCGCTCTTCTGCCGCGGGCAGGGGCCCTTCCGCTGGGTGGCGCTTTCGGGAGACCCACAGGACATCCTGCGGACCGACGAGGCGGTGCTGGAAGAACTGGCCGGCAGCGAGGGCGAGCCGCACGTGCGCAAGTGGCTGACCCTGGCCCGGGAGCGGGTGGCCTTCCAGGGGCTGCCGGCGCGGATCTGCTGGCTTGGCTATGGCGAGCGGGCGCGGGTCGGCAGGCGCTTCAACCGGCTGGTGCGGGACGGGGTGGTCAAGGCCCCGATCGTCATCGGCAGGGACCACCTGGACTCGGGGTCGGTGGCCTCGCCCAACCGGGAGACCGAGGCGATGCGCGACGGCAGCGACGCGGTCAGCGACTGGGTGTTCCTGAACGCCCTGATCAACTGCGCCGCCGGGGCCACCTGGGTCTCGGTGCACCACGGGGGCGGGGTCGGCATCGGTTATTCGCAGCACGCCGGCATGGTGGTGGTGGCCGATGGCACCGACGATGCCGACCGGCGCCTGGCGCGGGTGCTGAACACCGACCCGGCGATGGGCGTCCTGCGCCACGCCGACGCCGGCTACCCCGAGGCGCTATCCTTCTCCGACGAGCATGGGCCGCGGGTCCCCCACCGGACTGCTGCTCCGGCAGCGGCGAAGAGCTGAATTCCGTGGCTGCGAGTCATCGATCCGGCGAGCGTGCCAGCAGGACGCACTTCGGGCGGCGCAGCGGAGACCTGCGGCTGAAGATTATGCTGCCGCCGGTACTGCTGCTGCTGGTGCTGCTCTGCGGGTTGGGGCTCTTCGGCTCATCGTGGGTCGAGGGCATTGCCAGCGACATCGCCAGGGCCCGCGCCGACGCCACTGCCCGGTCGCTCTCGGCCTCCGCCGAGCTGGCCCAGGCGCTGCACCGGGACCAGCTCGACCGGGTGGACCGGCTGCTCTCGCGGACGCTCGAAGACGACCCTTTTCTGGCCTACGTGGTGTTGCGCACGCCGGCCCGGGTCTTCACTGGCATGCGTGGCGACAACGAAGGCGTCGTGTTGGGCAAGAACCTGCCGCTTCTGACGCAGATCCACGAGGCGCTTCATGGCACGGCGGTGCGCACCATCGGCGGCATCCCTCTGGTGGTCACGCGGCAGGCGCTGCCGCGGCTGTTTTATGCCGGCGTGATGCAGGGGGCGCCCGCGGGCCCGGCCCCTGGAGGGACAACGCCGGGTACCCCGGCTGCGCCGGAGTTCATCATCGACCACGCCCGCTCTCAGGGAGAACTCTTCGTCGGCGTGTCCTTGCAGCGGCAAGGGGCGGAGCATCGCTCGAACCTGTGGAGCCTGCTGACCTTCCTGGGGGTTGGGGCGCTGTGCTACGCGCTGGCGATGCTCTATCTGCTGGGTGGCTTCACCAGGCGAATGGAGCTTCTGGCCCAGGGCGCGCGGCGCATCGAGGAGGGTGACTTCTCTGCCCGACTGGGATCGGCAGGATCGGCGGGTTCTGGGGCCGCCACTGACGATCTGGGGGCAGTGGGGCGGGCCTTCGACGTGGCCACTGAGCGGCTGTCCCAGGCCATGAACACCATGCACGGGACCTCGTCGGTGCTCCTGCGAACGGCGCGGGAGGTGGGCGAGACCGCGGAAAAGCTCCGTCGGGGGGCCGGCACCCAGGTGAGCGACGCGGACGGGGCGATGCAATCGGTGCGCGAGGTGATCGGCTCGCTGAACAACGCGGTCAAACAGGGCGAGACGGTGCGCGACGAGACGCGCCTGTCGGCCAGCATCAGCACCCACTTGGCGCAGGTAAGCCTTCAGTCGTCGGCCTCGGCTGAAGAGATGGACCGGGTGGTGACGACGACGGTGGACAACGTCCGGCAGATCAATGCCTCCAGCGCGGACGTGGCGGCGCGGGCGGCGCGGCTCTCGGAGACCACCGCCAGCACCGCCGGGGCGATGGTCGATCTGAAGCAGTCCATCGGCAAGGTGCGCGAGACGGCGCTGGCCGCGGCGGAGCTGGCCGAGCAGGCGGGGCTGGACGCGGAGCGGGGTACTCTGGTTTTGGCCGAGAGTTTGGCCGGGATCGAGCACATTCGCGATGCCTCGCTGGCCATCGGCAACGTGACCGACAACCTGCAGCGGCGGGTGTCGGAGATCGGGGATGTGCTGCACTTGATCACCGAGCTGACGCAGCGAACGAACCTTTTGGCCCTGAATGCGTCGATCATCGCGGCGCAGGCCGGGGCCGAGGGGCGCGGCTTCGCGGTGGTGGCCGACGAGATCAAGGACCTGGCGCGGCGCACGGCGAACTCGGCGGGGAGCATCGACAACCTGATCCAGGCGGTGGCGGAAGGGGCCCACGCGGCGCGGCGGGCGGCGTTGACCGGGGGCGAGGCGGTGGAGTCGGGGCTCTCGCAGGCCAAGGAGGCCGGGCGGACCATGACAGACATCCTCTCGCGGCTGCGGACGTGGTCGGCGATGGCGAAGCAAATTGCCCACTCGACCGACGATCAGGCGCGGGGGTCGTCGCAGGTGTCGCGGTCGATCCAGGAGGTCCAGCAGGGGGTGGCGGACATCGCCGTGAAGTCGGCGGAGCAGGCGCGGCGCAGCGAGTACCTGCAGCGGCAGTCGGCGCGGTTGCAAGAGGTGGTCGAGCTGATCAGCATCGCGGCGCAGGAGCAGCGGGAAGGCACGGCACAGGTGGCGGATACCCTGGGTCGGCTTACGCACACAGTGGAGGAGATGAGCGGGGACCAGCGCAGCCGGGTGGCGGATGGGGAGCGGGTGCGGGGGCTGCTGGAGGTGCTGCGGCGGATTGCCACCGGGCACCGGGACGCGGCGGCGGGGCTGGAGCGGGCGGTGACGGAGCTGAAGACTCAGGCGGCGGTGCTGGACGATGAGTTGATCCGCATCAAGAGGTAGCCGGTCGCGGTTGCGGCCTGCC
>JBBRLA010000568.1:0-5756 GCA_038231615.1 Polyangia bacterium | reverse complement strand
TTTCGAGTGCCCCGATGGTGCGCCTGGGTTTCCTCCTGGGTTCCCTGGCCTTGCTGGTGGTTTCCCTGGTGCTTCGCCGCCGCCGCCCCGAACTGGTGTTGGATGCAGACGGGTACCACGTGGAGGCAAACGGCCGGATCCTCTTCCGCGTCGCCTTCTCCGAGGTGCGTCGCGTCCTGTGTGACCGCGGCGAGGGGGCCTTGTACGTGGACTGCGGGGACCCTGCCCGCAACCTGCTGCTGCCGCCACAGCGCGGCTACCCCTTCACCTTCGCCCGCCGGGAGCGGCTCTTTGCCGCCCTCCTTTTCGCCCTCCCCGACCGCATCACCGAAGTCGACCACCTGGAAGCACCTGCTGAGTCCCGACTCGACAAGTCGTGACCGGAGAACCCAGTGCTGCGGCAGCAGCGCGCAATGGAGCCCGGTCGCGAATGCAGCTATAGTGAATCGGTGCGTTGTGCCTTTTTCCTCTTCGGCCTGCTTTCCGTGCCACCGGCGCTGGCGCACGCCGCTGCCCGACCTCTGTCGGTCCAGACCGACCACGTCGCCGAGGTCACGCCCAGGCCCCCCGCCGGCTCCCTGGAAGCCGGCCTCTTTGCCGCCGCCAGCCCCATCTTTCCCCGCTACACCGCCGCCATCGCCGCCATCCGCGCCGACCGCCACACCGACGCCCTGCCCCTCCTGCGCGAGGCCCGCGCCCTGGCCTTCCGCGAACTTCAGGCCGGCCCCGCCCCACGCCCCCTGTCTTATCGGAACTTCGTCCGTCTCCTTTATACCGAGGAGCAGCAGATGGAGTTGGTGGACATCGAGCGCCTGATCAGCCGCCAGTCGGAAGCCCTGCTCACCGAGGACAAGATGTCACTCTTGCACGAGCACGCCCTGCTCCTGCACAACCAGTTCCTGGCCGTGCGCACCTTCACCGGCGAGACCGACACCCGGCTGCTGCTCCACGCCCTCTCGGCCTATGAGGACGTCCTGGGCCGCCCCAGCCCCCTGAAGAACACCGTGCAGATCGGCTACGCTGCCCTGCTCGCCGAGAAAGGCGATCGCCGGGGCGCCCAGGCGGCCCTGTCCCAGGTGCCCGAGCAAGAGCGTTCCGGCGAGCGATTGGACCTGTCCATGGCCTACTTTCACCTGGCCCTGGGCGAACGGCGGCGGGCGCTCTCGCGCCTGCTGGAGGCGGCCCACCGGGACAGTTGGGACCACCCGGGCGCCCAGGACGGCCGCAGCGTCCGGGCCCTGGCATATCGGATGAACGACTTCGACCGCCTGCGCGACGACCCTCTCTTCATCGAACTGGTCGTCACCCCCGAGGAGTCAGCTCGCTGAACCCGCGGCCTCGCGATGGCGAGGCCGTGGGAACGCAGGTCGGCCTACCCGATTTCGTTGCAGCTGTACCCGACGTCGATTCCCGAAAGGATCGGGGTCATCTTCGGGTCCGAGGAGAACAGGTCAAACTCGACCTGCAGGAAGTCCGGGCTGGCTCCCGCCGGCAGCCGGATGGGGATCGGCGACATGTCAGGCGCCACATTCGCGATCGTAGTGAACGGCACGTTCGCCAGCCCCGCCGCCGTCGCCGCCGAGCGGATCTTCACGGTCACGTGGGTCACCGCGGTGTTGGTCACCTTCCAGTTCAGTTTGTACCACCGCGTGTTCGACCCGCATCCCGGGAACGTGTGCTGCCACAGCCCCAGCGCCGTGCCCGCGTTGCGCAGCGCGAAGCCGCTGAAGTCGCTGTACATGTAGGGGTTCGCCCCCACCGCCACCGAGCCCAGCACGGTGTTGGTCTTGGGGTCGATCTTGTAGACCTTCGAGTTGCTGAAGCTGACGATCCACGGGTTCAGGTCGAAGTCGATGGCCACCCCCAGGGTGGTGGGGGTCGCCTGCCCGCCTTCCGCGGCAATCGGGATCAGTTTGTTGAAGATCATCTTGGGCCCCGAGCCGTCCACCCGGACCAGCCCGGTCTGGTTGTCGGCGATCCACACCCCATAGGTGTTGTCGATGGCCAGCCCGCGGGTGAACGTCGCGTTGGGGATCTCCAGCTTCTCCCAGGTCTCGGTCGCCGGGTCGAAGCGCGACACGCAGGTGCCGCCGGCAGTGTAGATAAAACCCTTGGCGTCGGCGGTGATGCCGTAAGGGCAAGGCGGCGCCTTGGCGCCGTTGTAGACCTTTACCTGATCGCCGGCCTTCACGCTGACCTTGGCCAGGCTGCCCTCGGCGCCGCGAATCCAGACGTCGCCGTTCTTGTCCAGCACCAGCCCGTACGGCTCCACCGACCCCAGGTCGATGCGCTTGAGGGTCTTGCCGGTCTTGGCGTCGATGCGCACCAGCTCCCGGGTGCCCCACAGGCCGATGTACACCTGGGTCGAGAGCATGCCGTCCAGGCCGATCTGCGCGTCGAAGCCGGCGGCCCGGGGTCGGCTGCCGTTGTCGTCGGCGCCGGGGTTCTGCGGCCGGCCCTGGCGATCGCCAATGTCGCGGTTGATCCACAGGACGCACTCGTCGGGGCTGTTGGCCATGCCCGCCGGCCACGGGATCGGGGTCGCGTTGGTCGAGGTCTCGATCTTGCCGTTGCCGTTGCGATCGACGCACTGGCTGATATCGCCCGCAATGCTCATGGCGGAGGCATTGGCGGGGTTGGCGGAGAACTGCCAGGCCCGGTTGGCGACCACCACCTGCCCGGAAAGTCCGACGGTGGTGCGCGAAGGATCGGCGGTCAACACGCCCTTTTGCGAGCCCGGGAAGGTGTAGTAGCGGCCGATCTCGGTCGTCGTCCGGGTGTCGATCTTGGAGACCGTGCCCTCGGCGCTGCCGGCGACCCAGATGACGGGCTTGTTGTTGGCCGTGACCCCCGGCTTCAGGATGATGTTGCCGTTGGGATCGACCTGCACCCCGCTGGAACCGTCGTCCCCGGGGTTGAACGGGTTCGGCGTGTTGGGGCCGAGCCCGACGGTGTGATCGGGGCCCCCGGGGCCCCCGTGGCCGGAGGTCATGTCGGCGCAGTCGGCGGTCGTACAGTTGCCGTTGCCGGAGTTGTCGATGGTGGAGTCGTTACAACCGAAACCTAAGACGATGGCGAGACCTAAGCTATAGAGAATGTGGCGGGTCATGGATGAAGAGCCCTCCTGCTATAAGTATGCAGCAGCAAGCCTCGTGCCGCAAAGGCGCGGCAGAAGGAGAGACATTCTCCGAGGGAAACCCAGGAAATGTGGTCTCTTGCAGGCGGGTTTTGGGCCCGTCCCGGGCCTGCCATGGGGGCCGGCACCCCAGTTGCTGGGTCCTGTAGACCCCAGCAGGTGCTTCGGGGCGGGCCGAGCTAGCGGCGGAAGGCGACGCCGATCCAGAGGGTCTGCTGCGAGGTGCTGCGCGAGGACGAGCTGAAGGTCTCGGTGGTGGCGCGGCCCTTGACCACGTCGTCGCGATCGAAGGCCAGGCGCTGCGAGGTGCTGTTGTCGGCAAACGTGGTGGATGTCGAGAGCAGGCGGTAGCCCAGCTCGACGTCGAAGCCGGGGGTCACCCGCAGGGCGACGGAGCCGCCGCCGTAGTAGCCGGTGGAGCTTTCGTCCAGGGTGCTCAGTTTGGTGGGCACCGCGTCGCGGGCGCCGTCGTTCTCGGTGCGCACGGCATAGGGGATGTAACCGCCCTCCAGGCGCAGGCCGAAGCCGGGGATGGCGCGGGATTGCAGTTCGACGATGGCGCCGACCTGGGGCCCGTAGAGCACCTCCTTGGGCAGCACCGCGCCGGGGTTGAAGTCGGGCAGGAAGGCCTGGATCTGGAGACCGCCGCGGGCGCGCAGGGACATCTCCAGCTTGCTGCCCAGGGCGAAGTAGCCGCCGACGCTGACGGCCAGGTCGATGTCGTGGGCGGTCAGGCCGACGGTGGACCGCGTGGCGCGCAGGACGGTGCTGACGGTGGCAATGGAGCCGTCGGGTTGCACCTGCGGGCGCGGCTCGGAGTCGCGCTCGGGCAGCTTGACCACGATGCTGGTGGCCCCGGCGAAGCGGTAGCCGCCGTCCACGCCGACGCGCAGCGCGCGGTAGCCGTAGGTGTAGCCCACCCTGCCCTGCACCGCCAGCCCGGGCAAGGTGTCGATGGAGTAGTTGAAGAGTTCGGGGTTCAGGCTGCCGGCCGGGGCGGTCTTGGGGTCGATGGCCGAGGCGAAGGACGACCCGAGCAGCGCGATGCCGCCGCCAACGCTGAACCACAGGCCCGAGAGGGGCACCCTGGGGGCGATGGAGGAAAGGGGCCCGGTAGCGCCCGGACCCGCGGGCCCGGTGGCGACAGCGGGTCCGGTGCTCACGGACGGGGGCGGGACGACGGCCGGGTGGGTCTCCGAAGGGGTGCGGGGCGGATCGTCGCGAAGCACGGTGTCGGGGGGCGCGACCGGGGTCGGCTTGACGGCTACCGGAGCGGGCTTGACGGCCACCGGGGCGGGCTTGACGGCTACCGGGGTCGGCGGCGTCACTGGCGTCGGCGTGGCGACGAGGGGCTTGGCCGGGACCTCGGTGGGGACCGGGGGCAGCGCGGCGGCGGCGTCGGGCACGCCGGAAAGCTCCTCGACGAGGATCCAGCCGGCTACCCGTCCCTTGCGCACCTGGGCCCACTTGCCGTCGGGGGAACGATCGACGAAGAGGAGCTTCTCGCTTGGGCGGACCTTGCCCAGGGGCTTGCCGATCTCGGTGGGCTCGGCCCGCAGCACGGTCTTGGTGATGGCGGTGACCTTGGTCGATGCGGCGTCGGCCGTGGCGGCCGTCTTGTGGCTGTGGTGGCCTGCCAGGGCCGGGTGCAGCGAAGCGGCGAGTAGGAGAGCTGCCAGGGGGAGTGAGCGCCGCATTACTTTCCTCCGTCTCCCAGATCGCCCGTGGCGGCCATATCGGTGACGGCGGCCATGTCGGGGGTGTCCTTGGGCAGGTCCGAGAAGGGGCGGTATTCGAACTTGGCGCCGAGCTTGATCCACTTCAGCCAGCGGTTGTAGATGGCCCCCCCCGGGTCGAGGCCGGCGTACTTGCCGCCGGTGTGGCGGATTCCCCCCTTGTTCTCGTCGAGGAACGGAATGACGAGGAACCGGCTGATCGTCGCGTTCGCCGTGTCGACCTCCTTGGGGACGAGGGCGCTGTAGTTGGCCATGAGGGCCGCCATATCCTTCAGCCCGTTGGCCTTCAGGAGCAGGGGGGCCTTGGTGCCGGGGCCGTGGCAGACGCTGGCCTGCCCCGTACAGCCAAAGGTGGACGTGTCCATGTCCCGGTTGATGTCGGCGAAGGACACGCCGTCCATCACCGGAGCGGCCAAGTCGGGTTGCCTCATGTCTTGAATGGTAAGAGCTCCTGGGTTCAGGAGGTTCAGTTCGCCCTGGCAAGCTCCACCCAGAAGAGCGAGCCCCACCAGTGCACCCCGAGGGCATCTGATAAGTCGTGTCACGTTCCCAGAATATCATGGCGGCACACAACCAATCCACTAATCTTAAAAAACGTAAGGTTGACCTCGAAAATACTCCATTCAGATCACTGACTGGGTTCGGGGAATGCGATAGAGGTCCGGGAATGTCCCGGGTTGGCGGACGTTGGCGAGGGGTATATCCCCTCCATTCCCACGCCCAGATCGCGGGCCGCGATGCTCTTATTTCGGAAGTCGGCTTTGGGGTTTCAGGTTGGATTCAGGGGGTCTTCTGGACCTTGTCCAGGTCGATCTGCAACAGGGCGGCACGAATGAGCTGGGACTTGTTGGCCTTGCTGTGGCCCCGCCGCTTCAGTTCCCCCA
>JBBRLA010000567.1:0-5797 GCA_038231615.1 Polyangia bacterium | reverse complement strand
GGGGTGTTGCAGTCGCTTTTTTGTAGTTCTTCTTCCGGATTTACGAAGATGCGATCAGGTCATGCGGGCTGCGGTGGCGATCGCCGCGTTCCCGGCCTGGCCCTCGGGGCCCCAAAACCGCCCACGTTTTACCTACCCTCTCGTTGCCGCTGGTGTCGCCCCAGTAGGGTCGGGGGACCTTGTCCTGGCTCTTGAGGTAGCTCAGCACGCTCCATGGGTTATAGATGACCCGGCCGCCGAACAGGTAGCCGTTGTACTAGCGCTGTACTTCGGCTTTCGGCCAGCCGGCCCACAAGGCCCTGCTGATCAATCTTCTCGCAGTCACTTGGGGTACAATGCACCCTGCGATGTCCATGGGTCCGCTGTCAGGACGAGTGATTGGGAATTATCGGATCGATCGTTTGCTTGGACAAGGTGGGATGGGGATGGTGTACCTGGCCCGGCACCAGCACCTCGGAGGATGGGCGGCGATCAAGGTCCTGCACTCGCAGTACTCCCAGTCGCCGCAGGTGGCGGAGCGATTCCTCAACGAGGCGCGGGCGGTCCACCAGATCGATCATCCGGGGCTGGTCAAGATCTTCGAGTTCGGCAAGATGCCAGAAGGGCAGGCATTCCTGATCATGGAGTACCTGCGTGGCGAGTCGCTGGGCCGGCGCCTGCACCGGCTGGGGCGCTTCCCGGTCGCCGACGCCCTTCGTCTGTCGCGGCAGATCGCGGCGACGCTGGCCGCGGTCCACGAGCGGCGGGTCGTGCACCGCGACCTCAAACCCGATAACGTCGTCATCGTCTCCGACGAAGAGGCCCCGGGCGGCGAGCGTCCGAAAATCCTCGATTTCGGCATCGCCAAGGTCCATCGCCGAGATGCCGGCCCTCTGCAGACGGAGGACGGAGCGCAGATGGGCACCGCGGCCTACATGGCCCCGGAGCAGGGTGCCGGTGCCGGGGCGGTGGACGATCGAGCGGATGTCTACTCCCTGGGTGTGATGATATACGCCATGCTGGCGGGATGGCTGCCCTTCTGGGATCCCGGGAGCGGAGCGCTCATCGCCATGCACATCTACCAGCCGCCGCCCCCGCTGCCGGCGGGCATCGCCCCGCCGGAGCTGGAAAAGCTGCTGCTGACGCTTTTGGCCAAGCAGCCGGGCAGCCGGCCCAGCATGGCTGCGCTGGCCAAGGCGCTGAGCACACACTGGCCGGACGAGACCGCCGGCCGGACGCCGAACCAGAGTCGTCCGGAGCCATCGCCGGAAGAAGCGGAGGGGCAGGGGCGGGTCTTCCTGTCCACCCTGCGTCATGCGGCGGGAGAGACCGGGATCGGACCCACGGCGCGCCGGGCCGCGGGCGGAGTGGCGCTCACGGTAGGATTCTTGGGGCTGGTCGCGGTAGGGTTCAGGCTGGGAGAGCCATCCGGTGCGGGCCTTGCGGCGTGGAATGCGGACCTGGGGCGGTCGCCTGAGCACAGCGGGGCCGCTGTGGCACGAGGGCCCGCGACGCCTGGTCCGGACCGCGCCGCGTCGCCTGCTCCGGTCCTGGTCACCTGGAGCATCGGCACCACGCCTGGGCAGGCCGAGGTGGTGGCGGGGGCGCATGGGCCGGTGCTGGGCAGGACCCCGCTCACCCTGAAGCGCCCCATGCTACCTGGCAAGATGACGCTGATTTTGCGCCTGCGCGGCTATCAGGAGCAGCGCATCGAGGTGGATCAATCGGCGAATTTTCAGGTCGAGCGCGTGCTGCGGCCCAGGCCGACGCCGATATATCACGGAGTAAAGCCTTTCGGGGACAAGGAATGAGTGAGCGCGCATGAAGCCCGGCAGCAAGATAGGCAGGTACCGCGTCGTCAGCCAGCTCGGCAAGGGGTCGATGGGCTCGGTGTTCGAGGTGCGCCACGAGAGCATCGGTCAGCGCGCGGCAATCAAGGTGTTGAACGCGGTCTTTGCCGGCAACGAGGAGATCGAGCAGCGATTCTTCAACGAGGCCTGCGCGGTCAACCAGGTCGAGCACCCCGGCGTGGTGCGGATCTCCGACGTGGGATGGCTGGAGGAAGGGGGGATGTACCTGCTCATGGAGTACCTGGACGGGGAAAACCTGCGGCAGCGCCTGGACCGCAACCGGGACCAGGGCGGCCTGCCGCTGCACGAGGCGCTGGACGTGACGCGGCAGATCGCCTCGGCGGTAGCAGCGGTGCACCAGCGCGGCATCATCCACCGCGACCTGAAGCCGGCCAACACCTTTCTGGTCCCGGACGCGGAAATCGCCTTGGGGCGGCGGGTCAAGGTGCTGGACTTCGGCATCGCCAAGATCTGTGAGCTCAGCGTCTCGCCAGCCGCCCGAGAGCAACGCAGCCGGCTGACGGTCAGGGGCCTGCGCATGGGCTCTCCGCGTTACATGTCCCCCGAGCAGGGCCGCGACGCCGCGGAGGTGACCGACCGGACCGACGTGTACGCCCTGGGCGTGATGCTCTACGAAATGTTGTCGGGGCCGCCGCCGCCCTTCAATCGGCCGCTGTTGGCGCAGGTCTGTCCCCAGGTGCCCGCCCGGGTAGCGGCGCTGGTGGCGCAGATGCTCTCGCCTGCGCCCGCCGAACGCCCGGAGATGGCCGAGATCGAGGAGCGGCTTCGCGCCCTTTTTGTCGAAGCCGGCGCGACGGACGAGACCGTGGACGAGACCGTGCTGGACCCGCCGACGCAGACCGGGGTGCCGATGGAGGCGGTATTGCCGCTGGCGGCGCCGACCGTGCTGCGCGCCACTGTGACGCTCCCTCCGGTGTTCGCGGCGCACGAGCGCACCCGCATGATGGTCGGCCCGACGCACATCACGGCGCAGAACACGGCGATTATCTGGCTGACTACGGGTTGGGGGCGGCTGGTGCTCCTGGGCCTGTTGGCGATGCTTGCGCTGGGGCTGGGTTTCGTGCTGGGGCGGGTCAGAGCCCGCCTCTAAGGCGCACGTCGCCAGTGCAGGATGACGCCCCTGTCGCCCACCGCCCACACGTCGTTGCCGCCTGGAGCGCCCCAGACGGCGTGCATGGTCAGGCCTTCGGCCGTGCCGATGCTGCCCGGCAGCGCCATCTGCAGGAAGGAGCCGCTCTCGTCCCGATGCCCGATGTAGCCCTGCTTGCTCACCACCCACAGGTCGTGCGCGCCTGTGCCCCACACCCCGCAGGGTGCCTCATGGCCCTTGGGCAGGTTCAACTTGTCATTATTCAACCATTCGGTCACGGGCGCATAGCCCGGGTCGATCGGCGTGATCGACCCGTCGGCCCGTAGGGCCAGGCCAGGCAGGCCGACGAACCACGCATCCTGGTCGCCGTAGCCGGAGACGGCCAGCGGCCACAGGTTCCGCCTGGCCCCCAGTTCGGCCCGGTACAGCCGGTTCCCATCCCAGCGCAAGACGGTCCCGTCCCCTCCTACAGGGGGCCTGGCGACCATCCACACTTCCTTGCCCGCCGTGCCCCCACGCCCCCACACCGCCTTGAAATCCTGGCCCGATGCCCCGGTCGGAACCGGCGAAGGAGCCGAAAACACCTTCGAACTACCCCCGTGCAGGATTGTTGCCCCGTCTCCGACCGCCCAGGCGTCGGTGTCATCGTCGGTGGCCCAGATACCGTGCAGCGCAGGATACATGTGCGCCATGTCCTGATCCGACCCCTCCTTCAGGCTGCCGTCCGTGCGCTGGCGGAACAGGATCTGGCTGGCGGCATTGGCCAGCCAGATCCCCTCCTGGTTCACCCATAGGGCCGAGTAGACATCTTGCAGCCCGTGCTGTGCATGCACCTCGACATTGCTCCAGGTCGTTCCGTCGAAGTGCAGCAGGGTCATCCCACCGGCGACCCAGACGTCGTTCTCCGACCGCCCCCCCACCGCGGAGACGGCCCCGTCGATCAACGGCCCTTCGCTGTTCTCGCGGCACCAGCCGCCGCTGCAATCGGTCAGGCAGCGACGCGCCCCCACGCTGCAGTAGCGCTGCGGCCCGCACCCCTTCTCGCTGTCGCAGTAGTCCGGGTTGTTCTCCAGGCAGCCGCCGAGCGCCCCGGCCAGGGCCCAGGCCATGCAAAGGTGTCTCATCGAAACTCCTGTTCTCGCCGCGGCGTCATTTCCGGTCCGCGGGACGGACGGGTCACGCTCAGGCTGATGTGCTCGTGGGCAGCGCCCTCGGACCGGCGTGACAGCACGAAGAGCAGCGCCGCCACCCCCATGGCGGCGGCCCCAGCCGCCACCAGCGGGATGCCTGCGTAGTCGGTGCGCCGGATCTGCGAACATTCCAACTGTCCCGGCGCGGGATCTGCGCTACAGGCCTGTAGCGGGTCGATCCCCCACAGCGTCGCTCCAACGACCAGGGAGGCCAGCCCTACTCCGCCGCTGATCCAGGCCCCCGGCCGCAGCGATTGCGCCCGTCGATGGGCCGCTGTCCTTTGCGCGTTTTCGTCCTTGACGGCCGGCGGCTTCGGGATCGGCTCGGCGACCGATGAGAGCGACGCCACGTGCGACAGGGCCATCGGAGGCGCCGACTTCGCGCGCAGCGCGGCGATGTGCTTTTGCACCCGGGCCTGCTCTTTCAGGTCCAGACGGGGGGCCGCGGCCAGGTAGCGCTCGTAGAAGGAGATCGCCAGGGCGTGATGCCCCAGCACGCGGTGGGCCTGCGCCATGTTGAAGAGCAGCAGGGGAACGGGCCGCAAGGCGTAGGCCCGGTTCAGCGCACCCAGCGCCGCTTCGTAGGCGCCGCTTTCGTACAGGCGCTCGGCCTGCTCGTGCTGGCGCTGGAAGTCATCGACGGGCGCCGCGTGGGCCCGTGGCAGGGTCAAGGCCCATAAAATCCCGATGAGCAGGGCCGGCCGCCACCGGGCCATTCTGTTGCGAGGTCCCCAATGCTCCAGCAATTGCGCACCTCCAGCCCTTTTGAGCACGCCCGGGTGTTCGAAGCAGGTCCTTCTATGGAAGGCAGTATACACCGACCCCGGCGTCGCAAGAGCAGGAAGCCGGCCGGTAAAACGACGAGCAGGGCCGAAAGAGGGTCCATCGGCCGCGGCGCTCCCTGGGGCCGTCCCACCTGGCAGCCGGTCGCCAGGCCCGCCGCCTCCGGCGTGGCCGTCAGGAGCGCCGCGGCGTCGAGCAGCCCGGGACCGCAGCCGCGATCTCCCTGCTGCTGGCAGCCGGTCTGCGGGGACGCCGATTGCCGCACCAGCTGCTTCACCAGGTCCGCATCCACCTGCCGCAGGGCCAGCAAGAGGGCCACCGCGGCCGACACATGAGGGGCCGCCTGCGAGGTGCCCACCAGCGGCGAATAGGTATACTGCTTCTGGATCCGGCTGTAATGGGTCGAGACGATCCCCGAAGTCGCCGCGTCTTCCCCGCCCGGCGCCAACACATCCACCACCGTCCCGTAATTCGAATAACTGGCCCAGTTCCCTTGCGGGCCGGCGGCGCCCACCGCGATGACATGCCGCAGCCCCGCCGGTATGTAGTCCGTCGCGTCCACCCCGTCGTTGCCCGCGGCGGCGACCACCACCGCGCCGGTGGCGGCCACTTCGTCGAGCGTCTCCTGCAGGGCCTGCGTGGCCCCCTTGTCCGTGGGCCTTCCGCCCAGGCTCAGGTTGATGATCCGCGCCGGCACCGGCGGCGGCGGCACGCCCGGGACCTCCTTGCCAACGGCCCAGCGCAGCGCCGGGATGAGGTCGCCGACCGACCCCACGAGCCCGCCGTCCGCGTCGCCCTTGAGCACTCGCCCAGGCAGGATGCGGCAGCCCCAGTCCATTCCCGCGATCCCGTTCCCATTGTTGGTCGCCGCGCCGATGATGCCG